>JARLHW010000068.1 GCA_031292075.1 Desulfosporosinus sp.
GGTCTATGCCTACCGAAAGGGTATGCCTTTGATACTGACAGAAATGGGGATGAGACAAAATAGCGACAACATTGGCCGTTTTGTCCAACTCCAAAAGCGGCAGTGGGGGGCATGGCTCACGCTGTCGGTGACAAACTACATTGTCACTCTACCGCAAGGATGTACGATTCGGATGTATAACGCCTGGGGCGAACTGCAAGGTAAGGGGGACACGAATGGGTTTGTGACTTACTTTCTACAAATGGATGGCACTTTGTACCCATATACCTTGAGGAGCAACACTGCTGTCGCAAGGGTTCTTGTTGACGTGCAATATGAGGAGGATGGAGACAACATCGCGATCAACACAACAGTGCCTTTGCTAAACCCATATGCGACGGCAACAGTAGAAAGCACCTATCGCAGTATCGTCGTAGAAGCCGTTGATCCTGAAAATCTTTCTGGCCGGGAATACTTTTCGCTACTCAGTACTCTAGTGGCGGCGAACCCTACAAAGGACGAGAGACTGATGCGAGGACTCAACTATAGCGATGCAGCGCCGGTCGCTCAGTTGGAAAGAGTTCGTAAAGAAGCTCTCGGATCGAGATATCCTAAACAAAATTTTGGAGCACAATAAAATATAGAGTGCCCTTGTTAATCCTCTTTCTCTTCAACCATCTTCTCCTCATTGCCCTTTTCTTCTTTCTGGCCTTCGGTCTCCAAAGGTTCGTCGTCTTCCTCTGAATCTGAATCCTCCTCTTCTACAGAAGAAGCCATGCAGACAGGGATGGGCTGATCGATCGATATCGTCATAGTCTCCCTGGTGGCTTGAGGCTTTTTCATAACCTTTTCGATAACAAACATTGAAAACACCAGAGCCGACAGGTATATCATGAGGACCGTTGTCCCACTAAGGTAGATTGTGACGCCTTCCATTTTTCACTTTTGCTTTTTTTGCTTTGCAAAACAAGTACGTTGGGTGGGGGTCTATTGGAAGTGGGGGTATAAATTTACTTTTTCTTGCTGGGCGCTCTCTTTTTCTTCTTCTTCTTTTGCTCCAACGCCAACCCACAAGCCAGTAAAATGGCATCTGCTATATCGTCCTTCTTTTCTCGATGCCTCTCCAACAATTCAGATCCCACAGTATCCTCTGAGAACTTTAACAGTTCGATGATGACCCCTTTCGCATTGTGCTTATTTATAAGCCTATTTTTGGCCCTCGTAGCCTTGTCGCTACCGGGTAGATGAGGCTTTAAGGTGACATCAAGCACCTCAGCAAAATGCTCAATAGCCCGCCCCTTTGTACGATAATTGCTCATACAGACATTGGGGATACCGCATCCTCGCAGATAACCATATGTGACCCCAGCCCCCACCGCAGCACTAACATTCACAAAAGCACCCTTGCCGTTAAAGGTTGATGGAGTCTCAACGGCCACCGCTTTTATCGGGTCGTCGTCGTGGCGAGAAGCAATAAGTTGGCCCATGTGGACGGCGTTCTCCGAGATTGTCGCATCTGTCTCTATGATATCCGCTCCCGCCCCGCCCCATTCCGTTTTGATCTTATTTACGCTAAAGTCCACAGTCCCTATCCATACTGCAGGGTTGACCTTTCCGGGATCCACAGCGGCAACTCGTAGTACTGTCGTATCCATATTCTTTTTTTTTTTTTCAAAAAAAAAGGAAAAAAGTTGGTCTTGGGGATTCTTCTAGTAGGAAACTAAAATTTCACCAGTATGCGCAGGGCGCGCGGCCTCAACAGGACGACGAGAATAGGAAAAGGGCAGGACGTGGTGGCCATAATCGGCATCTGTGAAATCGACCCATACCTGCATGGCCTCACCACCCGGCACAATAGGAGGGAACATAAAGGCAGCCGCTCTGATCTCGTCAATCTCTTTTTTGCGCATAAAACCGGCAATCTTGCCGACTATGGATGCACAGCTAAGACTCAAAATCATTCGCCTTTTTGCTGCACCATCGAACGCTCGGCGCGCCAAGTACATTCGCCAAGCCCTCTGAATGACTGTAACGACCGTGTTCACATAGGCATTCATGATGTTGAGCTTGTCCCAGAACTTCTTGAGATACGGTAGCCTCAGAGCCATGTAAACCCGATCGCGAGGGACAGCGAGCATGGTGAATTTGGCCTTGGCTCTGACACCGGGTGGCTTGTACTGGATGAAAATGCAGATCTCGAGGTCGAGAATTTCCATGTAGGTCTGAACCTGCCCGACATACTGCCCTGGTAGCTCACTTTCTTTGATTTGCCTACTATATGGGCATTTGACCTCTATAACAACAACAGTCCCAACAGGGATAAGGATGCCATTAAGAGTAACGTCACGAGTCATCGTCGCAATACCATCGACAGTGCCGCCCAGCCATGGATAATGGTTGTGGAGCACATATCCGGGATAGACAACAACTGCACCTGTTCTCTCGCAGAACTCGGCGATGGCGACGGGCTCAAAAGTTTTGCCATGCAGTGTCGCAGGAGTGTCGACAGAATCGAATTTGAACACCTTTTTACGTAGAACAGAGTCGGCAGTTGAAAATGCATTCTCGCCACAAATAGTTGGGACGTCACTAGCCGTCACGTCACCTATACGTCTTGGGGCAAGATGAGCCATGTATTATAGAGAGTATATAGGGACGTCATCATTTTTTAATATAGGCAGAACTGTGCAGTATTCTCCAGGAGAAAAAAGAAATGGCAACAAACCTAGAGCTGCTGAGCTGGGCAATACTGCATGGCAGTCTACCACTAAATTGGATAGTGGAAGATATACTCGACATCGCGAACAAGATAGCGGCGTGTCATGAGATGGTTCGGGTCCCCTACAGGCGCTCAGTGAGACTATATCACCGCTATGGCAAGCATTATACCTATACAGCCAGAGAGCTTAAAATGCCAAATGGACAAGTTCTGCGAAGAAGAATGAATGAATACAGTGCTGTTCTGGGGCTTTTGGCGCTCAACAAAGACATAAATTGATTATTCATTTCAAAAACTTCTTGTCACCAGCAGTCTCAATCGACATAAAGTCGTTGATGGTTGGCTGTGCTTGCATCATCTTATAGCGCCTTATTGGTCTCCGATTCTTGTCGGCCTCCTTTGCCTCGTAGATGGTTATAGATCCAACAGTGACAGATGGAATGCCTTCGTAATCCGGGTCGACTTCATCCCACATGATGAACCTTCCTTCAGGAAAAGGCCGCTCGGTGCCGTCGTCTTTGACTGGGTCGTAGCATGGGCTGCCGTCCTTGTAGTTCCAGAACTTTCCAAAGGCATCGCGTGCCGCAATGTTCTCCATGAATGGATTGCCGTATTCCAAAGCGTAGGAGTATCCAATAACATCAGCGTCTGTATCGGTACCATCAAGGTTGATTCGAATAATAACGTAAATTGGGGCTGTCGAGCGGCCCTTGATTTTGCCATTGGGACACCTGGCTACCACGTCATGGCTGGTTGATTCATCAAAGACGGGCTCTACATTGTCAGCACAGACCATGCCAGTACGACGTACACGAAGCATTGCCATTTTTTCTGTTATGCAATAGTTAACATTGGCAGACTAGAAATAAGTGCGGTGATTTACCGCATTGTTATTTCTTGGGTGTGGTTTAACAAACAAAAAATGGACCCTGCAATAGACATCAAGGGGCTTGTACAAGTCTCTATTTCAAAGAGCCTGACCCGTGATGGGGCAAAAGGTATAGGTATTGTGGGGATAAACGCAGTGGGCGATCAAGATCCGGTGGCTTGGGTCGTCTCGGCAGATCAGCTTGATAAGATGGAGGGGGAAAAGCGAAACTTGATCAAAGCCAAGGTCCGTGCCATTATAGGGACGGCAGTATTTGGAGCTGGGCTGGCTATAGCACTTGGAGTGATTATTGGCCTCACCAACAAGAAAAAGTAGACCGACATTTTCATGCAATTTCAGAACAAAGCACACTGTTCCAGGCTTCAATTTAGTACTTGAACTTTTGTGCATTTCATGAAATTGGAAAAATCCAACGTCCTGTCCGTCCTGTCCAAAAATTAGCCAATTTTTACCATGGACGGACGGGACGTTGCGGACTTTCACATTTTTTTTTAAAAGTTTAGAATTTTTAATTTTTAGGGATACATATGTGGTTATCGTAATGGTACTGAGAATGTTTATTTGTTCAATACGACAAAAGTACCTATCAATGCCGTAACACCTAACAGCACCAAGAGCTCTTTTTCAAACTCTACACCGAGACTTTTAGCCATCTCTACACTGTTCTGAAACGTCGTGGTGTGATGTCGCGGGTCCTTGAGCGCCTTTAACATCGCATCCCCTGTAGCCCTTCTTGCCCTCAAAACGACCTTGCCGCTAGACCCTATTATCGAAGAGTCGAGCAGTCCAATCTCACCAATGAGCGGCGCGGTATCGATTTTAACAAACCCTTCACGGTCCCAGTAGTCATACAGTACGTCGGACGGAAATGGCGGCAGGCCTACCCATTTTTGCTGTTCGTTGTTGTAATAGCGCCTCATAAGACTCTTGGCCACCACAGGCCTAACGACTAGAGCGACACAGCTATAAGTCGTCATGCCACTCTGAGGCACCACAGTAACAACACTGCCAGGAGAGCTTGAAAAGAAGTGGCCAAGCTTGAAGTTATCCAATCCTATCTTTGGATGGACATGTAACACCACGATGCCAACGTCTGCTGGAATCGTTGAAGCAAATTGTTCCCAGGTGAATTGCCAGTAGTCTATCCAGGACAAATCGGCGTCGTCCTCGCATATCATAGCCCATTCAGTATCAATATCCACAGACGCCGTTCTTTTGAGCATCTCCATATGAGAGGAGAGACATCCCAACTGCGCTTTAGATAGGTACTCTGTCATTGCTGGCGAGACAGCCAGGTTGAACGTGTCTCCACGTTCTGCTACAAAGGGCTTATGCTTGATGCCAAGTCGTGTGCAGTTTGCGACAAACTGTTTAGCCCTCGTTGACTCGAGGTCTAGCGTGATCCAGTTAACAGGCGGGAACAAAGTCATTTTTTTTTCTTTGTTTAACATTTTGGTAGAAGATTACTTTCTGCAAAACGCGGACAACATAAAGAGGGGGGGAGGCCAACAAGGCCAACAATCAAGTTCAAAGCCAAAACATTGGCCTTGAGGGTCTGGTCGGATACAACATCTTGCGAAGCACTCTATGGTAGTTTCGGCAAGCGTTAAAGAAGATGGACGTGGCGCAATAATGATTCCATAATGCTCGATTATAGCGGCAGCACGTAATTCGGACACGATTCCGTCGTGTTTTACGCCGTCTAAATGAAATATACAGCCTATGGAACCACGGGGCAGCCTGTCTTCTGCATATATTGCCATGCCCAACGGTTCCAGAATATCAAGTAAATAGGACATGGGCCAATCCGCCGTAAAAACAAGGTTGAACAAGAAGAAAGCATCTTGCCACAGTGCCCCCTCAACCATCCAGCGCTCGCAGCGTTTAGAAGCTCTTTCTAGGGGCCTCTGTAGTGGTTTGAACGCCAAAGCGAGCACATCATAATCGTGTGGAGTGTTGAGCGATCCAAAAACGTGGTTTCGCAGCAGCCAAAGAGTCTCCAGTTTATCATAAGTGTTATTTGGCAGCCTCTCCATATATTTTCACATAAAAAGATGTGACATCATCAGACGCTATATTCTTAGCGAATAAAAGAATTGAATGATCTAAGTTTGCTTTCTAACATAAGATAGAGAGGTTTGGAAAGTACAACTAGAGCCCTCCCATTCAGGATCATACTTGCACACCAGGTTGTCTCCAAAGCTTTCCACAGTAGCATTCGTATTACGCCATTTCGACATAGGAGCAAAGTTGCCCATATCGTCCTCTGGTGCCATAACGCCTCTCACCGTCTGAGCTTGGTCGGCATTGGGTCCAAATATTTCTGCCATTTTTTTTGTTTCAATATAGAATGACGTGTAGTTACTGTTTACTAATTACTTTTTTTCGAAGAAGAAGAAGATGAACGGAGAGATATCGGTATCCGAGGTTGAGGAGATCGTTCACGGACCGTACACTATACTTGCACAACCAATGTTGCCAAAAGGCTACGTCTGGTTCGA
>JARLHW010000069.1 GCA_031292075.1 Desulfosporosinus sp.
ATCCAACTCGTAAAGGAAAGCGATAAAGCGTTCATCCTTAATCGTGCCCTGTATTGTATCGACAGCATAATTGTACTGAGCGTCAAAGATATTCTCCCGAACAAACCCCGCCGTTGTAATGCACCAGAGGAGTGGCTGCTTCCGGGCCGCCATGCTTTGCTTCATGACGTCGTAGAGGTTTCGATCTTTACTGGCGTGGATTTCGTCCATAATACAAAAATGGGTGTTGAGACCATCCAGACCATTGCTGTCACTGGCAAGAGGTTCAAACTTGCTGAAGTTGACGGGAAAATAGATGTCGGTGCGGCGCTTTCCTAAGTGTCTACTGAGGAGCGTGGATTGCCGCACGATGTTTAGTGCCTCTGTGAAGATGATTTTCGCCTGATCACGCTTATTGGCAACCGGGTATACTTCGCTCCCGCCTTCTCCATCGGCGATCAACATATAGAGACCAATGGCCGCGAGCAAACTGCTCTTACCGTTCTTACGCCCAATCAAGGTAAAGGCTTCCTTGTACTTTCGATTCCCCTCTTTATTCACAAAACCAAAGATGGTTTGTACCATGGCTTTTTGCCAGAGGTCTAGTACAAAGCGTTTTCCTATCCAACGGCCTTTGCTTTGCTTGCAAAAGCGTTCTACGAAATCGATGGGTTTTGTGGCTTTGTCCACGTCAAAGCTATAGTCACCAGGGTTATTTAAGTCTAGGATGATCTTTTCATAGAGCTTCTTGATGTGGGCGTTAACCACGATTTCGCCGTTTTGGATTTTACCATGGTACTCTCGGATGTAGTTCATCTAACCTCCCCTACTTACGTAAGAAGGCCAGTAACTCATCCTCGGCTTCATCGGCGTTCTGCGTTGGTAGTCGGTCGAGCAATTGCTTAATCGTCCCGTTGTAGTTTTTGATCAGGGCATTGTACGTCTTTACAACGGGCCTCTCGTGCAGCTTTCGTGGTAGGGTTTTCGACAATTCAAACGTGCCATTCTGCCGAATATCTTCCTCCAGGTCTTCAAGCGTGATCTGCATAAAGGCAATGCGCGGAATAAGATGATTGGCAATGGATATTTGTTCCGCTGGCACGTCTTTAAACAGCCCCACGAGCTCGTCTTGAATCTGGTGGTACCTTGAATCATTATCCATGCTGTTCCTCCCAAACTAGAGCGTTTATTTCTTAAAGACGATGTCCCCATTGGCATCAAAGCTCAGGCCGTCACTCCGCTTGATGTGGTGCAGTTCATGACATACCCGGCAGAGCAGTTTCAGGTTATCCCAACCGAAACACTTGGCGGGGTCGGTTCTTACATCGTTAGTAGTAATCGGTTTGATGTGGTGGACGATCTGACCAAGCGATCCACAGTCTTCACACAGTCCGAATTTGGCATAAAAAAAAGCATCGCGGCATTTCTTCCAAGCGGTGCTTGCATAGAATGTTCTTAATATACCTGTACTCATATGTAACCCCCCTAAAAAATACTCTTCAAGTGATGGTATCCAATTGAAAAAGGAACCCCTTTCGGAGTTCCATATGAGCAGAGTCCCACCTATTAGGGGATTTGTCTCGTGCATGTGAGGTTTGTTTAAATAGACACACTTATGTTCTTTGACCAGTGAATACGAGAAAATTTAGAATCAGAAAGGAGTTGGATGTTTTTTGTAGAAAAGTAATTAATTAATGATTTGGAAGGTGGTCACATATGACATATTGCTAATAAGAGAAATTTAAGCGACCAAGTTCCTGTTTAAGCCTATGAGGTTACCAAGAAAGATTTTCAGTACATTATAGAGGAGGAAAGATGATGAAGATTATAATATTCGATGTTTTGAGAAAAGGCTTTGATATTTATAAAAATAATTTCAAACTGTTATTTAAGGTTTCATTTATATATACGATAATACAGTTTATTCAAAGCTTATTATCACTTAAAGTTTGGAATAACACTTTACTAATGTCTTTTATTCATTTAATATTAGTGTGCATAATCCTATATTTTGGCAGTAGGTTATATATTAGTATTATAATAATTGTTCGGGAACTAATTAAAAATCAAGCCGCTTTATTTCGTATTGTATTTAATGAATCTTCTAAGTATTTTTGGAGATACATAGGTAATATAATTTTATTTGCATTACCGATTGTTGTCCTTTTATTAATTCTATTATTCATTCAGAGGTCGAATCTATTTTTTTTATATAAATATTCATTAATTATCTTGTTCTTATTAGCTATAGGAATTTTAATCTCTATTACATATTTTGTTTCTCTTTCAGTAGTTCTTGATCTAAATTTAAATAATAGAATAAGGTATTGTGTCAAGCTTATTAAAGGGAACGCACTACGAGTGTTCATAATAATTTTTCTCAGCAACATTTTAATTCTTTACTTTCCGTCTCATTTAATTAATTCTGTTAAGTTAGGATGGATATCATCGCCATATGCCACTTTAATGAAAAGCACTATTGGTAGTCTCATTGGACTTATCGTTTTGCCTTTTTCAATAAGTGTTGGTGTAGTTTTGTACAATGAACTTATTAGATTAAAGATTATTCGACAGGAATAACTTAAGCGTTTGACACCTGTGGATCACTCTCAAGCTTCCTTATAGAATGCTGGGCGATCGTCATAACTTCAATTTAGATTTACCGTCAAAATAAAGGCACTTCCATCTTAATAATATTCTCCAAAAGCCTAGCTATTTTTAACTCAAAAATCTAGCCGGAGTTCTACGTTTGTTGGGCACACGGCAGCGAAGAACCAAGAAAATCGAAGGGTATGGGGGGGTCTTATACCGAGATCCATCGGAACCTTTCGCCCCTGTATTCTCGGTTGCCCCAATCTGAACACTTGCCCCGCCAATATAAACCGCCGCCACACGAGCCAACGTGAGGCGACACCTGGCCGCCTGTTTCTCTACCGTTGGGCAGCAAAAAAGGAACTTCTTGTGAAGTTCCTCATCAAATACTTTCTATTCATTACCTTGTAAGTGCCTTAACCTTAACCGCGATGTCCTGTGCCATCTGTTCGTTGTAACAATCCACTCGCTTCTGGATAAGGAACAATTCAAACAGAGCCACAATACCCGGTATAAACGTCCAACTAAACAAAGTGTAAACAAGACCCAACCCGATCTGGCCCATATAATATCGATGCGCACCAGCTCCGCCTAAAAGTAATGTTAAGAGCAATGCGGTGGTTCTGTTCTTTCTTACTTTGTTTAATTCCGACTGAAACAACAGTCGTTGCGAATCTGTCATATCTCTTTGCAGCATGAGTTCATCCAAGTAGATTGCTTTGGCCATCGTTTTGTCCTCAGGGATTTCCATACCCATTTCTCGTCTGAAATTCCTTTGCACCTCGTTCATCCGTTCTCACTTCCTTCAGTAGAAACCTCTGGAGTGCAGGGTTTGCGCTTCGCTTCTGCAGCCTGTTTGGCTTCAGGTGTCCGAAAGGCTGAATTGCCATTCAATTTATTTAACAGGGTCTTTCGTTCGGTTTTGTATTCCTCACCGATAAATCCTAACTTGAGCAAGAAGCAGCGCATGGCGTACTTCTCGTTCTCCGCCTCTTTTTGCTTGGTCGAGCTGAACTTTTGGTGTTTCGCCTGCTCGCTGAGCTTTTGACATAAGGTAGCGAATGAGATTACCTCGTCGGCATCCAAGCTAGCAATAGAAAAACCGAAGCTAACCGTTCGATCGGCCAAGTCAAACTCCAACTCGCTCTCGCCTTCAATCTTCCCTGCGTCGATCGCCTCGTTAATGACTTCTGCAAACTCTTCTAACGTATCAATGGGTACAGCGTTGATAGCCTTGACAAGACCTGCCGGAACTATATTCGTCACCCAACCGAGTGCCTTTTGAATCAGACTTTGCTTAGTCCAAATTAAGTTGACCACGTTACGCAGTGTGTTGCCAGTATGGCCTTCTATGGAGAGCGTTACTGCTCCATTGCCTTCTGCGGTTGCTCCGGCTGTTTTTAATGTGTCCAATACCGTCCGCAAGGACTCGTTTTGTGTCTTCGACGTTGTGACAATGCCTTCCCTGTCGATCTCCCAACCCGCGATGTGATATCCGAAGCTTGGAGCGCCCGCGTAACTTACCTCCCCGCTAAGAGCCTCAGCGATGAAACTCGCTATCTGCTTCCGTTCAATTCCTATGACCTTGAATGAATAAACAAAACTGTCATTGCTCATGGTTTGTACCTACCTTTCTTTTTGGTAGATACATTCATCACTCTAACCAGCCAAGGAGTCAAGTGTTACCTGAACATCTTGATAAGGGATTTTCTGATTCCCACGAACTAAAAAAACACCGGATCCGTTTCCAGTGTTTTTAAGGAATCGTTTCACAATCACGTCAGCATATTTAGGATCGAGCTCCATTGAGTAGCATACTCTTCCTGTCTGCTCTGCCGCGAGAATTGTTGTGCCTGATCCACCAAACAGATCCAGCACCAGGTCTCCTTTATGACTTGAATTGACGATAGCCTTCGCCACCAGTTCAATGGGTTTCATCGTGGGATGCTCATCGGATCGCTTCGGCCTTGGTACATCCCACACGTCGCTCTGCTTTCTATCCTCAAGAGGACAAAGCCTGGCGCTACCTTCCAACCATCCGTACCATATCGGTTCGTATTGGGTGTGGTAATCTTTTCGAGATAGTACCAGGGAGTCCTTTTTCCAAATGACGGTACTCGACCAGTGATAGCCTGCCTCGCGTAGGGCATCCATCAACGATCCCCATTCTTGGGCACTCATAACAACATAGGTCATGCAGCCCGGTTCACTGACCGCGCTCATGGTTGAGAATACTTTTAACATGAAATCCTTGAAATCTGCGGTACTCATTGAATCGTTCATGATCTGACGATCTGGTTTCCAACTTGGATGCGCACTCCCGCCGTAGTCAACGTTCCAAGGCGGGTCTGTAAAAACCTGCCGAGCTTTTTGACCGTCCATCAGAACGCTTACATCCTCCAAAGAGGTACTATCCCCACACATCAAGCGATGTTTGCCCAACAGCCAAATGTCCCCTCGTTGACTTATTGGAGATTCAATTTCCGCAAGAGCTTCCTCAGTATTGAAATCGTCCTCTTGGACTTCGCCTTTACCAGATTCTGAGGACTCACCATCTAGTTCAAATCCGAAGTCCTCCATGGAAAAATTCAGATCGAGGTGACTGAGTTCTTCAAGTTCCAAACTTAATAACTCCAAATCCCACTCTGCATATTCCGCGGTTTTGTTGTCTGCCAGTCTAAACGCTTTAATTTCAGCGTCACTTAGATCATCGGCAATCAAGCAAGGCACTGCTGACATCCCGAGTTCAATGGCTGCTCTAAGTCGAGTGTGGCCTGCTACGATTTCATTGTCTTTATCCAGAACAATCGGGACTTTAAATCCGAAACGTTTTATTGATTCAGCGACTTTCTTCACTGCTAGATCATTGTTCCTTGGGTTGTTCTTATAAGGCTTGATGTCGTTTACACTGATTTCAATTATTTTCATCGCCATACAACTTTAATCTCTCCATTTCTTTATGGAACGCGAACATTTGCCGCTCCAGTTCCAACTTTTGAGGATTATCGCTCCAGCCCCGTTCCTTGTCTTTGTTTTTCAATAAAATGCTGCAAGCAGCTACGTCGGGAGGTTGGTACTTGGTTGTTTTTTCCGTAAACTTAACTTGTACCCCGTCAACATCCCGAATCGAAACTTTTGTCTCCTCATAGGTGATACCGAGCGCCCTTTTAAATAAGGCATTCTCTACTTCCGTTATGGCAATTTCTCTTCCTTTTTTTAGGACTTTGACAAGCTCTGGGTATTTCTTCTTATAGGCATTTATTGTAAATACGCTAATCCCTAAGTTCTTACATACCTGTTCCTCAGTAAGGCCGTCACGCATCCACTTTTCAATAAGGATTAACTTCTCTTCGACTGATGGCCATTTGTTTTTGCTCACATTAAATCTCCTTCCCCCCAAGGGATATCTAATTCGTCTGTCATGGGAGGTATACCCCTCTGTTTCCTCTCATCATCTGATCATAGATTTTAAATTCCTCAGATTCTTCGTACATTTCTCGTAACCGTTGTTCATCCTTGCATTTCTTCCCGTTCCAACGTTTACAGTTAGTACAGGTTTTTGTGCATCCTAATTCAGTTGGTATGAATAAAGCACAGCTCACCATAATCCATCCCTACCCTTATCAATTATAAAAGGCCGCCATTAGGCAGCCGTGTTTTAAAAAGAATGCGACCCGAAGGCCGC
>JARLHW010000070.1 GCA_031292075.1 Desulfosporosinus sp.
TCCCTTAATGAGCCTCCTTTTTCTCGATTATTTGATGGGATTGCTTGATACTTTTCCCAACTGCTTGCTAAAGGCAGTATTTACAATAAGCCCACGCAGATATTGGTTACTCTGTCTGCTTATGGGCGCACCCAATCTCCAGTGATACATTCGGTACAGCCTCCAACACGTATGAGCTTATTTTGGCACACTGGGCATTTGTCGTTCTCGATTAACCAGTTCTCACACGGTTCCATACAATACGTTTGTCGATTGCAATCAACACATACATCTTTCACGCTAACTTGCCACCTCCGTCGGAGAATCGTTCACGGGAGCAGGTTGAGGAGGAGAAATGACTTGTTGAGTAGGAGTAGGAGTAGGGGCGGGGGTAGGAGCAACATTTACAGAAAGGCTCAGCTTACTCAACTCTTGTTGAATCAATCCTGTTATCGTATCAACCGGAACATTTGGTACAATCTTCCCTACTTCCGTTGCAATCATATCGGTGATATCACCAGAAGTAATCGTCCCAGTTTGAAGTGGCTGCAATCCATCTTTAGCCTTCTTATAGGCACTTTCCAGAAGAGTTTCCCATTGGGAATCGGATAAATTAACTCCTGCTTTTGAGGAAAGTTCTTTAGCTTTTGTCAGTGCAGAATTATATTTGGCTAAATCCTGAGTTACGCCGAGCTTCTTAGCAGCCTGGGTCGCAAAGTTTACTGCCTCTGTAGCGATCCCACACGCCGTGCTGATTTGGGTAGCGGAGAAATGCTGTCTGACGTAGGCCACCAGGAAGGCAGCAACAAGCACGCCCGTTAGTGCCGTTACAGTGTCGGTTAAACCACTGGAAATAAGAGTTTGGCTAATCATTTTTATTTATCCCCTTTCAAATTAGATTTCGCCTAAAGATTTAAGAACGGCCTTCATCGTGGCAAAACGGTCTGCCCCAGCTAGTAATGTCACGCCCGCCGGAGCCGATGCGCCCCCAACTTGGTATTTGGTGATCGCGGAGCTGAGCAGATCTGCCGTAGCATAGACAGCCTGTACAATTGGGCAGCTAAAATGTTGGGCCAAATCTGCTGCAATTTGTAAGTCGGCGTCACCACTGTAAAGAATCAAGGTTTGAAGTTTCAAATCATTTACCTCCATTTCGTTGTATTGAGCGGTTACATCGGCCACTAAATTAGCCCATGTTTTGCCATGGGAAGCTAGGTAGTCGATGGGATCTTGATGATCAGTCTCTTTCCATTTTGCTGAAACTTGGGCATGGGACATGAGTGATACTCCATCCACAACAGAAAGCTTCCTATTATACAGCAACTTTGCAAGTAACCAAACGTATTGGGCATAGGCAGCAGCGAATTTTCCTGGATCGGTACTTTGACACAATTCCACCTGAGCGTACCCCAGGTGATTGGCGGTGTGACCTGCCCCATAACACAAATAGTCGGTATCTGCTACTTGTTCAATTTTCTGGTCGTCAACGAAATAATGTACAAACGCGTTTTGCCAAGTGGTCGATTCGTAGTTGCATTCTCCATCTGCGGAGTCGCCGTTGTTTGCAGTAGCGTGTGCCACTACCCCGACGTAATTTCCAACACCACCATCGTAAGCTTCTTTGGGTAGTCCTGGGATAAAGTTTTGCACAATCGTGTAACTCATAGTTCCCTCCTTAATGCTTCGTAACCAAATAAATGATAAGACCCGTGGCGATTGTCAAAAGACCTGAGATCGTAAGCGCGACTATCCAAGATGGACGGCTACGTGCAGCCTCTAAAACTTGATCGAGTTTAGCCTCAAGGCGATCGAACTTTTTTCCCACATCGGCCTCTAAAGAGTTCAACCGACACTCTTGGGCCTCGTTTTTGGTCTCTAAAACGGCAACTCGTGTATTGAGCTCTTCTTGCTCACCCAGATGATCCAACTCCTTTCATGGACATAAAAATAACGCCCTGGTTAAAGGCGTTGCACGTAAAAACATTCAACGTCTGTTTTAAGACGTTGGATTGGGGTCAACGTAGTTTGGATTCAAAACAAAGTTCCCTCCTTCATACAAGTATTTCTGAGGGATAACCCCATCTGTAACGTCTTGGTTTACAATCGTTAATCCTTGGGCCATATAGTAGAGTGTTTCATCCTTGACCACAACGACGTATTCTCCGTCTGCGTGAATGTCTGCCGCAATGTCGATGATGATATTATTGGAATCCGTAATAAACAAAAGAACGCCCTCCCTTTTATGAGCAATTTAGCCCAAAGCATGTGATAGTAACATTGTTGGTGTTGTTGGTGAACGCGCTTAGAGCAACACCAGCGCCCACGATTATTGGACAGTTCGCGAGGTTTAGTGTAGCACTCGACCATGCTGATACACTTAGCCGGGCAATCACCGCGCTGTCCGAGTAGGTTGTCCCAAGTATAAGGTCTACAGCGACTGTGCTTGAGCTATTGTTGAAGCAGTACACACTTGATATTTCTGTGTGGTCTGCCGATCCTGTTAGGATTTGCGTTATAGGGTAACAAACAGAGCAAACCATCCCTGAGATATTGACGATGTATGTGCCCTGCGTCGTACTGTAATTATAAGAAAGTAAAATCTGCGTAGAGGAAAGAACACTCACACCGCATGTCGGTGCGCCACCGTATGATCCAAATCCACTGTAGACATTACCGAAGGTAACAGCCGATCCGCTTACAGAAACGATCGCAATCTGAGGAGTCGTAGTGGTACCTTCTAATATGAAGGTCGTGCTGTTAAGTTTAATTATACTGTTGGTGTTGTTGTAGATACTCAATGGTGCGGCAAAGAACCCGCCAAATGTTACAGTGTTGCCAGAGACTGTCGCGATAAACATAGTGTTAGTGAAAGCGCAGAGGGCTGTGGTACTGGTTAATTGGCTAAGGGCAATAGGGTTGTTACCCCCGCATCCGGTTACAGTATTCGCCCCTCCATTAGTTAAGACCGTCCCGGCGATTGTGAACACAGAGCAATAAGAGGTATTTGTTATGCCGTAGGTCACTAACACATGTGTACTATCAAGCATACAGGCACAAGGGTATCCAGAGTTATAAATGGCCCCGCCAGCGATTTGTACTGCAGTACCAAAAGCGATAGTTGTACCAGTGATAGTTGCCATTATACTTGACTGTGTGGCGGATAGTCCGTATGGGATATATACGCTTGTGGAGGATATCATAACAGCGCCGCAAACGGTGGTCGCCGCAGAAGCAAACACATACTTCGATCCAAAAGACACTGTAGCCGCCGCTCCGGTTCCAGAAATTGTGGCGATCATTGCTGTCCCATAACTACTATTTGAACTATCATTAAACGTGTAAATTACCGAAGTAGGTGTTAAGGCTAAGAGTTGATTGACTCCATTGGTTGCGCCCGTTACA
>JARLHW010000071.1 GCA_031292075.1 Desulfosporosinus sp.
ATATCGGCAATACGATTCGTTCTGGAATAAGCCTGGATTAACCCGGCACCTTTCAGAGTTCTATCCACATAAAGGGTGTTCAGTTCCGGCGCGTCAAAGCCGGTTAATAGTTGGTCCACCACGATAACCAAATCCAGGAATTTCCCGTCCGTGGCTGATTTATTTAAACGTGAAGTCACATCTTGAGTGTAGCCTGAAACATCGTCCATCCCAAAAGAAGTGCCGAATTCAGCATTATAAGCTTTCATGGCCTCGTGCAAACCTTGATTTGCGGCTAACATGCTATCATTATTCGATGTATTTTGACTGAAGGTAACGGCGACTTTTAAAGTCTGACCGCCCTTTTGCTTATTTTCTTCGTTGACACGCTGAAACTCGTGAAAATACATCATCGCCATGGGCGTACTTGCCTTACCCCCGCCCACATGAGTGGTCATCAAGGCATTATACTTGCTTTCATTAGAACGATTACGCCAATTTTTGAAAATGTCTTCTACTACTAATTTAATGTGATCCGGATTTTCATCGTAGAAACTTGGTTCAATCGCATCATCCATATCCTCTTGAGAGAGATGGTTGATTTTCTCTTGAATTTGCTCTTCACTCCATTTGGGATAACGCTCCCGGTAAAACCCAGAAAGATATTTTTCTTTCATTTGTTTTTCATCAATTGTTGTCTCAAAGTCCACTTTAAAGCCCAAAACATTGCGGTCCGCAATGGCTTCACGAATGGTATAAGCGTGTAATAGCGGACCAAAAATTTCTTCTGTGCGCAGCCCGGTGGTTGTTTCATCAAACATAGGGGTTCCGGTATAACCCACCCAAGCGGATTTCTTAAAAGCTTTTTGAATGGCCTTAAATGAGTCGCCGCCGGTTGAACGGTGGGCTTCATCTACAATAAATACGATATTCTTATCCGGGGCTTTAAAGGTTTTGCGTTTCACCAATGTATCCAACTTTTGCACGGAAGTCACAATGATGTTATTGTCTTTACTTTTGAGCTTACGGCTCAAATCTGTCGTGTTGTCTGTGTTTTGAACGCTGCCCCAAGTGTCTTCTGCAGCATCCGGATCATAGGCTTTGTAGTTTTCCATGGTTTGCTTGGTTAAAGCGATTCTATCCACCACAAAGACAACCTTGTCCACTTTGGGCATACGG
>JARLHW010000072.1 GCA_031292075.1 Desulfosporosinus sp.
CGGTTCGGTCCTTCCGGAACCCCAGAAGGTCACGAACAACCTCTTTATGATTGGGGACAGCAAACGAAACGCTGCAGGAACCATGAACTTGCAGTATATCGCCAATAAACGAACCTACGATGTACAGTGGGGCACGATGACGGCCGCTCAATTATATGGTTTTATAGCCTTAGCGAAAACAAGTACTCCCCAGTTTACTTTCACCATTCTTGACCCAGGGGTAGCCGGAGGAACTTATACCGGTCAGTTTTATGCGGGTGATTTAACCTATGACGATGTTAAGATTGACACCTATGGCAACGTGACCTTTAACAATATCAAATGTGACATCATCGAATGTTAGGGGGAACAGGCAATGCTCAACGTAACACAGAACTTTCACGACAGCATATCCGTTTTCCCCCGGACCCTATCCGCGACGGTAGAATTTGACCTGGTGGATGCGCTGGCTCAGAGCAACTGCACGCCGACCGCTAATTCCGTAGCGGGGGTTGGCGGGGTTGCCCAGGCGACGGACGGTTTAACCCAAACGCGGAAATACATGAGCGAAGAACCTGATTATTTACAGCTTGACGGTAGTTTCTTTACCCCGCCGAAACCCTCGGACCTGGCTGTGAATGATTCGATTGGTTGGTGGAGCGAAGTGCTCTCAGACGCGAGAGGACAGTTTGCTGTGCCGTATCCAACGCTCACCTTGACGCAATCTGCGCCGTTTACGAGCATTGGATTGACGTTTGTGTTTTCCCCTTTGACCAGGGATTATTGCAGTTCCATCCAAATAGTGACGACGGATAATCTTGCCCAGCAAACCACATACAACGTCAATCCAACCTCGGCAAATTACTTTTGGGGCCAGCAGCTGACCAATATCGTGGAGGTCGTGGTGACGTTCTACACCACCAATCTCCCTTACCGCCGGGTTCATCTTGCGGAGGTAGTGTTCGGCGAACAATTCCTGTGGACAGGCCAGAACCTCTTCGATCTGGACATCTTGGAGGAGTTCGATCCTTTATGTAATAGTGCACCCCCCAAAGAAGTTCACGCGAGTATTGCTAATAACCTAAACAACTTTAATCTCTATCTTGGGAACTTACAAAAGAAACAACCTCTCAAACCGTACCTTAACCTCATACTTCCAAATGGAACCATTGAAACAGTCCCTATGGGGACTTTTTATTTGTATAACTGGCGAAATGATTCCAACTATTTATCCTCCACA
>JARLHW010000073.1 GCA_031292075.1 Desulfosporosinus sp.
ATCCTTGATGCGTTGATAGATACGCGTCGCCCCCTTTCGCACGTAGTCATAGATATCACGCAATCCCTCGCCCTTCTGTGTGCTCATCCATATCTTCTTGTTAGCCTTCTTCCACTTTTCGATCATGGGTTCGCCACTCTCGTCCCACCCTGACGCACGGCCAAAGCTCTCATTGGCCAATCGGGAAAGAAGGAAATGGCAGCAAAATTCACCGCAGTTGGAACTCGTGTCATTCTGATCAGCTATCGCATTGTCCTTGTAACGCAGATAAGTATCCTCGGGGTGTACTTGCTTAACTAGCGTCTTCAGATCATTGAACCACTCCTTGGAGATTGGATCGGCCAGAGGATCATAGTACTCGACTGAATTGCTACCGTGCGGGCGGACATCGATGAAAAATGCGCACCAATGCTCACCCGGCTTGCTACGTGGGTCAGTGTTCATAATAAAACAGAAGCGCTTCATTCGCTGAGGATTAACCAAATGCATTTCGTCCGCGGCAAACGTACCCAGGAACTTCGTGCCCGCTGGAGCCATGACCTTACGGATGTCATCTTCACTCATACCCCGCTTTTCCATTTCTTCATTATTACGTCGCCCTTCACCCAGCTGCTTGAGTTGATCTTCTAATGCGTCGATGCGATTCTGTAATTCGGCAAACTTAGGATTTTGTTCTTTCACCCCCATGATAACGTTATTAATCATTTCTGCTTTATTCAGTTTACCACGGTCAATCAAGACTTCTCTTAGTCTGGGAATCGTAAATCTACCACGAGCGCTTTCATCGATACCTCCGATCTTCATTAATTCAGATTTATCCATGCTCATAATTTTCTTCTCAACTTCGGCTGTGGCATCCGCACGTAAATTACTATTCATGGCCGCCAATTCATCCTTTTCTTTTAAAATCTCAACCGCTAATGTTTTGAATTTGCCTGTATTTTCAGCAATGCTGGTTTTCGATTGTTTTTGTTCATCTTCCAATCGCGTTAGCATTTCCTGCTCTTTTTTTAGGCGCTGGCGATCAGCTTCTTTTTCCTTATCCATTAGTTGATTATGGAATTCTCGTTCTGCCTTTTCTAATTTATCCCGTGCATCATTTTCTGCCTTCGCTAGTTTATCTTTTGCCTCCTTTTCTGCCTTCGCTAGTTTATCTTTTGCATCTTTTTCTTTTTTATCAATAATAGCTTCTACCTTGCGGATTTCTTGTTCGCGGTCAGCTTCAGAATACTTTTTTTCTTCACTACCGGGAGGTAACTGGGGGAATGAAGCGCTTTTGAGGAGTTTCAGATCGTCCTTTAGCTTCTGGATATCTTCTTTCTCTGCCTCTTTAATCGCTTTAATCTCATTCTTTTGCTCTTTCTTAAGATCTTTCAATGCTTGCTTGGTATCTCGGATATCCGCTCGGGAGTTATCCAATGAAGCATACCCAGTGGTTGATGGGATTGTTATTGCCCGGGTTGTTGTTTCAGCTGTCTTCTTAGCTCGACGGCGCCTGGGATGGAAGTGCTTGATCATCCATTGAATGAGATCACGCTCACTAATTTCCGGATGCACTTTGATTTTC
>JARLHW010000074.1 GCA_031292075.1 Desulfosporosinus sp.
CAAAACCCCAAAACCCCAAAACCCCAAAACCCCAAAACCCCAAAACCCCATGAGACACTGCACGGGGAGATTGCGAGTGAGATTGCATGCAGAAAACGAAATGATTTGGTGGGGTGATAGAGCTTACGCGAGCGCTTAGCTTGGTGCCATGATTATTTATAATTGACTTCGATGTCTGATCTGAAGCCGTACTTCTCCCCAGTTTCATCTGTGAACTTGTTTCCATCTAAACGATCCATGATCGGTCGAGCAGAACGTACGAATTGATATTGTTTTGAGCGCAGTCGCACCCTTCCTGGTGGCATCAGCCAGCGCAGCGACACCAACATCGGTGATCTGGCAAAAATCTACGCGATAGATTACGAAACTGCATCGAGTACCCATGTCGAGCTGTCTCAGAACTCGGTTACTCTTCAGTCCTTCAGCTATGCCCTTCGCACCTTCGTCCCCGATCGGATCTATCGGCGCGCGCAGTTATATCGGAATTGCTGTACCTATTATCGTGTCAGCGCAAGGAAACGCGTTCGTACTTCCCACTATCGATTTGCATTATCGCGCCCGCTGCTTACCTATGTATGCATGATGATGATATCAGAAGCCTACCTATTCGCAATTCGTACAACGATCTGCTTGCTACCTATAGCAGGACACGAGTTATTATTATTGCTCTCATTATTATCATTACAAAAAAAAGACTGCTTAGTACCTAAAATGCACGATCAGCATCTGCCGGACATAAGCAGACTTACCTATCGTGCGAGTGCGTTATTGGGGAAAAATTACCTATTGTGGATGGTGATTATTTGAAGGCGCAGTTGATGATGACTTACCCCCACAACCATCGTTGTGTGGGTTTGGAACGAGGCTTTATACGAAATATGCACGGTTATCATCTCCCTGTGCACGATGAACTGGACTTACCTAGTGCGTGTTGCGCCATCCGTTATAGCAAGATGAATTCTTACTCGCCCCTACAAAGCGATTATCATCTATTGCGCTGGGAGGGGAAAGAAGTAGAGCGAAACTTACCTATACATATGTATATGCGATGCGGCACGGTCGCTAGATGCTTACCTACACGCGGTTATTGTTGGCTGAAAAGCGCAGGCGAGCAATAATACCTATCAGACATAATTATATTCGTCTGGTCAGCGACTGCTTACACTGGCCTAAATACACAACGATTTATATCCCCGCGCGGTACCTATTTCACACGTTATTTGCACTGTTCCAAGCAAGGAACGAGAGAATTGAATAGTAATAATACCTAGCTGGAGCCTCTGCAGCGACGGATGCCCCTTGAGCGCCTCTCCCAAGGCCTTCGCGCCATCCGGCCCGATCTCGTTGAAGTCTACCGGTTGGTTATGCGATTAATATAGCCGGGCGGGTGTTTGCTTACATAACCGCAGCTTGATGACCTTGGTCGAGAGCTTCAGTCCACATGCGATGATCGTTGCGCCCTTGTCGTCGACTAAGCCGTTGGCCAGGCCTATCTCGTCTACATCGTATGGGTATGAGTGAGCAAAAGATCTATAATAATAAATAAGCATGACTGTGCGAAGTACTGGATCACCTTTGGAGTTCGAGACTAGCTCCTCATATATCATCTCCAAATGCTCGCAATACAAGTTTCCCTTGTACTCGGCGAGCAGTCTCTCCGCTATACGCTGACTAAGAGCGCACTCACCTTTCCATGCCGAAAGAGGCTTCTTCTTTTCCTCCTCCTCCTCATCAATGCGCTTGTTGACTTCCTCGGCCTTCGCGTCAAAAACCCGCCTAACCTCCCTTACCTCCGCGGCCTTCTTGTCTAGCTGTTTGTTGACTTCTCCTGATACCAGCTTGGTGTCATCCTCTGCCTTCTTGATGCACTCACCCAGTTCCTTTATCATAGCAATCTTCTTCTGGAGATTTTCCTGCTTGTCTATCGCCGCCCTCTCCTCCTCTAACGTCGTCTTGAACTCGCTTATCGATGCGTAGTATTTTGCCAGACTGTCTCTCACCAAGTCTACGATGGACCCGTTATTCTGCAGAATTTCAGCCAATCTCTTCCACTCCTCCTCCATATTGGCGGGCTTTTCGGCTAATTGGTTTCGGGACGAAATCGCCCTCTTTTCTTCAACGATATGATCTACAGATGCAAGAAGTTCTGCACTGATAGCATTATTGCTGAGGTCAAGTTTAATCAGACAGCAATTATCGTTTCTGAGCGCCGCATATATTGCTGCCGCTCCTTCGCCTCCAATATGATTCGATGAGAAATCAAGTGCGCTGAGTTTGCAGTTCTCATTCGTGAGCGCATCAGCTATTGCCATTGCTTCTTCGGTGCCAATTTGATTAACTCCGAGGTTAAGCGAATCGAGCTTGCAGTTGTAATTTTTGAGCAGCGCGGCTACTGCTTTCGCCCCTTTGCCAGAAATGCAGTTGCTCCAGAGATTGAGTGTGATGGACTTATAGTGGAGATTCATGAGAGCATTAGCTATTGCCTCTGCTCCTTCATCACCAACTTCGTCACAGTTAAAATCTAATGTTGTGATTGAAGCATCCTTGAGCACTTCAGACAGATACGACAGGATTGCATTGTATGCATATCGGCTTGATATCCATTTAATGTTGCTGACCAGCATCTCGTGCTTCTCCTTGCACCTCACACGAAGAAGACTGATTTTGCTTCCCTCCCCTGTAGCGAACACTTTAAACCCGTCGAGATTGCTAACGACGCATCCGCATGCGAGACTCCATTGCTTGATCTCTTTATCGGTTCCGCATACACCACATCGTGCTCTGCGACCCTCGTTAAGTGCGGTTTCGGCTGGGGTATGCTTCTTGCATAGCAGGTGCCCGCAAGATAGTGTCGCAAATTGACTCACACAGCCGCTCCGGCAGCCGAGAGCACAGCATCCTGCTCTTTCCATTTTTTGTTCCATTATAATTAATAATAATCCACCATTGACAGGCCAGGACAAGATACGCTGTCTGCTACCGCATTATGTCACTCTGTTAAC
>JARLHW010000075.1 GCA_031292075.1 Desulfosporosinus sp.
ATGGACTTGCTGAAGGTAGTGTAAATAAGCTTAAGGTTATAAAGAGGATAATGTATGGCCGCAATAGTTTTGAAATGTTAAGGAAAAAACTGTTACGGCTTGAAAAAAGACCTAAATTCAACTAACTGTGGAAAGAACCACTTTTAGATTGACAAATACAAAATGTAGTAAATCTTAATAAATACTTCATATTTATTTTAGAATTATTTATATAATTTGCACTATAATTAAATTATCAATTGATAGAGGAGAGTGACTGAATGAAGAAGTCAAAACTCGTTGTAGGCATCTTATTGATGATTTTAGGTATTGGAGTGTCAATTGGTTCAATTGTACTCCATCATCATGAAAATGGTCGATGTGGGATGATGAATCCAGGACATAAAATGGTAAATAGGCGTGGGATGATGGGAGGCTCTGGTTATAGAGGTTTTCAGAATAGATCGTTTAATGTACGACCAAGGCAAAATCAAGGACAAAATCCTAACACTAAACCTCTTCCAACTCCTCCAACTATAACTCCAGCTCCAGCTCCAGCTCCAAATGCTAATGCTACTCCTACTCCTCAACCAAACCAAAATCAAAATAATGGGCAGAACTCGAATGGAGGGGCTAAACAATGATGTTTATAGGAATTGTAATTTTCTTAATCGGATTATTTTTAGTTTTTGATTTTAAGAAGCTTGGTATGAATGGTTCTTGTTTTTGCAAAAGTGAAGATAAAGCTATGGATACATTGAGAGAACGTTACGCTCGTAGTGAAATCACTTCGGAAGAATTTATCACTATGAAAAATACACTTAACTAATGATTTCCCTCAAAATGATTTCCAGAAGAGCTGAATGCATTAAACAAACAGAATTAGTGAACTATTAAGAGCCGATAACAAGGCTCTTTTCATTTTGGGAGTTAGTTTTTGCAATGATGATGCTGGTGCTTTGTTGATTGAACCGGCAAATCCGTATTAGATTTGATAAAATCACACCCAAAAGGGAAACATATTTATTGAACACTTAAATGGCAGGAGGTAGTTAAATGAACATGAATGAAATTGATGCCTTAATTAAAGAAAAAATAGTTCCCATGCGTAACAGAGTGGTTGAAGGTATAGGACAGAAACATCCTCATATTCAAGGTGTGGTAGAGAATCTAACTGGGACAGATAAAGAGCTTGGGGTACAGGTCGCAGAAAACGGAAGAACAGTCGGCGAATATACTTTCCATCTAAGCGGTATGAAAGTTATTGATGTCGAGTGTGGGGTGTTAGCCCCTGAGGTGCACCTTCCGATGGGAATTGTAAGACCATATCGAATTATTGAGAAAAGTGTCTTGGAAAGAGCGTTAAATGATGAACAGGATTTTATTAACGAACCTTTTAAAACAATGCAGAAATACTTGCCAGATATTACTATTAAGTTTCAGTGATAAAGGGACTGCCTCAATTTTAGGGAACGCTTAAGATTTGGAACTCCACAAGGGGTTCCTTTTTGATGCTCAACGGAGATAATGTACTCGGACATTATGAGTGAGCAGGGTCATACGTGCGAAAAAGAATTTGATGACGATAATAATGCATAAATCGTAAATTCCGTGAAAAACCCGCATCTATACCTATGTTGCTTTTCCTCTTTTGGAGCCTATTATTATGCTCTATTTTTATTGAGTGGAGGTTTATTATCATTGTTAAATACAGCATGCTAAAAAGTTTCTATGCTTCCGAATCCTGGCGGCTGTTCAGAATATCTATCATTGCAGAGCGTAGGCCAGTCTGTCAGAAGTGCAATAAGGTAATAGAAAATTCGTCTGATTGTATTTTACATCATATCAAAGAACTGACACCAGAAAACGTTTTCTATGACCACGTAGGGATATTCCTTTGATTAAAGCAGTGCGATATTATCCTTTGTGGCAATACCACGGTCCATCACAATAGTTGGCAAAGTTTCTTTAAATAGCGTTTGATCAGCACAATAAAGTCGTTCCAAAATACTTTCTAATGTTTCCGGCTCGCTTTGATTCCCTTTGTAGATTTGGCTAAAAATAGGCATTCCCAGCGAATCGACGACTAATGCGAAGACCACTAAGGTGCAATCTACACGTTTTTCCTTCAAAATACCGCGATGTGCAATAGTATTCTTCTTGGCCGAACCCTCAAAGTAGGTATTGGTCAAATCATAGAGAAAAAGAGAGCGTTCTTGGGGAAACAGTTCTGCTTCACGCTCCCTGAGTCCTTTCTCCAGGGCCTCTTTACAGATGTAGTAAGGGTTTGGTGGTTTTGAGACCTTTGAAAAAGGAAAAACCTAGGCGAATATGGCCTAGGTTGGACGAAAGTCGGGCTAGGAATTAGCCTATGAAACATTACTTAACGAGCTTAAGCATTGCGACGACTGCCACAATATGCCGCAGGCGTTAATCCAGCCAGACTTTGTTCCAGCGAACATGATCAAAGTAGATGTTGGCAATTGGGTAGCCGTAGATTGGACTGGAGCGATTGTATGGATTAGCAAGAATTCTTACAAATGGGAGGTATCTGAATTATTACGTTTTGCGTTATTTATGAAGGCCTAGTCACATTTAACTTATCTTCTAACCATAGATATTGTAAGTAGGATTCAAGCTGATTGGAAGATGTAATTTCTTCAGCGATGTAGTTTAATAAATTGCTATTTTCTTTCTCCAGTTTTACTGTGAATTTCAAATAACCTTCGTGGGATTTTTCCTCAATGAATTTAAAGGCTTTTAAGGCTGCATGTTCGTCCGCAATGTTTATAGTAATTCCAAACATTTTGCCAATGATATCTCCCCCTTCAACCAAAGGAGAGGGTTTTGCTCCAAGATTTCGAAGGATATTCTGAATCTTGTTTACATGCTCCATTTCTAACTCCATAAAATGTCGGAAGGTTCTTCTGACGTCTTTGTCTTTATAACTCATAAAATTCTCATACATGCCCAGGTGACCATGTTCTAATGTCAAGATTTTATTGAGTTCTCCAATTAACTCATTGTTGTCCATATAGCAACCCTTCTTTTCTTTAAGTTAAAATTAGACAATTCAGCTTTATTTATTACGTATTTACAAACTGATAACTCGACTAAATTACTGAATGATGAACACGGTATGCAAGCCGATCAATGAGCAAAATTTGGATTTCAAGTGTCTGAATAACCAACAATTAGGTTTCACTAGATAGTGTTCGTCTTAGAAATGTGAAATATTCTTTTGAAGCTAGTTTGAAGAAAACTTTATTTAGTGATGTAAACGGAAAGGAGGGATTATTCACTAAAGAATCTCGTATCTAGTCTCAAAGAGGAAAACACCCGTCTCAAGCGCCAATTGCAAGCGCTGAGCTTTAATGAAATTATCGGTACCAGTCCTGCCTTGCTGAAGACATTTGAATCCATCAACCATTGTATTGGCAATATAATTTCACTTAATCTCTATTATGGAGAAACTAGTTTAAAGTTATCCTTATCAAGGAATAAGACACTTCCATTTTTACAATCGTCACGCTTTTTATTTCGTGTAGTTTCAATATATCAGTTAGTATTTCTGAACAATCCATGTTTAGGCGATGGCTTATGACCCTTAGGAAGTCAAGTTACTAGTGTGAATTTTATCACACTAAAAAACCTTATCGGTCACAACTTGACTATCACAATTAAAGTATCATTAAGCCATCGAACGGAAACACAGAAATAAAGGAGAGTTGAAATAATGTTATTTAAAGGATTATTATCAAGTTTTGGAGATAAACAAGAAGGTAAAAAGGGAACTGAAAAAGAGACTTTTACAATGTTTTGTAATCAATGTGAACAAACTCCTAGTGGTGGTTGTACTAAAATCGGAGTTTGCGGTAAAAATCCGGATATCTCTAGTTTGCAGGATACCATCATCTATGGGTTGAAAGGTGTAGCGGCTTACGCTACACATGCACGGCAACTAGGCTATAGCGACCCAGAAGTAGACGCAATAACTCAGGAGGCCTTGTATTCAACCTTGACTAACGTTAATTTTAATCTTGCGGAAACAATAGGAATGGCTCTTAAGGTCGGAACTGCTACTGTCAAGATTATGGATGTCTTAGATCAAGCTCATACAGCTTTACTAGGAACACCAACACCTGTAACCGTTTCCGAAGATAAAATCGAAGGCCACTGTATCTTAGTCACCGGGCATAACCTGTTTGCTCTAGAACAGCTTTTGAAGCAGAGTGAAGGGAAAGGCGTAAATATTTACACGCATTCCGAAATGTTACCTGCGCATGGTTATCCTCATTTAAAAAAATACTCTCACTTAAAAGGTAATGTCGGTAAGTCTTGGTTTGATCAGCGTAAACTTTTTGAAGAGTTTCCTGGGGCAATTCTTGGAACTACCAACTGTGTTATGCCGATCAAAGGGAGTTACAGCGATCGGTTCTGGTCCTACGATGTTACTGGTTTAGAAGGAGTTGTGAAAATCACTAATGATGATTTCACTCCAATTATTAATAAAGCCCTTGCCTTACCAGCAGCTAATGTAAAATCTGTTAAAACCTTGACCACCGGATTTCACCATACCACCGTTTTAGGAATCGCCCCTCAGATCATCGAGGCCGTCAAAGCCGGGAAGATCAAACGTTTCTTTGTTATCGCTGGTTGTGATGCACCAGGTAAAGGTGGAGACTATTACCGTGAATTGGCCCTCTCAGTGCCTCAAGATTGCGTAATTCTGACTACTTCCTGCGGCAAGTTCCGTTTTAATGACCATGATTTTGGAACGATCGATGGAATTCCCCGCTACATCGATCTAGGTCAATGTAACAATTCTGGTTCAGCTGTTAAAATTGCCTTAGCCTTGGCTGATGCCTTTGGTTGTGGCGTAAATGACCTCCCGTTAAGCATTGTTCTCTCCTGGTTTGAACAAAAAGCAGTAGCTATTCTCCTGGGACTCTTTAGCTTAGGGGTCAAGAACATCTATGTTGGACCTAAGGCTCCGGAATTTGTAACGTCAGGTGTTTTGAGTGTTCTTCAAGAAAACTTCAATCTACAGCTTACCGGGGATGTAAAGACTGATCTCAAAAATATGTTGGAAGGTAAATAGGGAACTTGCTGGGGAATAATTGATTTCAAGTTAACTAGAAATAGGAAAGGTTGTGGAAGACGTTCCTTTCCTATTTCTATTATGATTCCGCTGCAATGCTTTCGGAGTTTATACAACGGAATCATCCTTTTACAATTTATAAAGCCTTTAGGGCTTTTTTGTTTATTTGTACTATCAGGCTCGCTGGGCATGTTCCGACATCTTTTACTTGAGCGAATATTCGAGCAATTTACCCTCAAGAGCCGGCTTGAAAACGGGAAGTCAAAGAAATGTACCTATTGTGCACATCGCTTAAAGTTCTGGATAAATAGGGGATTTACCTAGACCAAAGACCATTGTGGAAACGCCATCTATTTGAACAGGAAGCCCGCCCTAATCTAAAATAACATTTCCTATTGTTTTATTTAATAAATATATCTTGACAAATATTTATTTATGCGATATAATACTTACCTTTATTGTTGACATACCTAAGTGCATATTTTATAATAACTTCGATGAGGCTTTTCAACGGTCATATGGACATTCAAACATTTCTTGAGGGGGAATAATAAATGAAAATTGCTAATGGAATTTACATGCTTGAAATATCGGCTAATATCATGGGAACGCCGAGTGTCATTAACCCGACGCTGATTTGGGATAACGATACAGTAATCCTGATTGATACAGGATTCCCTGGTCAACTACCCCAAATTCGCGAGGCAATTGAGAAAGCGGGGGTATCATTTGATAAACTTAACATGGTGATTCTTACTCATCAAGATATTGACCATGTCGGAAGCCTTTCGAGCATTCTAAAAGAGTTGCCTAATGGTGTCGAAGTGCTTGCCCATAAAGAAGAAAAAGCATATATCCAGGGTGAGAAACTCCCAGTTAAGGTAGCTCAACTCGAAGCACATCTGAACTCATTACCTAATGAAATGAAAGCAATATATGAAAAAATCAAAGACTTTTATGAAAATAATAAATCCAATGTGGATAAAACGATTAGCGATGGCGAAGAATTGCCGTACTGTGGTGGAATTACTGTCATTTACACACCAGGTCACACTCCAGGTCATATTTGCCTGTATCTTAAGTATTGCAAGACACTCATTGCTGGAGATATCCTGCAAATTGATGGTGGCATACTTATTCATGCCCCTCAATCTACTAATTTTGATACAGATTTAAGTGTAATCTCTTTGAAAAAGTTGATGCAATATGATATTGAAACGGTAATTTGCTATCATGGCGGTCTCTATGGAGGTAACGCCAACAAACGCATAGAAGAACTGGCAAATGGTTTTAGCATAGGACACAAATAACGTTCTGGACTTAAAGATGCATGCTAGTAGAACTGGCTTGAACAAAAAAACCATATGAAATATTGAATGATCTCAAACAAGGAGGTGTGGGTATGGCAGAAGCTTTGAAAGCTATGTACAACAGAGAATTTCTGCGCCGCTTTGGTGAGAAGGTACATGCTGCTTACGACGCTTTTGATATGGAAGGCTTCGTCAAAGCTGCGATGGATGAATCGTGGGAAGGGCTTGAGCTAAAAGCTCGGATGCGGCGAATAACAGAGACACTTAGGACATATCTACCAATTCGTTACAAAGCGGCGCTGGACGTGTTATTTGCAATAGATGTTAGCTGCATTGGGTTTCCGTACCTGTTCTTTCCTGATTTCGTGGCAGCATACGGCCAAGAAGAGGAACATTGGGACCTTTCGATGAAAGCACTAGAACGGTTCACACAAAGATCGTCATCAGAATTCGCCATAAGACCATTTTTACTGAGTGATCCAGAGCGAGTGATGAACCAGATGATGATCTGGTCGCAGCATTCAAATGAGCATGTCCGACGACTTGCGAGCGAAGGTAGCCGCCCCCGTTTGCCGTGGGGGGCTTCACTTCCGATGTTCAAGCGTGACCCGACTCCGGTGATTCCAATACTGGAACAATTGAAGGCAGACCCGTCACTTTATGTGCGCAAGAGCGTTGCCAATAACCTAAACGACATTGCTAAGGATCATCCTTCGGTAGTTCTCGAAACAGTACGGCGTTGGAGCGGTGTATCCCTGCATACGGACTGGATTCTACGGCAGGGTTGCAGAACTTTGATCCGCAAAGCTGATCCCGAGGTCATGGAATTATTCGGCTACGCGAAAACAACAGACCTTGTGACAAGTGCCTCGTTGTCGGTACTACCTTCTAAGCTGGCGATTGGCGAGAGTTGCGAGCTGCAATATGAGCTTAGTACCCGGGAAAGTGAAGATCCGGTACATATCCGCGTCGAATATGGGATTGATTTCGTAAAGGCTAGGGGACAGACATCACGTAAATTGTTCCTGCTGTTTGATAGAACGGTGTCGGGCGGTAAACGTCTTACTGGAACACGGACGCATAACTGGTCGAATCTGACGACCCGCCGCCATTATCCTGGTGAGCACCGGATTACACTGTTGGTGAACGGGCGCGAAGTTGCATATGCAGGATTGATGCTCTATAGTTTTGCTTAAAGTTTCTAAGATGCTGTGGAAGTTTTACCAACTATCGGAGCGATACCAAAGGCATCCGTAATATGAACAATTCAAAACTAAAATTTAAAGATGGTCTGCATGCGGTTCTTGCGTATGAGTTTGATAAAGGGTAGCTAGTCAATCTCTATTAGATGTGATAAGTTAAAACCTAAAAGGGAAACATATTATTAAACTTTAGAAGCAGGAGGTCGTTATATGAATGAAGTTGATGCTTTAATCAAAGAAAAAGTAGTTCCCATGCGTAAACGTTTGGTTGAAGGTCTATTACAGAAACATCCTCATATTCTAGGTGTGGTGGATAAGTACATGACTGGGAAAAACAACAAGATTGGGGTACGAATTACCGAAAATGGAAGCACTGTCGGCGAATACACCTTCAATCTAAGCGGTCTGCAAGTTAGCGATGTTGAGTACGGGGTGTTATCATCGGGGTTGCATCATCCGTTCGGAATTATAAAACCCTATCTAATTATAGAGAAAGATGTCATGGAAAAAGTGTTGAACGAAGAATATAGTTTCAGCATCGAACCGATTGCCACGACCTTGAAATTCATGCCGGACCTTACGATTAAATTTCTGAGATAACGGAGATGTCTAACTTAAAAGGTAGGGCGCATCTATAATAATCATGGAGGTGTAATTGATTTGAGAGAATTTTTATTTAATCAACTAAAGGCAATTCGTAGTAACACCATTGATGCTGTAAAGAAGTCAGTGAAAGCCAAGCAGATTCAGTACCTAAAGGGTTCAATAATAATGTGCGTTGGAACCTCGGTCATATTTATTTAGTACAAGAACACTTTGCTTTTGGTTTTACACAAGAACAAAAACAAATGGTAGTACCGGATGGATTTAAAGATTTATTTTGGCTTGGCACCAAGCCCTCTGAGTGGAAGGTACACCCACCAACATTACCTGAGTTGATTCGAGTACTTCAAGATCAAACAAATCGAATCGAAGAAAAGCTTAACGACCGGCTGGAAGAGACCGTTACAAAGCCATTCACGATGCCTTCTGGATTAACATTAAAGACTATAGGCGAATTTCTCACATTTTCTATGTATCATGAAGGTAGGCATTTTGAGATAATTAAAATATTGAAGAGATTTAGCGCATAAAGCTTGTGCCTTCGCGAGATAGATTATCCAGGTAATCGAAATTATCAATGAAAATACTGCAATTGCATGTACAACCTGCAGATATTGCGAAAAAGGTTGTCCGAAAAAGATTGCTATACCAGATTACTTTGTATTGTACAACAGTGCAAAACGTGCTACGACTGCTAATTTTTCAAGTCAGTTTGTTTATTACTTGAACCTTGCAGCAAATAATCATGGTAAGGCAAGTGATTGTATAGATTGTAAAGAATGTGAAAAAGCCTGTCCACAGCATTTGAAGATAACGGAGCACTTAAAAGATGTATCAGCTATGTTTGATGTAACCCCCCAGTTCCCTACCAAAAAGTAAAGTAGAAGTGAGGAAGCAAATGGCATTTAAAATAATATTTGGACGCAGCGGACGTTGAACTGCCCCATTTTATAATAGTATTGGTAGTTTTCTCTGAGGAAAAAGTATATAGAGGATAAAAATGGTAATATTGTTTTTAGCGATATTACCATTTTTATTTTATTTTGTAGCATCGGAGGAAATTAAGGGAAAATGTTGAATATTACTAGAGAGTTACCTAAGAGCTTCGAAAACTATTACAGGTAGTGGGTGCTGAACTACTATGAAACAGCTTGGAACTATAACAAAGCTAATGGCTATAATGCTAGTTTTGGGCATCTGTGGGGTTCACTTGAACTCTGTCTGTGGAGAACCTCTGCGTTTTTGTGAGCAGTATTAAATTATATTTTGAAGTTAAATTCTTTTGTTGGGGAAGAGGAGTAAGAAATAATAATGGAAGAATTTGGAGATGAACCCTTATACGTTCTAGAATCTAAAAAAAAATGTTTTGAAAGTGACATGGATCCTAATGAAATTATAAAACTAAAAGTTATAATGTCAAAATTGGAATTAGCTAATAAGAGAAAAAAATATGAAGAAATACTACAAGTAGTTAATTATTTTAGCAAGAAGTTATTAAATTCATTGAAAGATACGCCTATTTTAATTGGTGTTTCGGATGAAAAAGGTTTTCTATTAGATATGACGGGTGATGAATCAATACAATCTACTTTGAATCAATTAGGTATAAAAGTTGGTGCTCAGTTTACTCATGAAGATATGGGAACCAATGTAGTAAGTTTAACTCTTCAACAAAATCACCCAGTACAACTAATTGGGACTAATCATTATCATACATCTCTACATAATATTGCTTGTTATGGTGTGCCATTCCATTATACTGATGTAAATCATCTTTTAGGAGTTATAGGTATTATGACAGGTATAGCTCATCATACCCCTCTTATTCTACTAACATTATCTACAGTTGTGGATGGAATAGAACGAGAGTTACTACTTAAAAAACAAAACCGAAAGCTGAATATCTTGAATCAAATTATGTTAAGTAAAACAAGAAATGCAATTATTATTACAAATACGGATGGTAAAGTAATAGAATTTAATGAATTTGCAGAAAAAATTTTTGGTTTTAAAAAGGAAGAAATTGTAGGGAGAAGTATTAATGATTTAACAATAACCGGAGACTTTCTAAAAAATATTTTATTTAGCGGAAAAGTATATGAAAATATTGAAATGAAGTTCGAAAACAATAATAATGAAAAGTGTGTTTGTCTTTTTGATACCCAACCTATTTATGATGAAAATTCGAAAGTGATCGGAGCTTTTGGACAGTTTAGAGATATCACGGAAAGATACTTGGCAGAAGAAAAATATAAAAATACAGAAAAGGAAATGTCGCGTTTAGATCGCCTAAACCTCATTGGTCAAATGGCAGCTGGAATTGGTCATGAAGTCAGAAATCCAATGACTACCGTACGAGGCTACCTGCAACTGTTAGGAAGTAAGGGGGAGTTTGCTAAATATAATGGACAATTCTCTTTAATGATAGATGAACTGGATAGGGCGAATTCAATTATTACAGAGTTCCTTTCCTTGGCGAAAGATAGGGTTGTTGATTTAAAAGTGCAAAGTCTTAAAGAAATCGTTCAAAACATCTTCCCATTAATCCAAGCGGACGGATTGATTTCCGACAAGTATATACATATGGAGCTTGAAGAGGTTGAGGAAATTCCTCTAGACAAAAAAGAAATTCACCAGTTAATTCTCAATCTTGTTCTAAACGGCTCGCAAGCAATGCCCTCAGGAGGGGTCGTGCAAATTAGTACATTTATGGACAAGGAAGAAATTGTATTATCCGTCAAGGATAGTGGTACAGGGATCACACCTGAAGTACTTAGAAAAATCGGCACCCCATTCTTAACTACAAAAGAAAACGGTACTGGATTAGGATTAGCGGTTTGTTACAGCATTGCAGCTCGGCATAATGCGAAAATTGATATTGAAACAGGTTCAAAAGGGACAACTTTTTTCGTTCGATTTAAAAGGTAATTAACCTTGTAGTAAAGTGTTGGTGCATGGCGTAGCCACTAGCCGAGTGGCAAGACGAATACCATTGTCGGTTAGCCAAATATATTGAATATTCGGAATATTAATGTTATAATAACTTAAGCCATTTTCCTCCTCTTCAAAAGAGGGCTCTCATCATCTGTGGCGGTGGGGACCCCTTTTTTTTGCCTTTCTAGATGTCGGGGTGGGAGAATTACTCGTACATGAAAAAAATTGCTGAGGGTTAACCCGCAATTATGAAATTAGTTTGATGAAACAAGGAGGTAAATTAATACATGTACACAAAGGATCAATTTGAAAAATATTTTTGCAAAATTATCGGTATAACTATTGATAAATATAGGGAGCGTTTCGTTACACTACCATGTGATTGCCAAGATGATGATTGCACAGGTTGGGCTTGCGTGGCTAACAACGAGTTAAGCATCAAGGTCCATAACAATCGGTACAACGGGGGGGACCATGTCTAAATGGAGAGATACCTTTTATTTTTAATTCGACAGATTTCCCCTTACTTTGCAAGAAGGATATGAGATGATTAAACTAGGATAACGCCAGCCAACTTTAAGTGTTATCAAATCCGCTGGGTCATTAAGACTAGGGGGCGAGTTCATGTCGAAAGATAACAGAGACGAGATACGGATGGATGTCCTCCTTGATGCAATTGGAACGTTCTCGAGCAAAGGGGAAGAGAACCTGCCAAATAAGTTGAAGGTAAAAATTGTTGATTTAAGTAGTTCAGGCTTGCGATATGTCACTGATCTAGATATTCCTAAATACATTATTCTATGCTTCGACTTATATCTAGATGATATGTCAATAAATGTTAAAACTCAAATTATATGGAAGGCACAAATCCAAGACGAATTTACATACGGCTGCAGGCTACTTGATTTAAATTCTCAGGAGCAACAGCAAATTAAACGGTACGTCGATAAAGAACAGCTTAGAGTAAGGAAAATGATATATCAAGAAGCCTTACCTTATGCAGAGTACATTCCATTATCGCATGATATTAATCCGGAATTAGATAAATTATTTGAAAAAAAATATGTTGCTCTCTCAGATGCCAGCGGTAACGAATATAGCAAACATTTAGTTGAGACATATCTAATAAAAGAAGGAAAGTTCAAAGGTAGGTTATACCATATATTTAGTTTGATTAATGGGAAACCTGTGATGAATTATGACCCATATGATTATCTCAATTTATCAGAATATATTGATATCACTTTTCGGTTTACTATTTTTGAAATAAATGATTCGGTATATCCGGTGCCTGTAAACCCTGATCATAGGTTACTTAAAATTAAAGACTTTTAAAGCAGGTGCCTGGTGTGGAGGTGGAGATAATAATCAATTTGTTAAAGTTGATTATTATCTTCTTTTCTTTTTACAACGATATCCCTATAATATAAGTTAGGTCTATTGAAATGGGCTAAATTAATTGGAAAATTAAAATGGAGCGTAGTTGTAATGAATGTAGCTTTTTTCCTAATTCCCAAAAAGGACATTGTTTTTCTTAAAGAAACTGCCACGATGCGTCAGGCCTTGGAGAGAATGGAGTATCACAGTTATTCAGCGGTCCCTCTCATTAATGGCGAGGGGAAATATGTTGGAACCATTACTGAAGGTGATTTGCTTTGGAAGCTAAAAAATACACCAGGTTTAACCTTCCAAAATACAGAGGATATTTTTCTGAGCGAAGTGGAACAACATGTTCAGAATTTGCCGGTAACAATCGAAGCCCAGATAGAGGATTTGATTTCAAGAGCAGTGGTACAAAATTTCGTGCCTGTTGTAGATGATCAAGAGATTTTCATTGGGATTGTTCGCCGACGGGAAATGATTGAATACTGCTCGAAGCTCATGATTCAGCGAAAAACGGAGGTCGTAAATAAGTAGGGGCACGATGCCTCGTGCCCTTTAGCCCACGTTTCCTGTCATTGATACCACGGGTAAGCCCGTGGTTTTTATGTTGCCAAATTACCTACTTTGGTGAAGTTAAGTCCACCTTGCTATCCTAGATCGCAGAATAAAGCACAAGAAGAGTGGGATAATGAACGTATGAGTGGAGCGTGATAAAAAAGAGTGATTATGAATAGCACTGTACGCATACTTTTATCCTTTTTTATGCTCTGGTTTGGCTTAAGAGTGTTGGGTAAGAAGCAAATCGGGGAACTCAGTATTTATAATGTCGCAACCATTGCGGCCGTGGGAGAAATGGCTTCAAGTTTGGCCACTGACATGCACGACGATCCATTCAATTTTATTATGCCGTTAATAAGTTACTTTTTCTTGACGTATCTCATGACTTATAGTTCCTTGAAGTCCCAGTTTGCGCGTAAAGTTTTTGAAGGGATTCCGACGATTGTCGTTTCCAATGGCAAAATACTAGAGCAGAACCTTAGAAGTTTACGATTGTCTGTTGATAATTTGTTTATAAAACTGCGAGAGGAAAAAGTCTTTAATCTGAAAGAAGTCGAATTTGCGATTATGGAGCCGGATGGAAAACTCAGCATTTTACTTAAGCCGCCCTATCAAATGGTCACGGCGAAAGATCTAGCTTTAACGACCAAATATGAAGGGTTACCGACTCTTCTGATTCGAGAAGGTAAATTTGTTGAAGAAGGTTTAAAAAACTTAGGAATAACCAAAAAATGGTTAACGGCACAGTTGAAGGCGCGCAAGATAGTTGAGGTTTCCGAGGTATTTTTAGCGCAGCTGGATACCTCAGGACAACTATATATTGATTTGATAACCGATTGGCAAGAAGACTAACGTAATAAAAACGAGTTCCCGCCTATTGCCTTAACTTCTTTCTTGATTTGGGCAGCACGTTCCGAGACAAGTATGGGGGTCCAATTTTGGTCTGTCGTGTTTATGATGAGGCCGGCTAAGGCCACACTAAGGTTTTCTGCACCGGGTAACTGTGCACAAGATTGTTCAAATTGAGTGAGAATGTTAACTGCTAATTTTTCTAGGTCGGAGGGTGAGGAAAACGCAATAAAATCGTCGCCGCCGATATGTCCGACAAAGGTTTCTTCAGTGGTATGATAGGATGCATTCAGCAAAACGTCGCTTAACATTTTGATGGCTACGTCTCCTTGTTGGAAGCCGTATAAGTCATTATAATATTTGAATTTGTTAAGGTCGACATAGATAAGGCCAAAGGGGAGACCCCGTTCTAAATGTTGTCGAATTTCCTGGTCAATGCGTAGGTTGCCTGGCAACCCTGTCAGTGGGTTAGCTCCTTGGGCAAGCTTGATCTGCCTTTCGGACATAGCTTTGATTAGATTAGCCACTGAAACCATGCCGATCGGCTTGCGTTGGTTAGCCACAATGATGCCATCAAACAACTGCGCATCCGAACGTTGCATAGCTAGACTAGACACCACTTCCAAAGGAGTGGTGTCTTCCACTATTAGAGGATTGGTGTCCATCAAAATGGGAACAGATCGTTCAGAAAAAAGGGAAACCCCATAGCGAGTACCAAGGGCGGCAAAAAGTCGATCGCGTTGCATCACCCCGACTAGACGTGAGTTCTCGATTATTCCCACCAGCCATTGGTGTGGGTGCTCACGGAAGTAAGTTTCAACAGAATTGACCAGAGCGTTGTAATTGAATAGGGGTAACGGTTCAACCAGAGAAAAAATGGGGTTTTGATCTCTGGATTTAAGCCGACGTGACGGATCTAGGATTTCCATAACGGCGGGATTGATGCTCGTTCGTTCAAAAGTGGGTCTGGCAACAAAGAATCCTTGTACGTAATCCACCCCCAATTGAACCACTGTGCTCATTTCTTCGGCCGTCTCCACCCCTTCGGCGATGACACGGCACCCTATACGTTTTGAAAAGGTGACAAAGGTCTCTAGTAGGGCCCATTTGATCGGATCAGCATTTACGCCTTGAATTAAAGATCGGTCTACTTTGAGAAAATCAGGATGCAGCTCAGCGATCGACTGTAAAGAGGAGTAGCCAGCGCCCACGTCATCTAAGGCAATAAGGTAACCCTGATTACGATAATGGTCTAAAGCATCCCGGAACGTGGAGAAATCCTCGATGGCGCTCCGTTCAGTAATTTCAAGCACCACATCCGATGGGGCCAACCCTTTTTCACTCAACAGTTTTCGAGTATGGCCAGAGGCAAACTCGGAGTCAATTAGAACCTGGGGATTAATGTTCAGGAAGAGCATTTCTTTGTTACGGACAATCGTTGGGTAAGAAGTAATGGCTTGGCGTCGGCAAAGTGTTTCGATTGGATAGAGCTGCCCGATCTTTTCGGCAAATGGGAAGAGGTCGGCAATATTGTCGAAGCAGTTGGAACCCGGTATACGGGCCAAGGCTTCGAAACCAAACACCTCTCCGCTGCGAGTTTCGACGATTGGTTGAAAAGCCATTTTCAAGTATCCTTCGGTATCTTCGATGAGGTGGGTAATCTCTTCGCGACGAGCAAAAAAGTGAGGATCCGGTTCGGATTTGTTGAGGAGAAAGGCCTCTTTCACTGTCGCATATAGTAAATAGTCGGCACCTCGGCCGACTTCGTTGATACACTGGGCAAGTCCAGAACGCAAGCTTATTTTCTCGTTAACTAGTTTTCTAATTCTACGGTTAAACCGTTCTTCCAAAGGAAGAACCCATCGCTCCAGGACTTCATTCATACCAAATTTTGTATTATTTCCAGGGACAAAATAAACAACGAAGTCATCTCCACCTCTGCTTTCAAAATGAGAGAATAAATAGAGATTGCGTTGTTGTTTAAGTGTGAGATTAAGTTCACTTCCAAATTCCGCTAGAATTTGGTTGCAAATTTTATAGCCATAGCGAAATTCTACCTCATGAAATTTAATTATATCCAGATATAAGACCCAGATTGTTTTCTTGTCTCTTAGTAGACGGTATAGCTTTTGTTGGCTCATATCTACCGAATTAAACATTAGAAGACTCCTTTTTCGACTAAAGCTGCCACGAATTCGAGATATTTCAATGTACATCCTTACTACATAATAATAGGTAATTGTAAAAATTTAATGAACTGGATGTTAAGTTATAGTTAAATTTATCCTCTTAAGGGTTTGCTAAGGATTGCATTTCATTCTAAAAATAACTTGAATTTAACAAAACTAAGTTATTTCTTAACATGAGAATAATACCTCCTTTACAGTCATGCGATAAAATTATCTCAAAAGTACAAAAGAGAGGAGTTGACTTGGAGATGTATGAGGGGATTATTGGTCAGACACTTGGTAGGATGACAAAGTTGCTTCTTGCCTCAGCAGGCCCCTTGCAATATTTTCTAGACTCCCCGGGTGTAACTCATGTTCATTGTCTGGAACAGGCCTATCTTACTCTGAAGCACGACGGCAAAGAAGATATCGCCAATTTATTCAATGCTTATCACTCGATGTTGACAAAAGGCTTATACTGGGCTGACCGTGGTTGGAAAAACGTCAATCATTTTTACAGCCATCCTGATAAGCCAGGAATCATTGGCTGGCCGGACGCAACGGCTGAGTGCCAGTACTATTTCAATAGAGCTTTCACTTTTTTCCCTAAGAATGTCGATAAAGGGATGTTTTTTTTGGGAGCAGCCTTGCACCTAGTTCAAGACATGTGTGTACCCCACCATTCGTTAGGAATTCTTTTTGACGGGCACAAAGAGTTTGAAACCTGGGCGACTCAAAATTGGAGTAAGTTTCCTGCCAGAAGTGGTATGTATTTGCCATTCTCTCACCCTGCCCAATGGATTGATCATAATGCCAGCGTTTCTGGCCCGCTCTACTCCTTGGTATCGCTGGAGGAAGGGTGTTCTGAAGAGAGCTATAAAAGGGCGTCAGAAATATTGATCCCTCTCACAATTTCTACTTCGGCTGGGTTCTTAGATTTTGCCTGTCAGCGATTAGATCGCTTAACATTACGATTTGCGTAATAAAAAGATTAGTTTTCTGCCCGTCGATAGTCAATGAAAAGATAGCCAGAAAACGCCGTTGAGAGGAAGGGCAAGTATTGAAACCGTTAAGGATTCTCGTATTCTCCGCTGGGTTTGGAAACGGACATTTTCGAGCGGCAGAAGCTGTTATTGAGGGTATCCATATTAAGGATCCCTTTGCAAAAATTATTCATTTAGATTTTGGCGATTTCTTGAGTAAGCGTCTAAACACTATGGCTAAGAACTTATACATTGAGATGATTAAACATACTCCCAAGCTCTGGGGAAAATTTTATTATAAAACAGCTAAGTTCCAACCTGAATCACTGATTCAACGTTTTCTGAATCAATTAGGTCGCAGTGATTTTCTTAAATACATTCAGGCCTTTGAACCAGATCTCATTGTTTGTACATATCCCACAGTTTCTTCGATTTTAGCTCAACTTAGGTCGGAACGAATTCTTCAGGTTCCGGTGGTTACTGTAATTACAGATTATGCCGTTCATAGTCATTGGGTCCATCCAGGTGTTGATCGCTACATGGTGGCCTGTACTGAAGTTAAAAGAAGTTTATTGTCTTGGGGAATTGAAGCACAACGTATTCTTGTGACGGGGATCCCAGTCAGCCCAAAATTCGAAGGCGAAATGGATCGAGGGCACATTGTTTCCGAGTTAGGCTTAAATCCTGATCTTCCTACCTTTCTTGTGATGGGAGGGGCGTATGGGGGGGGGAGAAGCGTAAAAAGAATCTGTAAGAGACTGGCTGATTCTTTAGTCCCTGTTCAATCGATTATTGTTTGTGGAAAAAATGAAAAGCTGTATCACTTTTTAGAAGAAGTAAGTGTGCAGGCTCGTAACCCCATCGTGCGGCTCGGGTATGTTCATAATCTTGAGGAATTAATGGAGGTTTCCGATCTGATTATCACTAAGGCGGGCGGGTTAACAGTTTCCGAAGCGTTAACTAAGCACTTGCCGCTTGTTATCTTTAAGCCGATTCCAGGGCAAGAAGATGAAAATGCCCAGTTTGTGCAACGTTCAGGCGCAGGACACGTCGCAGGTACTGAAGCGGAATTAGAACGGCTCCTCAATCGCTTTTTAAGTTACCCAGAGGATATTGAAAGAATGCAGGAAAAAGCTGCGGTAGCTTTACCTGGCCGCTCTACAGAACGAGCTGTGGATGATTTGATTCATTTAGCGTCGGATTTGAGAATGAAGCAAAAAATCGGTTAATCTGCGCCCATAAAATGAGTTTAGGAAGGAACCTGAAATGAGAACAAAAGAAGAATATTATAAGTTGGTTTTAGAAAATAGAAAGATTGCCAGCAATCCTGAAAACCTCAAGTGCGCTTGTACCCAGACTCTGTGTGAATGGCATGGACGTTGTCGGGAATGTGTTGCCTTGCATAGATATCATCAAGACCATGTCCCGGCCTGTTTACAGACCTTTATCAACGATAAGCTACGGGACATTGTCAAAATTGGAGAGTTAACTGCCGTTGAAAAAGAAAAAACACCCATGGAATACAGAAAATATGTTCAAGAACAAGATAAGATCTAAACTCCCCTCAATAAATATGCGATTCAAATAGTTAGTGGGGGCATGTTAATGTCAAATGAAATGGAAATAGTGGATAAATTGGTTTCTCTAATCAGCTCTGGCAGATATAATGCCCATGACAAACTCCCCTCGGAAAATGAAGTAGCAGATCAATACCAGCTGCCGAGGATATCAGCTCGGAAGGCCTATGAAAGACTCGAAGAATTGGGGTATGTCTACAAGAAGCAGGGGAAAGGAAGCTATGTTAAAGACAGAAATAAACAGATTGAACTTGTTCTTTCCGGAGATGTGAGTTTCAGTCAGAAAATGATTGAAAAAGGTTACAATTTTCAATCCAAAACAATATTCTGTCGTGAGATCAAATACAATCAGAAAATTTGCGATTATTTAAAAACGGACGTTCAGGACAGGGTTTTCAAAGTTGGGAGACTGAGGTATATAGATCAACAACCTATTGCCCTTCATATCTCCTATGTGGCCGAATCGGTATTTAAGGATATTGATACTGTGGGAATGAATATTACTTCCATGTTCAAATATTACCAAAGCAAAGGATACATAGAATTTTGTTCCAAACCCAGCATCTTAAGTGTTTCCTTTTCCTCTAAGTCCCAACGGGATTTATTAAACTGCCCATATTTGATACCGCTTTTGGTCTTGGAATCAGGTTGTGTGGATAAAAAGACGGGCACAGTATTGGAATACATAAAGATATTTTATAGAAGTGACCGTTTTTCTTATGTCATTCCCTAAAGAATTAGGACAGAATTTTATAGCCTTGATTCCCGTGAAAAATTATACCTACAAATTGAATTGCGAATCATTATTTTTGTGACTATTCAGGTACTCAGCAACCACAGATTACACAGATTAACACAGAATAAATACATTTTGGCTCTAAACTACAAATCGCTTGTAACTCAATTGATGATCGCCAAGTTGATTAAAACTTCTTTTTGAAACGGAATCCCTTTTTCAGCCAACTCAATTGCTAATGCCGCCTGATAAACCGCTTCGAGAAACCCTGGTCCAAGTGTCCGGTGTACCTCCATTGCTGCACCAATAATGGCATAGGTCTGTTCATCCCGTTCTACATTCTCCATCCCCTTTATCCTTTGTCTGTGTGTTTCTATCTAATCGTTCTTAATCTGTGTAATCTGCGTAATCTGTGGTTCCACGTTCAGAATTCCCCAAGGCGTATTTACAGTGTTTTTCCTTGTAGGTATAAAAAATGCGGGATTTTAGGTTATATATTTAAATCTTTTAGAGTTAGAGCCTTATGCTTCTGAAGCTTAAGGCTTTAACTTTCTTTGTTACTCGGGCAAAGTCCCTTGGAATTTAAGATTTAAGTTTACAAAGTTTTAACGGATTACTTACAAAGATTAGTAAGTTTTAACATCAGTCAACTTGGCAACAAGTTATGATGAATTAAGTGGATATAACTTATAAAGGAAGGCTTAATTGATGCTTAGAAAAAAACGAACTGAGGTATTAATCAAAGGTTCTGCAGAGGTAGCCGTAAGATTAGCCCAAGAAATACTTAAAATTTATCCTGTCCGGATCATTGAGGAACCTAATAACAGTCTAGTTATGGTAAAAGTACGGGAAAGCGCTCAGCGTAGTTTGTTTTATCTAGGTGAGGTATTTATTACGGAATGTAAGGTTATGATTGCGGGACATTTAGGAATTGGCCTGGTCAAGGGGCCTGAACCAGAACTTGGCTATAATCTGGCAATTATTGATGCCGCTTATAATGCGAATTTACCGGAGACCAAAGATTGGACCAATATTTTATTGCTTGAGGAAGTCCGCCTCCAAGAAGAATGTGAAGCTTTAAAGAACAAGGTTTTAAAGACTAAAGTAAACTTTGAAACTATGGATGTATAAAAGAGGGGTAAAAAACCGATGAAACTGGATTTAGTTCATGATATTCAAAACGCGTATCGCAAAACTCTAGATTCAATGTCAAGGCCAGGCTTGATTAATAATTTCCGTAATCTGGTTGACAAACTTGAGATGGAAATCGGCTGTCTTGATTCAACCTTCATATTGGTGCAGATGCTGTTTGATACAGAAGTGAAATTTAACGTGTGTTCCAAGCGTGAAGCTATAATGGCTAAACTAATTAATCAGTTGACGTATGCTAAAGCGACGGAAGTAGAGAGTGCGGATTATATTCTGGTTTTAAAGGACGCTCTGCCGGAGGACGTGGCAAAAGTCTTTAAAAGGGCTTATCCAGGAAATTTATTGGACCCACACCAAGCGGCTACCATTGTCCTTGAAGCAGACTCCGTGAGTAATGACTGGGAGTTAACTTTGACGGGTCCGGGAATTGAAAAAGAAAGCCATATCAAGGTGAAAACAACCTCTGACTGGGTAGATCTACGAGCTGATAAAAACTCTGAATACCCTTTGGGAATCGATCTTATCATTACTGATCCCCAGAACAATATTCTATGTTTGCCGCGTACAACTCAAATTTCGAAACAGGTGGTTAGATAGATGGGGTATGTTGCAGTCAAAGGCGGAACGGTTGCTATTGAAGAGTCAATTAAACGACTGAAGTATGAACGGTTAAAAAAGGGTAGAGTCTTAGATTGTCAGGATATTGAAAGCGGAATGCGTTGTCTGATTGATCAAGTCATGTCAGAAAGCCGGCTTTACAGTGAAACGCTGGCAGCGCTGGCAATTAAGCAAGCTGAAGGAAGTCCTGAGGAAGCGGTATTTTTGCTGAGGGCCTACCGTTCAACGTTACCTCGCAAGCATTATTCGAGAACGGTTCACTCTGAAGACATGTTGGTGGAAAGAAGAATTTCAGCCAGTTTTAAAGAAATTCCCGGTGGACAGGTTTTAGGGGCTGCCTATGATTATACCCATCGTTTAATTGATTTTAATTTAAATGAAGAAACAAATGAAGATGCCGGCAACTGGTTGCAGGAGTTTAATAAGGTAAGTGGAGTCAGCAGCGAGAAGACGGATTTAGCCAATCTACCGAAAGTTCTGGATTATTTGCGGGAGGAAGGTCTGATTCCGGCTTGCGCCAATGACGATAGTGAACCGGATGATATTACCAAAGAAAGTGTCCAATTTCCTACCAGCCGTAGTGAAAGGTTGCAGATTTTAACCAGCGGACAAACCGGTGCTGTCACCTCGCTAGGGTATGCTGCCTTGCGAAGTTTCGGGGCCTTGCATCCCAATGTAGCAGAACTGCGGATCGGAAATTTACCCGTCTATGTCAATAATCCCTTCAATGAGCAGAATGAGGATGAGGATGCTTATTATATCGGGGAAATTAAAGTCACAGAAGTTGAGACTTTATTTCCTACATCTGTTCAAAAAGGAAATGGTCAAAAAGTGCTGGAATTTGGTTTGGGATATGGAATCTGCTATGGTCAAAATGAAACAAAGGCAATTGCAATGAGTATTCTGGATCGTTGCTTAGAAATAGGAGACGCGGAATATCCGACTCATAACGAGGAATTTGTCTTGATGCATATTGACTCTGTCGAATCAACAGGGTTTATATCCCACCTCAAATTACCTCACTATGTGACCTTCCAGTCAGAGCTCGATAGTGTCCGTAAGTCAAGAAAGGGAAGGAAGTTAAACTATGAAACTTAACTACAATTTCGCCTTTTTTGATGAAGGTTCTAAGCGTGAAATCAGAAGGGCTACCCTCAAAGCGATCGCCATTCCAGGCTATCAAGTGCCTTTTGCTTCAAGGGAGATGCCGATTGCTCGAGGTTGGGGGACAGGAGGTCTACAGCTGACCCTTTCCTTAGTGGGCCAAGAAGATATTCTCAAAGTAATTGATCAAGGCTCCGATGAATCAGTCAATGCCGTAAATATCAAAAAGCTCATCTCCATAACCACCGGCATCAGAGTAACAGACGAAACGGCGGCAGCGACCATCATTCAATCCCGTCACAGAATCCCGGAAACCTCCCTGCAAGAAGGACAGATTCTGGTTCTTCAGGTCCCGCTCCCGGAACCCCTCAGATATTATGAGCCAAGTGAATTCGAAACCAAAAAGCTTCATGCCGAACAAGAGTATAGTGGTGCCTGGCTAATGCTTTTTGAGCAAATCATGAATTATGGAACGATGTCGACAGGTGCGGATCACCCGGTTATGGTTCACGGTCGGTATGTTATGGCTCCCAGCCCCATCCCGAGATTTGATAATCCCAAGCTGAATAGTTCCCGGGCGTTGATTCTTTTAGGTGCCGGTCGTGAAAAAAAGGTCTATGCAGTGCCTCCCTATACTAGGGTTGTTTCAGTTGATTTTGAAGACTATCCTTTTGCGGTTGAATCATTTCAGCATAAGTACTGCGAATTGTGTGGCGCCCAAGGTGTATTTCTGGATGAAATCCTGGATGATTTAACAGGTAAAACAGTTTATCAATGTAACGATTCCAGCTATTGTTTGCAGAGGTTGAATGGAAGATCAGTAGGGTGAGGGATTGTAAAATGGAAGATTTTGAACAGCCTGTCTTGTCTGTCAAGAGCATTAATAAACAATATGGCGACGGGTGTGTAAACTGCAGAGGGTCGAAAGGGGATCGCCTGCTAAAAAATTATTGTCCAGTCTGCGGTACCGTATATGCCTGTCGTGACATCACTTTCGAAGTGTTTGCGGGAGAAATATTAGGAGTGGTCGGAGAAAGTGGAAGTGGTAAGTCAACCTTGATGGAGTGTCTGTATTTTGATCAGGAGGTAAGCAGCGGCGAGGGTTATATCAGTTCCTACAAGAACGGAAGAATAAATGTCTTTGCAGAATCGTCTCAACAAAAACGCTACATTCGGAATCATCTGATGGGAAAAGTCTATCAGAATCCGCTTTTGAGTTTGAAAATGAATTTTTCAGCCATTGGGAATATCGCCGAAAAATTGATTGCAGCCGGCAACAGAAATGTTGGTCAGATGCAAGCCAGAGGGGAAGAACTGTTAGAGCATGTCAATATACCGGTTTATCGAATGAAAGAAGCGCCCAAAAACTTCTCCGGAGGGATGCAGCAGAGGGTTCAAATCGCCAAAGCTTTATCAAACAACCCACCAATCCTCTTACTCGATGAGGTAACCACAGGGTTAGATCTGTCGGTTCAAGCTAGTGTCCTTGATTTAATCAAGACGATCCAGAGAGAATTAAAAATTACAGTGGTCGTTGTCTCTCATGATTTGGGTGTTATACGAATGCTGGCGGATCGAACCATTGTGATGCTGGATGGGAAGATCATTGAACATGGTTTGACAGATCAGATTCTTGAAGATCCGCAGCATAGTTATACTCAGGAGTTAGTTCAATCACTGTTGTAATAATCCCTAGATTTGTAAAAAGGAGAAAAGAAAATGTATTTAATCACAAATGGGCGGATTATTACTGAAGAGTCTATTTTAATAGGGTATGACCTGGTGATTAAAGACGATAGAATTTTTAAGATTATACCTCAAGGAGAGGCTGAAATTGTCGATGGCCTGCAAGTCATTGATGGGGCAGATGGATACGTTACTGCCGGATTCATTGATATTCACTCGGATTACATTGAGACTATGGCAGCCCCAAGACCGACCTGTTTAATGGATTTTAACATGAGTGTCCGAGAAACAGAAAAGCAATTGGTCTCCCATGGAGTTACAACCATGTTCCACTCTCTTTCTCTGTTTAAGGATTCTGAGTTTAAGCGTAAACCAATCCGTGATCCTGAAAATGTCAAGAAATTTGCCGACTTAATTGCTAAGACCCAAACAGGTCAGCACTTGATACGGCACCGATTTCACGCTAGGTTCGAAATTGACAACTTAAAAGAAGTCGAAAAGCTAAAAGGTTATATTAAGGAGAAAAAGATTCAGTTGCTTTCCTTCATGGATCATTCACCGGGACAGGGCCAATACAGGGACTTGAAGGTCTATAGCGATATGGTCAAAAGCTATAGCGACGTCGATGATGAGTCGATTGTAAACCTGATTTCCAGACACCATGCTAAAGAAAAGGTAACGATCGCTGGGATGAAAGATATAGCAGAACTGGCTCATCATAATGGCATTGCCATTGCCTCGCATGATGATGATACGATCGAAAAACTAGAGTTGGTACAAAGCTTGGGTGTGACGATCAGTGAATTTCCCATAACTATGGAAATAGCTCGAAAAGCCAAAGAGAAAGGGATGTTCACCATGGCGGGTGCGCCAAACATCCTCTTAGGCGGTTCTCACAGCGGAAACCTGCCCGCTGCGGAAGCAATCCTTGCCAACAATATTGACATTTTGTGCAGTGATTATTATCCGCCTGCATTGCTGCACGCAGTCTTAGCCCTGCATGTCAAGTATGGATTGAACCTTGTTGATGTCTTTAAGTTGGTTACCCTCAATCCTGCTAAAGCAGTGGCTATGGATCAGGAAATCGGGTCTGTCAAGGAAGGTAAAAAAGCAGACTTGCTGATTATTGAAAAAATCGAGGATGATTATCCGGTTATAACTTTGGTTATGGTGGATGGGAAGATAAGGCAACAAACCTTTTATCCGGTGGCTGATCAGAACTAAGATGCCTTAGCTCTTGAGGGAGATAAGCTTAGGGATAAGCAAAGCCAAAACCAAACTTCAGATCAGAAAGGTTGGATGAGGAGAAAATGGTCAAAAGTCTCGGCCAAGTACCAAGTATCCATGAGAATTGCCAACTGTATAATGTTGAGTTGGGTCAGTATACAGAAATAGGAATGAATAACGTTTTGGAAAATATTAAATTCGATGATTTTTCTTATACCGGGCAGTTTTGTATACTGCAAAATGCTGATGTAGGCAAGTTTTCCAACATTGCGGCCATGGTAAGAATCGGTCCGGTCTTACATCCTATGGACAGACCAACCTTACACCACTTCACCTACCGCAGGACGAAGTATGGATTTGCCGAGACGGATGATGAGGAATTCTTCCAGTGGAGGGCTGCGCTAAGAGCCTATATTGGGCATGATACCTGGATTGGACACGGTGCGATTATAATGCCTGGTGTAACAATTGGCAATGGGGCGGTGGTAGGTAGTGGGGCAGTCGTTACCAAAGATGTTGATCCCTATACTGTTGTTGTAGGAGTATCGGCCAAACCAATCAAGCAACGATTTGCTAAGGATATTGTTAGAAAACTGGAGGAGATCCAGTGGTGGGACTGGTCCTATGAAACTATTAAAGATCGGCTGAATGACTTTTACCTTCCTATCAATGACTTTACGGACAAGTACTATAAAGCAGGTGTTTAAGTGGAAGAGATACTGGCGATCAAGCACTTATCAAAATCCTTCGTCCTTCATAATTTAGACAAGCGCATAGAAGCACTACACGATATTAGTATCAAGCTACAAAAAGGTGAATTTGTTGGGATCACGGGGAAAAGCGGCAGTGGTAAATCAACAGTCTTTAAATGCATATATCGTACTTACGCCCCCCAAAAAGGTAGTATTTGGTATAACTCTCAAAAGTTTGGTCCCCTTAACTTGGCAGAAATATCAGAACGACAGATTATTTATCTGAGAAAATATGAGATTGGCTATGTATCGCAGTTTTTAAACATTATGCCTCGGACAACGGCCCGGGAACTGGTAAAACACGCTGTTTTGGAGATGGGGCATGATGAAGATTATGCGGATCGGGAAGCAAACCTTATGCTGGAGCATTTTGAATTGGACAGAGAATTATGGGACTGCTATCCGGGCACCTTTTCCGGCGGCGAAAAGCTGCGTCTAAATATTGCCAGAGCCATGGTCAAGCGCCCCAGGCTGTTACTTCTGGATGAACCTACCGCCAGTTTGGATCATGCCTCCAAGTTAAAAGTACGAGAACTGATTGAGCAGTTGAAAAGAGAAGGCACAACGATGATGGGGATCTTTCATGATATTGAATTCATGGAAAACCTCTGCAGTCGGGAATACTCTATGCGCGATGGAGAATTGGAGGATATTAAAATTTAACCCAAATCTTACAATAGCTTAATAGGGGCTTAATCATTTTCAGGTAAAATAAGATATCAATTATCCACATTGTTAATTCGATGGGGAAATATATTTTCCAAATTTGAGAGGAGAATAAAAACGTGAAAAAAGCATCTTTATTTACACTGGTCGTTATTCTTGCGTCATCTCTTTTAACAGGTTGCGGATCCACAACTTCATCCCCATCGACATCTTCAAATTCAGCTTCAGACGTCAAAGACCCAGCTACCATCTCGATTGCCTGGTTACCTAATAATTCGGGAGATAATGAGAAGGAATTCCGCGCTGAATTCGACAACGTGATTGCCAAGGCCACGGGATTAAAAGTTGAAGACAAATTAACCACTGATTATGCTATTGCTATTTCAGCCTTGGAAAGTGGCAACGCCCAGTTAGGCTATTTTGGCCCAAACGAGTACATTGTGTCTCACGCCAAAGATCCTAAGATTGTGCCTGTGGTGGTTGAGAGTGGGGATTCGGGAACCTTGACGGATGCCCTGTACCACAGCCGGTTTCTCGTTAAGAAAGGCAACGAAGATCAGTACAAAGCTGGTGACAGTTTTGACATTGATAACATAGTAGGAAAAAGAATGTCCTTCGTTTCAACCAGCTCGACGTCTGGCTTCAATATGCCTGCCGCAGCAATCCTCGGCAAATTCACCAAACTGGACAAATGGAAAAGCTTGACTAAGGACGACCTGGCCCAAGGTGGCAGCGATAAGTTTTTCGGGCAAGTCCTCTTTGCAGGTTCCCACCAATTATCTTTAGTCAATGTACTTACCGGTAAATCCGACATCTCGGCCGTCGATGATATCGATGTGGCCCAGTATGTGGATCTTAGCCAAGGAAAAGACAACGAGACGGGGGCTGTCTACACTGTAAAGCAGGGTGCAGACGCTCCGTTTAATACCCTCGCCGGTGCTCAATATGAAATCATTACGTCAATACCAGTCCTTAACACACCGGTGGAGGCCAATAGTGCAGCGTTGAGTAAGAAGACCCTTGACGCCATAACTCAAGCACTTACCTCCGACCAGACCACTGCTGATACGAAGATATTTGCACCCAAAGGAGCCAAAGGATCAGTCTTTGTCCAACCGCACCGCTTTTTAAAGGTAGAAGATTCCTGGTATGATCCCATGAGAAAAGTTCTCGGTTATTCTAAGTAAGCACTAGATACCTACTGTTACAGGGTTTGTTAAGGCACAAACATAGAGGTTGAGCATGAGGGGCGTTACCTTGACGCCTCTCCCTCATTGTAATAAGTGTAAAGGGGGATTAGGTGTGAAACGGGAATTAAGTGTACCCTTATTGGAACTAAAGAACGTTACAAAGTTTTATCACGGTACGACACCGGCTCTGGCGGATGTTAGCTTTTCTATTGCAAAAGGTGAGTTTGTTTCCATAATAGGTCCGTCCGGAGCAGGAAAGTCAACTCTTCTCCGTTGTATTAACCGGATGATTGAAGTCACTAGCGGGGAAGTCTCCGTTGATGGTGTTATTGTTTCAGAGTTAAGGAAAAGAAATTTGAGAAAATTAAGAACAAAGATAGGGATGATTTTCCAGCATTATAATTTAGTTGACAGGTTAACAGTGATTGAAAACGTGCTCCACGGTAGGCTTGGCTACAAGTCTACAATGGCAGGGGTTTTAGGCCGTTACAGCCAAGAGGAAAAAAGACATGCCTATCGGATTATCAATTTATTAGGCCTGGAAGGCCAGATTTATCAGCGTTGCGACAAATTGAGCGGCGGCCAAAAGCAGCGGGTTGGTATTGCCAGGGCTTTAATTCAAGATCCTAAAATGATTTTATGTGATGAGCCCATTGCTTCTTTAGATCCCAATTCTGCCAGAATTATTATGGATCACCTAAAAAATGTTTCCATTGAGATGGGCATAACCGTGATCGTTAATTTACACCAAGTTAATGTAGCTCTGAAGTATTCGGATAGAATTATCGGTGTTAATAAGGGTAAAGTAGTTTTTGACGGCTCACCTAACGCCCTAACCGCCGAGCAGATTTCCGAAATTTATGGCTCAGATTCCAAGGATATGATGGTTGATCTAGGAGAAAGATATGCAATCTGATATTTTTGCTAAACGCAGAAAGGATGGTCTTATCTTCTTTGCCTTATTAACTTTTCTGACCGTTAGCTCGGTCATTATTACCCAGTACGATGTGTCGAAGGGGTTAACAAGTATCGTCAAGGCTATTATCTGGGGTGTTTCCAATTTTTATCCTGATGCTAAATCAATGACTATCCTACCGGAGATATTGCGTAAATTGTGGGATACGATACTAATGGCAATTGCTGCAACCACCGTGGCTACTGTTTTTGCCATTGTATTGGCCTTGGTCGGTTCCCGGACCACAAGAATGAACAATTTATTTAGTATTGCCGCCAGAGGCATTGCTTCACTCTTTCGTAACATTCCCCTTGTAGCCTGGGCCATGGTATTGATGTTAGCCTTTAGCCAAAGTTCGATAACGGGCTACTTGGCGCTTTTTTTTGGTTCTCTCGGGTTTCTTACACGGGCTTTTATTGAAACAATCGATGAAGTGAGTAATAACTCGGTTGAGGCCTTGCAAGCTACGGGTGCCGGTTATTTCTCTATCATATTTCAATCTGTTTTACCTTCCAGCCTGCCCCAGATGATCAGTTGGGTATTATTTATGATTGACACTAATATTCGGGATGCCACTTTAGTTGGCCTGCTTACAGGTACAGGTATCGGGTTTTCCTTTGATTTGTATTATAAGAGTTTTAATTTTCATGCTGCCAGCCTAGTGGTGATTCTGATCGTAATCACGGTTATTATTATCGAAATGATCTCAAATAATATCAGAAGGGTGATTATGTGATGAAAATTAAGGAATCAATCAAAGAGTGGGGTTTAAACGGCGACGAAAACTTTCCCTCCGAGGCTAACGTAATCTTAGCCTCCAAATCCTTGAGCAGGGAGTCTCTTACAATGTGGATCTTGTTACTTGTTTTATCCTTGTTGACCATCTACGCTCTATTCACAATTGATTACCGGAGTGTCGATCTGGCAAAGGCGGTGGCCGATACTTTAGACAATTTTAAAACAATCTTTCTGCATCCGGCTGCTCACCGTCTAAGTTTGTGGGACGCTTGCTACGAAGTTGTGATAACCTTGGGTTTGGCATTTTTGACGACCTTGTTTGGTGGCGTAATTGCCTTGTTTTTAGGGCTGCTTGCGGCTCAAAATTTGGCTCCGAAACAAGTCACCAATCTTATCAAAGGGTTTGTGGCTTTTATTCGAGCAGTCCCCAGTATCTTATGGGTCTTAATTTTCGCTGTGGCAGCCGGGCTGGGCAGCGTGGCTGCAGTCATTGGCTTGACTTTTCATTCAGTCAGTTATTTGACTAAGGCCTATTCCGAGTCGTTCGAAGAACTGGACCGAAGCGTTATTGAAGCTTTAATGGCTAGTGGCGCAAATTGGTGGCAAATTGTTTTTCAAGCGGTTATTCCCTCCTCGGTTACGTCTTTACTGTCCTGGACCTTCATGAGATTTGAAATGAACTTTGCCAATGCTGTTGCCATGGGCGCTGCTGCCGGAGCAGCAGGAATTGGCTTTGATTTGTTTATGGACAGCGGATTTTATTTCGACCTGCATGAAATAGGATTGGTCACCTACTTTATTATTGGCTTTGCAATTCTCCTCGAGACAATCTCCACAAACTTGAAGGGTAAGATCCAAAAAAAGGCTTAGTGGGAAGCTTTCGAAAACTTGCCCTAAGGTCCTAGAGATTAAGTTTTGAAGCTTAACTATAGCAAATGTCTAGAAGGAACAAATTGTAAAGAAGGGCGATTTTGTGATTCAATATGAAGAATTAATTATGAAAGAATCGGTAAATATCTGTAAGCAATTAAGTAGTGAAATAAAGGGTCTCAGTACAATCAAACCCTTAAAAAGGGTGACTGACGGTATTAAGATAATACTGTTATTTGTTACAGCATTGGCAATAAATCTTTTAATTCACTTACGATTTTAAGGCTGTCAATGTTTTTATGGTTTTTTTACCGAGATATTTGAAATTTTAAGTTGATGTTTCTGAACCTTTATTCTAATCGTTTCACGTTTAAGGAACGCTTTCTTTAAAATTGTTGTAATGCAAGGAGTGATAATGTATGAGTAAGAAAAAGATATGCATTTTCAACGCCCAGATTATTTTGCCAGACAAAGTTGTTAAGGGTCATATTCTTATAGAGGGAAATAGAATTTCTGAGGTAGTTGAAAGTGGTTTTCCTAGAGTTAAAGGTTATCCAGATATCGCGATGATTGATGCCGAAGGCAGTTATGTTATGCCGGGAATTATAGATCTTCATAGTGATGCGATTGAAAAGGAGCTTCAACCAAGGCCTAATACCATGTTTCCTATTAATATGGCCTTCTATGAATTAGAAAAAAAACTTGCCGTAAGTGGTATAACAACCATGTACCATTCTCTTACCTTGAGCGACGAGTGGGGAGTACGGAATATTGACATGGTTATAAGTATAATCAATAGTATAAACAGGCTTAAACAGTCTCGTTCAATGATCAATCATAAAATACATCTCAGATATGAGTTGACTTTCTTGGCTGGGGTAGGTGTCTTGGAAGGTCTAATCAGGGATAAAAGCATAGATTTCATGTCCTATATGGACCATACACCGGGTCAGGGACAGTTTAAAGATGCCGAGGCACTTAGGAACTTTACCATTCAGCAGCATGGGATAAAAAACCAGGAAGTTGAAGATTTTATGGATAAAACCATTGAGAATCAGGCTAGGATCGATTGGTTTAGACTTATTGGTTTAGCCAAAATTGCCAAAACAAAAGGAATTAGATTAGCATCCCATGATGATGATACAAGAGAGAAAATAGATACACTTCTTGCGTGTGAGGGAATGGTTAGTGAATTTCCCATCAATCTTGAAACTGCCGTCTATGCTCGGTCTAATGGAATTCATGTCTGCGTAGGAGCACCTAATATAATACGTGGGAAGTCCCATAGTAACAATATGAGAGCGATAGATGCTATTAAGAATAATGCTGCGGACATTATATGTTCAGATTATCTGCCTAGTGCTATGCTCCCGGCAGTTTTTCATCTGCCCAAGGAAGGAATTAATCTAACTGAAGCGGTTAAGATGGTAACCTTAAATCCGGCCAAGGCTTTGGAAATTGACAGTATTGTGGGTTCAATAGAAGTGGGGAAATGTGCGGATTTAATCATTGTGGAAATGCATCAGGATTATCCTTTGCTTCGGAAAACCATGGTAGGCGGCAATACTGTCTTTCAATCAGATTTTCAGGCTTTGCACTCCGAAAAGGTGGAAAATATATGTTGATCAGAGAGGCTACCGAGACGGATCTGGTGGATATAAGAAAACTCTTAATAGGTATGGATGGGGAAGATGGGGAAGGGGTTAATACCGACGAAGCTCATACAATTTGGCTTAAAATAAATGATTATCCCTACTATAAAATCTTTGTTGTTGAAGAAAACACAGGAATTATTGGGACCTGCAGTCTGATCATTTTAGATAATTTGGGGCATAAAGGTGCGAAACTTGCAATTGCAGAAAATATGATTGTAAGTGAGGAGTGTCGAGGCAGCGGCGTTGGCAGCCAACTAATGCAATTTATCATGGCCAAGGCTAAAGAAGAAAATTGCTATAAGCTTATGCTTTCCAGTAATAAAAAAAGAATTATGGCTCACAAATTTTATGAGCAGCTTGGCTTTCAGCAGCATGGTATAAGTTTTATGATTGAGATCGATCATGATTGATTGAACGGGAAAAATGCTAAGTATTAAGGAGTTATGGCTATGAGAACAGTAATTCAAAACGGTAAAATTGTTATTCCCAAGGGTGTTATTGATGGCTCGATCCTGGTCGTTGATAATAATAATATTAGCCATATTATTGAAGACGAAAACTTTGTCCTGGTTCAAACCGATCAGCAAGAGGTCGAAATAATCGACGCAGACGGTTGTTATGTAATGCCGGGTCTAGTAGATTTCCACGGCGACATGTTGGAACGTGCTATTCAACCGCGAAAAAAAGTATTCTTGCCGTTAAACTTGGCCTTATATTCCACACAGGCTCAGTTTTTGGCAGCTGGAATAACAACAATTTTTCACCCAGTAGCCTTTGCCGGTGAACCGGGCTTAAGATCAAATGAAATGGGGAACGAAATTGTCCGGGAAATAGCCCGGTTCCGGAAAAATGAAACTTCAATGCTACGCCATTTTATCCATGTGCGGTGTGAATTATTTAATAAAGCGGGTTTAAATACTATTGGTCCTCTTATTGAGGAAGGGTTAGCAGACCTTTTTTCAATTATGGATCATTCACCACGGTATTCAAGTTTTAAGTCGTACGTTGAATATAAGAATTACGTCGAGAAAAACAGTACCTTCACAGCTGAAGAACTGGAAGCTTATGCTCAGATGCAATGGGAAATGCCTGAGGAAGTTGATTCAGAGGTCATAGAAAAACTCATGGGGCTTGTGGCAAAGTATAATATTCCCTTTGCTACCCATGATGATGACAGCCCTCTGAGGGTGGATACTTTTCGACCAAGAGGAGCGTCAATAAGCGAGTTTCCCCTTAATGAAGCTACAGCAAGATACGCGCTCGAAAATAATATGTATGTAGTTGTTGGCGCGCCGAATCTCTTGCGTAACAAATCGCATTCTGACAATCTTTCGGCACGCACGGCAATCATGAATGGCTTGGCCAATATTATTTGTTCGGATTACTATTGCTTTGCACTTTTAGCGTCGGTATTTATTCTATTCGAAGAAGGTATGCTCCTTCATGAAGCGGTGTCCTATGCGTCGCTCTACCCTGCTAGGGCAAGCGGTCTAGCAGATAGGATTGGTTCACTAGAAGAAGGTAAAGCAGCCGACCTAATACTGGTTCGTCATACTCAGGGGAAGATTCCCATTGTAGAAAAAGCCATGGTAGCAGGTAGATGGACGTTTAGCAAGTGATAGGTGGTTTAAAATATTTAACAGTTAGTTAACATTCCGTACATTCAGACTTTACATACAAATATTATTATATAGGGTAGTTGGTCTTCGTCTATAAGGTATAAAACAAGTAAAGGAGGGCCTATATTGGAGGGAGTTATAGTGTGGCCAAAATTTTACTTATTGAGGACGACATGCAAATTCAAGAACTTGTTTGGTATAGCCTAGAAAAAGAAGGGTTTACTGTTATATCCGCCTCGGACGGTGAGCAAGGCTTAGAACTTGTCAGGAGAGAGAAACCAGACCTTATAATCCTGGATCTAACGTTGCCTGTGATCGATGGCTTTGATGTGTGTAAACAACTACGGGCCCAAAAGGACACGGCAACCATCCCAATCATCATTTTAAGTGCCCGCATCGATGTGGCAGATAAAGTAATCGGGCTTGAGCTAGGAGCTGATGATTACATAACTAAGCCTTTTAGTCCTAGAGAATTATCTGCCAGAATTAAGGCTAGATTGAGAGAAGGACAACGGAAAAATGAACAATCAAACGAACCTTTAAGGTGGGGGCCCTTAGAGATAGTTCAAGAAAGTTACATTGCTACACTAGAAGCTAAGCCTTTGAACTTAACGGTGAAAGAATTCGAATTGTTAGTACTCTTTGTAGCTAACCCTTACCAGGTGTTTAGCCGTGAATACCTAATACAGAAGGTTTGGGGCTACCTTTCCAACACGGATAGCAGAACGTTGGATGTTCATATCAGCCATTTGCGCAATAAGCTAAAAGCTCTAGGGCCAGTCCTTGATGCGGTAAGGGGAGTGGGATACCTTTTTGCTCGCCGGGAATAACGATGGGCAATTTAACTGCAGCACTTCAGTGCAACTTTGGTTTTTAAGAAGTAAAATGGAGGTAAATAGCTTGTCACGTTTCCACAAAAAAATGTCTCAATTAGGTAATTTGATCAAAGCTAAGATGAAAGTCAACAGTATAAAGCGAATACGCAACTTGAGAATGCCCAAATTTGGATATTTAACTAAGTCAAAGTGGATTGTGAACAGTTTAAACGGAATACGCAACTTAAAAGTGCCTAAATCAGGATATTTAACTATGCCTAAATGGATTGGGGACAGTTTAAAGAAATTTCACGACTTGAAAATAGCTTTTAAGATTATATCGTTAGTACTTTTTATTGCAATTTTCATGGGGGGAATCGGTTACACAGGATATGTTTTCTACCAAAAACAGAATTCTTCTATTAATAAGATGTTTAATAGTTCCTTATTAGCGGTTAACCTGCTTAACGAAGGCAACGCCAACATTAGATCGACTGAAGCCTTGTCCATGGAGCTGCTTCTGGCACCTATCGAGAAAATGCGAGAATTAACGATCACGAATATGATTAATAAAAACGATAAAGATATTGATGCCTCGCTTAAAGCCTATGCCTCCGTTGCTCAGAGTTCTTTTGAAACAACGCGCTTGTCACAATTAAAACAAGCTATTACCAGCTATAGGACAGCAAGGCAGAAGGCCTTCGATATTGCTGATCAAAACCTCTATGATCCAGTCGTTAAAAAAGATGCCTATTACAGCTATTCAGATAACGCCTTAGGATCAATTGATACGATACATATAATACTGACCGATCTTATTGCTTATAACAATAAAGAAGCAGCTCAAGTCATTACTCAGAACAATCAAAAGTTTCTGCAGGTCAGCAAAATCTTATTAATTCTCCCGTGGCTGGCAGTTATTCTAGCCCTTATTTTAGGCATATTTTTAGCACGCCTCATTGCCAAGCCTTTGCAAGCCATGATTAAAAGTGTGCAGCAAGTGGCGAGCGGGAATCTCACCATTGAAGTGCAAAAACAATATTATTCATCGAACGATGAGACAGGACAATTGGCGGATGCATTCAATATCATGACCACTAACTTGCGTCAGCTTGTAGGCGAAGTTTCGCGATCCAGTCGGTTAGTTACAAAATCATCCGAAAAACTTCAAGCTAACACAACCCAAAACTCAAATGCGGCAGAAGAAATTGTAGCGACTATGGCGGCAGCTGCCTCTGATACTGAAAAGCAAGTGATTACCATCAATGACGCCTCCGTTGCCATCCAACAGGTATCAGCGAGTGCTCAGCAAATCGCGGCTACTAGCAGTCTCGTTGCCGATCTTACGGATAAAACAACGATCACAACCAGACACGGTCAGCAAGTGATCGATAAGGCTGTCGCCCAGATGTCCGTCATAGGCGAAAGAACGGAGCAGATCCAGAAATCTATTGATAATCTTACTTTGAGTAATGAGCAAATACGCGATATTATTAAATTCATTAGTGGTATTGCCGCGCAAACCAACTTATTGGCTCTCAATGCTGCGATCGAAGCCGCACGCGCAGGAGAACATGGACGCAGTTTTACAGTGGTTGCCGCCGAAGTACGTAAACTAGCTGAACAGTCTCATGAAGCCTCCCAGCAGATTAGTACCTTAATCCTGAAGAATCATGATAATATTAACTCCGCCGTATCGGCCATGAACGCTGCTTCAAACGATGTTCAGGAAGGAATTAAGGTTGTCGAGATAGCAGGCCAAGCATTTGCAACAAACTCTGAACATATGGAAGAGGTTTCAACACAAGTTAGGGAAATATCCTCTTCAATTCAGCAAGTTGCACTAGGTAATCAACAGATCGTCGACTCTATCTACAGTATCAGCAGTTTTAGCCAGGTTACAGCAGAACGTGTACAATCTGTGACTAACACCATTGGGGAACAAGCAACTACTTTAAGCCTTATGGCAGAGGAAAGTCAAGACTTAACTATCATTGCCCAAGAACTACTAACAGCAATACAAGAATTTAGAGTGTAATGAGAGCAACAACAAGGGTGACCCAAAAGTAAATTTGGGTCACCCTTGTTGTTGGTAAGTCTTTGGTAATCTAAGTCAGTTATGAATTCAGGTCAGTTCTTTTCCCTGTCGCGATATAGACTATTTCTTCCCCGATGTTGGTACAATAGTCTCCCATACGTTCGAGAAACCGTCCAACAAGAATTAAGTAAGTAGCTTGGTTCATCATTTTAGGGTCTTCAAGCAAAAGGAGGAGGAGATCTTGAAAAATTTGCCCATACAAATGATCGATCTCTTCATCCATTAAGGACATCTCTCGGGCCATTTCGGCATCAACTTGTACATAAGCAGCGAGGCCGTTGATAATCATTTCGCTTACAAGTTTCCCCATACGAGGAATATCAATCAGAGGTTTAATGAGCTTAGCATTACCGATCCGAAGGGTCACCTTGGCAATATCTGCTGCCAGATCCCCAATCCGCTCTAAGTGCATGGCGATTTTAAAGCACGCTACAATTTTACGTAAGTCATTAGCCAACGGCTGCTGCATTGCAAGCAGTAGGATACTTTTCTCCTCTATTTCTGTCTGTAGATCATTGATGTTGAGATCCCCGGTAATCACCTTGTTAGCCAGTTCCATATCTTGTTTGCCTAGAGAATCAATGGCCATAATGACCCTTTCTTGTACCATCATCCCCATAATTGAAATTTTCTTACTGAGTTCTGTCATGTCCTGATGAAATACTTGCCTTGTGGGCATTGGCTTCCCCCCTGTCTTAAATAGCTTATCCGAAACGTCCGGTAATGTAATCTTCTGTACGTTTGTCTCTTGGATTTGTAAAGATTTCTGAAGTAGGGCCGTGCTCTACTAAATCCCCATTGAGAAAAAATGCAGTTGAGTCGGCTATACGAGCGGCCTGCTGCATATTATGCGTAACGATTACGATGGTAAATTGATTTTTTAGTTCTGTAATTAACTCTTCGATGTGCATTGTGGCTATCGGGTCTAAAGCTGAGGCAGGTTCATCCATTAATAAAACAGAAGGCTCGACAGCTAAAGCACGTGCTATACAAAGACGCTGTTGCTGCCCCCCCGATAAACCCATGCCTGAATGGTGCAGTCTTTCACTAACTTCGTCCCAAAGAGCGGACATACGAAGGCTTTTTTCTGCTATCTGGCGAAGCTTTTCTTTGTTACGTACCCCATTCAACTTTAAGCCGGCAACAACATTATCAAAGATGCTCATAGACGGAAAGGGGTTGGCTTTTTGAAATACCATACCAATGTGTCGACGCAATTCTACTTGATTTTGAGCAAATATGTCCGCTCCGTCAAGCAGTATCTGACCTTTGGTTTTAGCTCCAGGCAGGGTTTCGTGCATACGATTTAGACAGCGTACAAAGGTTGACTTGCCGCAACCCGAAGGGCCAATAATGGCCGTCACATGATTTGCCGGAATCTCCATATCGATTCCTTTGAGAGTTTTTTGTGAGCCATACCAGGCCTCCAAGTTTTTAACACTTAGACTTTGTCCCATAAAATGTCCTCCCTATTATTTTTGCCGTCCTTTAAAGACAAAACGTGTACCTAAGTTTAAGATCATTACTATCATTAGTAATACTAAAGCGCCTGCCCAAGCTTGTCGATGCCAGTCTGTGTAAGGGGAAACAGCGTAATCATAGATTTGTACTGGCAAAGAAGCGATGGGCTCATTTAAAGAATGGGCCCAATATCTATTTCCCAAAGCAGTAAACAAGAGGGGAGCTGTTTCGCCAGATACTCTGGCCACAGCCAGCATGATTCCAGTGATAATTCCTCTGGCAGAAGCCGGCACAACAATCCAAAGAACTATTCGCCATTTAGGAACACCCAAGGCGAGGCCGGCTTCTCGCACCGAATGGGGGACTAACTTGAGCATTTCTTCCGTAGAGCGGACGACAACCGGAATCATAATAATACCTAAGGCAATGCCTGCTGCCCAGGCAGAGAAATGTTTCATGGGGACAACAATAGCAGTATAGACAACGATACCGATAATAATTGATGGGACCCCAGTTAAAACATCCGTGGTAAAGCGAACAATAGTACTAAACCAACTGGTACGGTCATACTCCACCAAGTAGATGGCAGCCAAAAATCCGACAGGTATCCCCATCAAACAGGCGATAAAGATCAGGATTAAGGTTCCAACGATGGCATTGGCCATCCCCCCACCCTGTACACCAATACCCCCAGGTAATTGCACAAAGAAATCCCAGTTCAGAGCGCCAATGCCATTGAAGAGTACATATCCTAGTACTGCAAATAAAGGCGCAAGGGAAAGTACCGCAGATAAGATGAAAATCCCCATCATACCGGAATTAACGTTTTTACGCCACGACTCAATCAATTAACATGACCACCTTTCGGTCCTCGCGCTACTGACCATACTAGTAAGCGGGCCAAGGCATTGAGTAATAAGGTAATTCCGAACAGAATAAGTCCCACTTCAACTAATGCACTTAAATACAGATCGTAGGTAGCCTCCGTAAACTCATTGGCTAGCACACTGGCCATCGAATAAGCTGGTGAAAATAGAGAGGGTAAGATTTCCGGGCGATTACCGATTACCATCGTTACAGCCATTGTTTCTCCTAAAGCACGTCCCAGACCTAACATTATTCCTCCCAAGATCCCAGACTTGGCAAAAGGCAAAACCGCAATCCGGATCATCTCCCATTTAGTCGCTCCCAAAGCTAAAGCGGCCTCCCTTTGAGCGACAGGGACAGTGGCCATAACTTCACGGGAAATTGCCGCCACCGTGGGTAAAATCATGACGGCCAAAATCAATCCGCCTGCCAGCATATCCAGACCAGCGGGATTCCCTTTGAAAAGAGGAATAAAGCCAAGCCATTTGCTCAGCCATGGCTCAATATGGTTCCGCAAAAGAGGAGCAAGAACAAATATTCCCCAAAGTCCGTACACTACGCTCGGAATGGCGGCCAGCAATTCTACCAGAAAAGAAACCGTCACCTTGACTTTGGCAGCGGCAATTTCATTGAGAAATATTGCTACCCCTACACCGATCAGACCGGCAAGTACTAAGGCGATGAGTGAGGTGACCAGAGTACCATAAATAAAAGTAAGTGCGCCAAATTGCTCTTTAACGGGGTCCCAGATCTTATTAGTGATAAAGGCAGGACCGAATTTGGCAATACTTGCCCCCGCAGATCTGAACATGGATATTCCAATCCAAGCCATGATCCCAATCAATGAGAAGGCCATTAAAAAAGAAGCATTGCGTAAAACTAGATCACCGCGAGATATTTTACCAATTTTCGTACTACTTGACATCACTTTCTTCTCCTTTGTCAAAATAACAAGGGAAAGCTCAGCATACGCTGAGCCTTACCTTTGTTCAGTAACTCATTATGAAGAGATTACTTGTTTATTCTATTTTATTTAAGGAGAGGTTGTCCTTGATAAGTGACGGTTTTCAGTAAAGCTTCCTCTCTAGTTACGAGATTAGCAGGCAGTGGGCAATAATCCAAAGATCCGCCTAAACTTTGCCCATCATGAATTGCATAGTCTAGGAAATTAACCGTGTCCAACCCTTTATCTTTATCAGTTTGTTGTTGATACACTAATGCCCAAGTAAATCCACAAATCGGGTAAGCAGTTGCTCCGGGAGCATTAACAATGGAAACCCTCATATCATCTGGAATTTTTGCTGCACCAGCTGCTACACTGGCTCCATCTGCGCTGGGTAATACCCATTTCCCATCTTTGTTTTGTAAGGTAGCATAGCTCAATTTGTTCTGAAGGGCATAAGCTAATTCAACATATCCGATGGCACCAGGGGTCTGAGAGACAATACCCGATACGCCCTCATTACCTTTGCCGCCTAAACCAACTGGCCAGTTAATAGATGTACCTGTGCCGACTTTTGTTTTCCAATCAGGACTGACATTACTGAGATAATCAGAAAAAATGTAAGTTGTTCCACTACCGTCTGAACGGTGAGCCACAGTTATAGCAGTATCCGGTAAGGTGACACCAGCGTTATCAGCAACCAGTTTTGGATCATTCCACTTCGTTATTTTCCCTAAGAAAATGTCAGCAAGATTTGCAGGACTCAACTTCAGTTCTTTAGGACCATTAGGCAAATTATAAGAAACCGCCTCAGCGCCTAGTGCAGCAGGAATATGCAAAATAGGACCACCTTTGGCTGCTTTCAGTTGATCATCTGACATAGGACCATCAGTAGCTCCAAAGTCGATTGTTTGTTCAGAAATTTGTTTGATACCTGCACCGCTACCCACGGATTGATAATTGATCGTCAATTGAGGATACTTGCCGTGATACTTGTCAATCATTTGGATCATCAGTGGATTAATAAACGAACTTCCGGCCCCGGTTAAAGTTACAGTGCTTGAACTTGGCGCGTTGCCCTGGGTAGCTGTTGGTGCTGGGGTGGTCGGAGCGGCCGGTGCTTGAGTACCGCACCCAGCAAGCGCCAATGCCAACACTCCTGCTATGATTCCTGAGGCAATTTTACTTTTTCTTATAATCACTATGTACTTCCTCCTCGATTATTTATTGCTTGAAACATGTTGATTATATAATTGTTTTGTTAAATCTCAATGTTCTTTATGTTAAGGGAAGGTTAAATTTGAAATACACATATAATTATTGTTAGGCATAACATGCAGATAGATACTTATCGCAATAAAAATGAGAGAGGAGGGCTTAAGATGCCGACTCGCCATAGATTTGATAATGACTTGGAGGAATTACGTTTAAATATTTTAGCCCTAGGGAAAATGGTAGACCAACGAATCGGTCAAGCTGCCCAGTCACTGATCATGCAAGATCTAGAATTAGCCAATACCGTCGTAGTGGGGGATCTAGTGGTCAACGACCTGCAAGCCATCATTGAAGAGAAATGTATCCTTTTAATAGCTACCCAGCAGCCTTTTGCTCTCGATTTGCGCAAGGTTGTAGCAGGTTTTAAAATCTCCATTTATTTAGAAAGAATGGGTGACTTGTCAGTTGATTTGGCCAAGTTAACCCTAAGAATTGGGCAAGAAAAATTGATTGAGTCGATAGCTGACATCCCGCGTATGAGTGCCTTAGTGCAGGAAATGATTCACCTTGGGCTCAAAGCATATGTCCAAGAAGATTGTAAGGCTGCCGCAGAGATGGCTCTGCTGGATGATGAGATTGACCAAATATATTCTCGGGTTTTTGAAGAACTGCGGTTCGTTATGATGGCAGACCCCAAGAAGGTAACTCAAGCAAATTACCTACTCTTTGCCTGTCGCTTTCTGGAGCGCCTAGGGGACTACTGCACAAATATTGCTGAAGAGATTGTTTATCTTGTCACTGGAAAGAGAAGAAATTTAAACGAATAGTTAATTTGTAAGATTAATGCACTTTCTTGGACTCTAGAAAACCTAGTCGATAGTAATGAAGAAACTTGTGGAATACGATTTTCATAATTGGGAAAACTTTATTAAGTAGGTTAACAATAAATTTTGACTTGAAAGGAAGGATCGATATGGGTGCTCATAAGAAAGTTTCCAGACCAAAAGATCCCGCAACCATCAGAGACCCGCATTATACAGAGTTTGACATGCAAAAAGAGCGTAATATTCAAAAACCATTACCCCGAAAAAATCCGTAATATGAAGTGAGGTTCCCCCGTGCGGTTTGATAATAGTAATAATGGCTCTAAAACTTGCATGGCTTGCTTGCAAGTTTTTTTCTTTTTAGGGAAATATAAACTGACAAGCAATATATTTTGTGTAAGTAAACATTTTAGAAGCAGGAATTTGTTTATTTGCACAGAATAATGTTTATCATGAGCATTTTTAAATGCATTGTCCGGTTATAAGAGCCGGATTATTAAGAGGAGGTTTAAACCAAATGAGTTTAAAAGTAGCAATTAATGGGTTTGGTCGAATTGGTCGTCTGACACTGCGCGCAGCTCTAAGTCAAGCGCTTCCTTTCGAAGTGGTTGCCATCAATGATTTAGGAAGTCCTGATCTATTAGCCCATTTGTTTAAGTATGATTCAGTTCATGGAATCCTGCCTAATTCAGTGGAAATTGATGGACGCACAATGATTATTGACGGTAAACGAATTGAAATTCTGGCGGAAAGAAATCCTCTGGATTTGCCTTGGAGTAAACTTGGGGTAGATATCGTCATTGAGTCTACCGGACATTTCACGAAACGTGATGCGGCAGCCCAACATTTGACCGCAGGTGCCAAAAAAGTTGTTATCTCCGCTCCGGCTAAAAACGAAGATATCACAATCGTTTTGGGAGTTAACGACGATAAATATGATCCGCTGAAGCACCATGTTATTTCTAACGCTTCCTGTACAACAAATTGTCTTGCGCCAGTTGCCAAAGTGTTGCTTGACGCTTTTGGAATTGAACAAGGGATGATGACTACTACTCATTCAGTTACCAATGACCAACGCATTTTAGACTTTGAGCATTCAGATTGGCGTCGGTCTAGAGCTGCATACCAATCTATGATTCCAACGACCACGGGTGCAGCCAAAGCGGTAACCCTTGTCTTACCTGAATTGGAAGGCAAAATGAATGGCTTAGCGGTCCGGGTTCCTACGCCGAATGTTTCCTTGGTTGATTTCGTAGCTAATTTGACCAAACCAACTACCAAAGAAGAAGTAAACACTACCCTTCGCCAAGCCGCAGATGGTAAACTCAAGGGAATTCTCGAGTATTGTGAGTTACCCTTAGTTTCCCACGACTTTAATGGTAACCCGGCCAGTTCTATAGTTGATGCCTTGTCAACCATGATGATTGGAGATCGTATGGTTAAAGTATTGGCTTGGTATGATAATGAATGGGGCTATTCAAACCGCGTTGTGGACTTAGTGAAGCTTATTGTAACGAAAGGATTGTAAGTTAGGAGGAGATGTACCATGAGAAGGACTAAAATTGTCTGTACAATCGGGCCGGCAAGTGAGTCCAAAGAAAAGGTTCAAGCTCTTCTAGCTGCAGGAATGGATGTAGCTCGACTGAATTTTTCTCATGGAACCCATGAGGAACATGGCAGCAGAATTGCGGTTCTAAAAGAAGAGGCTGCAAAAATCGGCAAACATCTTGGTATTCTTCTCGATACTAAAGGCCCAGAAGTACGTACTGGCATGGTTCCGGATGAGGGCATTACTTTAGAAAACGGTTCTGCCTTTAGTTTGGACACGGATCTCGGCGTAGGAGACGAACAACGGGTTGGTATTACCTATACCAACTTGTGGAAACAGGTTGAGGTAGGTACCCATATTCTCATTGATGATGGCCAAATCGATTTGGAAGTAACCTCTGTGGACAACGAAGTTATTCGCACCGTTATTCGTAACGGTGGAGTACTTAAATCACAAAAAGGGGTTAATGTTCCAGGAGCCCTCATAGACCTACCCGCCGTCACGGAAAAGGACATTGACGACATTCGCTTTGGTATTTCCCAAGGAATTGACTTTATTGCTGCTTCCTTTACTCGCAAGGCCTTAGATGTTTTGGCCGTGCGCAAGGTAGTTGAAGATATGGGCGCCGATGTCCACATTATTGCCAAGATTGAAAGTCAAGAAGGACTAAACAATTTAGACGCTATTCTCGAAGTGGCTGATGGTTTAATGGTTGCTCGCGGAGATCTTGGGGTGGAAATTCCGGTTGAAGAAGTTCCCATTAGCCAGAAAGATATGATTCGTAAGTGCAATTTATTAGGCAAACCCGTTATCGTTGCCACTCAGATGTTAGATTCGATGATACGTCAACCTCGGCCTACCCGAGCGGAGGCCAGTGATGTCGCCAACGCTATTTTGGACGGAACGGATGCCATTATGTTATCAGGTGAAACAGCAGCTGGGCATTTTCCGGTAGAAGCTGTTCAAATGATGGATAAAATAGCTAAGCGGACTGAACAGACCTCCTTAGAGACCCAGGCATACCGCCATCCTCAGCTAAACGTAGCTGAGGCAATATGCTTCGCTAGCTATACTATAGCTAAAGATCTCGAAGCTGTTGCCATTATTACGCCCACCCATTCAGGACTGACCTCGCGTATGATCTCTAAGTACCGGCCCATCGCCCTGATTATCGCCGCGACTCCATATGCTGCGACAGCAAGGAAATTATCCTTACAATGGGGTGTTCAACCCTTGCTTGTTCCCCAGAGTTCAGGAACAGATCAAATGTTGTTAGTTGCTGTGAATGCCTCCTTAAATCAAAACTATGTTCATTCGGGAGATGTGGTGGTTATTACTGCGGGCGTCCCCATCGGCCAAGTTGGCTCTACAAATATGATCAAAGTTCAAATCCTAGGCAATATCATAGCCAGAGGGATGGGAATTGGAAGAAAGTCCTATTCCGGCTTCGCCCGTAAAGTTCACTTTCCAGAGAAGGATGCTTTCGATGATGGGGACATTTTGATTGCAGAGACCACTGATGCGAGCTTTGTACCCCTGATTGCCCGAGCCGGAGCGTTAGTAGTTGAAGAAGGTGGTTTGACATCACCTGCAGCTATTGTCGCCTTGCAATATGGGATTCCGGCCATCGTCGGTGCTCCGGAAGCTTTTTCTAAGGTAACTAATGGCCAGACTGTAACGGTCGATGCCTTGAGCGGCGTAATGTATGAAGGGTGTGTCAGTATACTTTAAAGATTACGGAAGGAGGGAGATCGTGAGTTCTGAAAGGCAGGATGAGATTCATTTCTTACTCCAAGAACATGGAAACTTAACCGTCATAGAATTAGCGCAGCGGTTTAAAGTCTCTGAAATGACCATTCGTCGAGATCTCAAGAACCTTGCCGCGTTGGGTTTAATTCAACGTGAACATGGACGAGCGATTTACCCTCCTGTGCCAATGGATACTTTGTTAATGATGAGTATGGGCGAAGCTGAACGTGAAAAAGCAAGGATTGGGCATTTAGCGGCAAGCCTGATCTCAGAAGGGGATTCCATCATATTAGATGCAGGCACGACAACCTTGGCTGTTGCCCAAGCCCTGAGTACAAAATGTACTGTGATTACTAATTCCTTGCCCATTGCCAGTGTGCTTGGTAATCGGGATGGAATTACGATGTTGATGACCGGGGGAGAAGTGCGAAGTGGTACTTTCGCGCTGGTTGGGCCAATGACACGATCCGCTTTTAAGGGCTTCAATGCGGACAAATTGTTCTTAGGAGCAACAGGAGTAAATCTTGAACGCGGTTTGTCGACCGCCAACATGTTAGAATCTGAAGTTAAACAAGCTATGCTCGAGGTAGCGAAAGAAGTCATCCTTGTTTCCCATAGCGCTAAGATTGGCCAAGTAAGCTTTCATACCTTTGCGCTTTGGGACAGTGTCCACATACTGGTAACCGACGCTGGACTATCCGCAGCGATCAGGAAAGATCTTGAAAGTAGGGGCATCAAAGTCTTACTTGCTTAGCGGATAAGATAACCCAGCAAGGGGACGGTTGTCTTGCTTCCTTAATAGGAAGCAGGAGAACCGTCCCCTTGTTTCCGCTTAACAAACGCGTAAAGTATACCTTGGTAGGCTTTACGCGTTTGTTTTATGGTAGATAACTTAAGGGTCTCTATTTAGGAAGAGTTAGTGAATCGTTTGTGTGTCTCTTGAAACCTTCAAGGTCATGGGCAAAATTTCCTGTATTAGTCATTTGATCATCAATCGTATCCTTGTCAATAGTACTGTGGGCACGGTCATTTAAAACATCAATTAGTCCTGCTTCTTGGAGCTCGCTCGCAATTTCAAAGAGTGATTCGCGTTTAATGCGAGGTAAACGATTGACAAAGCGATTAATTTTCACAGGAGGGACAAGATTTCGAAATTTTACTCCTCCGTACTTCATAATCCGTTCCGGCAAAATATCCTCCTCCTTAATCTAGCTGAATATGAACTTCTATATAATATTATTTGCTTAATGGTCAAAACAAATACATTTCTATATTTTAATAGAGGTATTTTTATTTTATTGTCGAACAAAAATAACTTAAGAGAAAGACAGTAAAAGTGCTGTCTGTTCTGGCCATAATAGGAAAGAACAGACAGCACTTTTGACATGGGATGGAGGAAATATCCTAGTGTTAGTTACTGACGGTATACATATGTTCGAAGGGGTAAAGGGAGCCCATATTTACCTTGTGACCGGTGCGCATTTATTTTTGGTTGACACCGGATTACCCGGTCAAGAACATCGAATCTGTAACTATTTAAGTGCTATCGGAATAAAACCCTCTGCGCTCGAAGGCATTGTTCTTACGAACTATGACGTGGATCATGTAGGCAGTGTTGTGGCTATGCAGAAACTTGCAAAATGTCCCATCTATGCCCACGCTCTTGAGATACCCTATGTCCTTGGCCAACAAGATCGTCTCGGAATTAAACGTTGGTTACCGCTTGTAACCCAACCGCTTTATGGAAAGCTGATTGCTCCCCGAGATCTCCGTCCTTTGGTTGGTGGGGAATTTTTTGGGGATTGGGAAATCATCCATACACCCGGTCATACCCCAGGTCATATTACACTTTACCGTAATGGCATCGCGATTGTTGGAGATCTCTTTCAAGGTGGAGAGATTTGCTTAGCTCCAAGTTATTTTACCTGGAATGTAGCTAAATTGAAGGAATCCGCACAGATTGTGATTGAACGTCCCTTACGTTGGATTTTACCCGGGCACGGTCCTGCAACTCCGGCATCGAGTCATTGGCTGAATAAACTTCAAAAATCACTCAGAAGTAGAAGTTAGTTAACCCGATCGCTTAAAATTAATGGACAGAAGGATCCTCTTTAATCTGAACCTTGCTCAGGGCATCATGGACTTGTCCTCGAATAAAAGACAAATACTCTTGGCGTAAGGCTTCTTGTTCATCGCGCTCCCATTCTTCAAGGCCATCAGACTTTTTCTTCCTTGCCAGTTCGTTAATGCGCTCAATAATTATATTAATGGGTGAAGTACTCAACGAAGATGCCCCTTTCATCAAACTTATTTAAGAGCTTGTATTAATATATTTTTTGCCTTATATTATAGCATGTTTATAAAACTAATGACAAATTTATCCCTCTGATCTATTTATGTTAAGATTAAGAGGGAAGGCCACTAGGGGAGGGACATTTATGAAATTATCTTCAAAAACAAGCTTTCGTGTGCGTTATTCTGAAACAGATCAAATGGGAATTGTCTATCATGCCAATTATCTTGTCTGGTTTGAAGTGGGTAGATCAGAACTTTTTCGAGAATTAAATCTTCCCTATACGCTGTTTGAGGAGCAAGGTTTAGGTTTAGCCGTCATAGAGGCCAGTTGTCGTTACAGAAAACCTTCTAGGTATGATGATGAGCTTATTGTTATTACTGAAATAGATCATATGTCCGCGCGCGGAGCAAGCTTTTCCTACTGCGTTTACCGTGAAGAAACTCTTTTGGCAGAAGGTAAAACAGTGCACGTGTTTGTTAACAAAGAGGGTCGTCCAGCAGACGCTCGGAAGTACGCAATATGGCAATCTTTACAACCAATTCTCGACAAGAAAAAATAATAGTCCGATTCCTCATAATAACTTATAATTATGGTAAGATATACTTCACATTATATCTATTGCATAGCCTCACGTCCCGTGGTATTATGTATACATAATACAAAGAGAGAAGGGGTTTTATGTTTTTAGTAACATGGATCGAAGGCGAAGAAGTTAACTATCGACTCGTAATGAAGAAGGAACTTCCGACCCTGATGGCTTCCGTTGCCCTTGGCAAACATGCAATTATCCAAAGAGTGGCATCGTAATACAACACGTATGCTCAGAATTTTATTATTTAGCCATTTCTAGGAATTTAAATATTGACAAAATGTCCATCAAATGATGGGCATTTATTTTTTGGATCATTGTGCAAGATAATCTGAATATGTTTGATGAATAATTAAAACAAGAAATAGCTAATCCCGAACAGCAAGCGCTTGGTTTTTCCGATACAGCTTGTTATAATGAGGCTCAAAGCACAATTGGTATAGGAGGTTGTACTTTCTTGAAATTCATATCTGCCTTTCTCCTTGCTATTTTTTTAATATTAGGTAGTACGCCCACAGGATTGGCCGCCTCAAAAGAAACTCTGCCTCAGGTACACGGCGAGGCGGCCTACTTAATAGATGTACAATCCGGTCAAGCCCTCTTTATGAAAAATCCAGATGAGCCACTGGCTCCTGCAAGCACCACGAAAATTATGACCGGGCTTTTAGCTATTGAAAAGGGAAATCTGAACGACACAGTCACAGTGAGTTCGACCATGCTTAATAATAAGCTTGTTTATGGAACCCAAATTTACCTTGTGCCCGGAGAAAAACTGTTATTACAAGATCTTCTGTATGCTATGTTTTTAAACTCTGCCAATGATGCTGCTGTCACAGTTGCCGAACACATTGGTGGTAATTTGCCTAACTTTGTCGATATGATGAATCAACGTGCCCTTGAAATTGGGGCTACCCATACCCATTTTCTTAATGCGAGTGGTTTAACGGAGACTGGGCACGTCACGACGGCTCATGATCTTGCTCTGATTGCACGTGTCGCTTATCAAAATCCTGTATTTGCTCGGTATGTCCGTACCAAATCACAGACAATCTCACGTTCAAAATCGGATGTTCCTACGCTGATGATTAATGAAAACAAGTTACTGCGCACAGACTCTGCAGTTGATGGCATCAAGACAGGTTATACGGCTGCTGCCCAGAACTGTCTGGTGGCGTCTGTGACTAAAGATGGCCGCCAATTCATTGGCGTGATTCTTAAATCTCCGGGACATGAGATCTACACAGATATGGAGGATATGTTTGAGTATGGTTTTACCCAGTCTAAAGATACTGTATTTAAGCCTTCCGGTGCAATACTATCTACAGTTACAGTAAATAATGAACCTGTAAATTTGGTTCTCGATCGCCCGATTTACACGACCCAAAAACTTGACGAACAGAGCTCGACCTTAAGTTTACAAGTCATTCCGGCTTCTAACGGTCCACTTGCTTCAGTTAATGAGGGACAAGTTGTTGCCCAGGTCAAAGTTCTTGATGGGAACACCCTCCTTAATACTTTGCCCTTGGTATCTTCTAAGACGATTCAGCCACAAACACAAAAAAAGACAGGCATTTCAAACTATTTGCTCTGGATTGGTGGATTAATACTCTTCTTGGGAGTCGCTTTGTCAATTACCCTCGGCCTAAAATCATATGCTGGTCGACTTTACCGTAGACAGGTACGGCTTAATCGAAGAAGGGAGTCCAATAGTGAATCACGTAACTAAAACATTCTTAAATCGCAGTCTCAAGTTCATTTCTTTTTGGGTTGTGGTCGGCGGGCTCATCTACCTTCTCGGACACTTTATTTATTTGTTCTTACCCTTTATCCTTGCGTTTATCATGACTGCAACTATCAATCCTTTGAGAAATTTTCTTGTCCGCAGAGTCCGCTTCCACCACAAGGTTGCTGTTTTAACCGCAATGCTCATTGAAATAGGCGGTTTAGGTGTTATAATTGTTCTGCTGGTTATACGACTTATTCGAGAAGTCCAGGAAATTTACATTCACTGGCCTGTTTACAATGAACTATTACAACACCTTTTTGCCCATTGGCTTGCTAAAGTGGAAATTTATTACTTGAAACTACCGGGGAATAATATAGAGACTATCAACAACACTGTCAAAGAATTCACTAACTCTATTCCTTCAGATTTAGCTTATATTTTATCGTTTGCGGCGAAAATCCCGGAAATTGTTATTGTGATAGTGATTGCGATTGTTGCTACATTTTTTATGTCTAGTGGTTCTAAGCGCTATCTAAGCGAATTTTTGCAGATCTTCCCCCCGGAATGGCGCGAGCATCTTAGTGAATTGGGACGAGATTTCTCCCGGGCCTTTGCGGGTTTTGTTCGGGCGGAATTTATTGTTTTTCTGATTACATTGTTTCTTTCCATCGTTGGCTTAACGCTTATTCACGCTAAATTTGCAATTGTCTTGGGAACTATTACTGGGATCTTTGGGATTCTTCCCGTTTTAGGTGTGGGTATCATTCTAGTTCCTTGGGCGGTATTAGCTTTTATAAGTGGACATAGTTTGCTGGCTATCGAGCTCTTGCTCCTAACAACTTTTATTACGATATTGAGACACATTATTGAGCCAATGATTCTGGGTGACAACGTAGGCCTCGATCCACTCTTCGTACTCATGAGCATGTATATTGGTTTGGCATCAACGGGTGTAGTTGGGTTGATCTTAGGGCCATTTATTCTGATAGCCTATCAAGCTTTACGAAAGGCCGGAGTTTTCCGCAATCTCTAAATGGATAAGCTTCATTCCAATAAAGTCCACATCGAAGAGAGACTCTGACAGGGTCCGTTTGGCTTTTCAGAGTTGTATATCTTATAATGAGATCCTAGAGAATTAAGGAGACAATTTAGGAGTTGACATTTCTTGGAGAAGGGTAAAAAGGTTGTAACTTTAGCCTATGGTTGTCAGATGTCTGAACGTGATGCCGAAACATTGACGGAGATCACCAGACAGGTTGGCTATACTTGTTCAGATGAGCTTGAAACTGCAGACTTAGTCATTGTAAACACCTGTTGTGTAAGAGAAAGCGCAGAAAATAAGATACTTGGGAAAATTGGTGAACTTAAGAAACTTAAAGAGAAAAATCCCAACTTAAAGATTGCTATCAGTGGCTGTATGGTTCAACAACCGGGTGCTTTAGAACGGTTGCAGAAACGAGCACCCCACGTGGACATCTGGGCCGGAACCCATAACTTACACGATTTCTCAGGTCTGTTACAGCGAGTAGAACAGGGAGGAAAAGTGGCGGAAGTATGGCAAGAACCTAAATTAACTTTAGAATCTACCCCGCTTGCGGAGAAAGGCAAGTTACACGCAAGCGTTAATATCATGTACGGTTGCGATAATTTCTGTTCATATTGTATTGTTCCTCACGTTCGGGGTCGAGAACGTAGCCGTAACCCTGAAGAAATTATTCAAGAAATCAAATACCTTGTTGCCAGCGGATGTCGCGAAGTTACGTTATTGGGACAGAATGTAAATTCTTACGGCAAGGAGTTTTTACCCGCCTATGACTTTGCGGATTTACTCCACGATGTGGACCAAATTCCGCTTCTTTTGCGGATACGCTACATCACTTCTCATCCTAAGGATTTATCAGATAAGCTGATTGAAACGGTTACTTCAGGGGAGAAACTTTGCGAGCACTTTCATCTCCCTATTCAATCTGGTAGCAATTTTATTTTAGAACGTATGAATCGGAAATACACAAGGGAATACTATTTAAGTCGAGTTCAAAAAATTCGAGAACTACTTCCCCAGGCAAGCATAACAACGGATATTATTGTCGGCTTCCCTGGAGAAACGGAAGAAGATTTCGAACAAACTCTCGCTATGATGAGCTCGGTCCATTACAGTCAAGCCTTCACCTTTATGTATTCTAAACGCTCAGGAACACTGGCCGCCGTTATGGAAGATCAGATCACTTTAGACGTTAAGAAACGTCGTCTACAGAGGTTGATGAGTGTGCAAAACCAAGAAAGTCTGGATTGGCGGCAACATATGATCGGGAAAGCTTATGAAGTCCTGGTTGAAGGTCCCAGTAAAACAAATCCCCAGCGATTAGCCGGAAGAACCCGCGGCAACGAACTTGTCGTTTTTAGTGGCAATCCGGAACTTATTGGGTCTTTGGTTAACGTACGGATCGCCGAAGCAGGATCATGGACCCTAGTAGGAGATATTGAAAAATCGTAAAGAATCTGTTAACCTTAAATTTAATGCAGGAATTAAGAGTTCTATGTAGAATGTTACATCTGGAGGTGTTGATTATGACAAATGAAATTACTGAAAAAGCTGGGTTTTTGGCTGATGCTATTGCCCGATGCACGGAGCTTGCAGAACTACGCAGCGCGGAAGATGCGATGGCCGCTGACGAGTCGGCCCAACAATTGATTGCAGAATTACAGAAAGCTCAAGAACGGTTTATGAAAAGTCAACAAGATGGTAGCGAGCCTTCTGAAGCCGATAAAAATTTGGTCGATGAGATTGAAACCAAAGTTGAGGCAAATGCAGCTATTGCCGCTTATATGAGAGCGCAAGACAATTTCACACAAATGTTGGATAGCGTTAATTCCATTTTAGCAGGGGCTATTGCTGGCTCATCAGAGGGTTGTTCCTGTGGGGATGATGGTTGTGAAAGTGGCGGGTGTGATGCTGGTGGGTGTGGCAGCGGCGGTTGCGGTTGCGGCTGACGCTAACCTAACAAAGTTTAAAAAAGATACAAAAGGGAAGGGCTAAATCTATAGCTCTTCCCTTTTAGGATTTAAAGAAAGTGAGCGTACAGGTATGAGCACCCCGATGATGCTTCAATATCGAGGAATTAAAGCGAAAGCCCCTGATGCTATTCTTTTTTATCGACTAGGTGATTTTTACGAAATGTTTGGGGAAGATGCAGAATTAGCCGCCCCCATTTTACAAATAGCTTTAACCGGGCGAGATGCAGGGGAAGGGAATCGAATTGCCATGTGCGGAGTCCCTTATCATGCCTTAGATAATTATTTATCTAAGCTCGTCAAGGCTGGGCATAAAGTCGCCATTTGCGAACAAGTGGAAGATGCTAAAAATGCTAAAGGAATTGTCAAACGTGATATTATCCGGATTGTTTCGCCCGGAACCCTGACTGAATCCATCTCGGAGCGTAATAATCATTACTTAGCCAGCGTGTATCATGATGAACACTGGGGGCTTGCTTTTCTCGATCTATCCACCGGTGAATTTACGATTTTTCAAACCCCGGAAATCGAAGTTCTCCTCGCCGAACTGTCTCGAATTAACCCGGCTGAACTCTTACTTCCCCCTGAACTTGTGAAAAAACCAAAGCCTTGGATGAGTTATTATTGTAGCATGCGGGAACAAAAAACGTTTTGTGGTCAGGAGTTGCAGGACCGATTTCTCGGGCAGCTAGATTTGTTCAAAGAATTCCCAGTAGCAACCCAGGCAGCTACTGCTTTATGGATCTACTTACTGGAAACAATGCCGGGCGTGGTACCAACGCATATTATCGAAATAAAAACGTTCCGTTCCGAGCACTGGATGTTTCTTGACCAGTGGACCCGACGCAATCTAGAGCTCACAGAATCCCTCCGCAGTCAAGGGAGAAAAGGAACGCTGCTTTCGGTTCTGGACGTAACTCAAACCGCTTTTGGCGGCAGGCTTCTAAAGCATTGGATTGATAAACCCTTACTGTCACAGAATGAAATAGAACGACGCCAAAACGCCGTTGAAGAACTGACTTCCGATTCATTTCTCCGTCAAGACTTATTTAAACTTCTTTCTGAGGTGTATGATCTCGAACGCCTGATGGGGAAGGTCTCTTATGGGACTGCGAACGCGAAAGACTTGTTATCTTTGACGCAAACCTTGGCTCTTCTTCCTGAAATACGCACATTCCTTATGTCTAGTTCTGCCGAAACCCTTAAAATCAAGGCCCCTTATCTTGAGGGTCTCGACCCATTTGTTGCGAAACTGCAAAGTGCACTTCATCCCACCCCACCAATATCTCTGAGAGACGGTAACATCATCAAAGCTGGTTATTCCCATGAAGTAGACGAATTGCGCTCCATTTCGACCGGAGGAAAAGAATGGGTTGCCAAGTTGGAGAATGCTGAACGTGAACGATCCGGAATTCGTTCCTTGAAGATAGGCTATAACAAAGTTTTTGGCTATTATATTGAAATTACCCATGCTAATGCCCATCTTATCCCGGACAACTATCAACGCAAGCAAACCCTGTCCAATGCCGAACGCTTTATTACACCCGAGTTGAAAGACTACGAACAAAAAATCATGGGAGCTGAGGAAAAGCTTAAAGACTTAGAGTATGAACTTTTTTTAGCCCTTCGAGAAGAAGTCCGCTCTTATACCAAAGTTATTTTGCAGGTTGCCCAAGTCTTAGCGGAAATTGATGTCTTTGTCAGTTTAGCAGAGGTTGCTGTTCGTAATCACTATGTTCGTCCTCAGATTACTCAGAGCGGTGAAATCCTTATCCTCGAAGGCCGTCATCCGGTTGTAGAACAAATGCTTGAGCCCGGGGTGTTCGTTCCCAATGATACTCATATGTCCGAGAGTCACCATTTAGCGCTCATCACAGGTCCCAATATGGCAGGTAAATCAACCTACATGCGTCAAGTCGCTTTAATTGTCCTCATGGCCCATATTGGATCATTTGTACCTGCTAAGCAGGCTACTATCACTCAGATTGACCGCATCTTTACACGGGTTGGTGCATCGGATGATTTAGCGGCCGGTCAAAGTACCTTTATGGTAGAAATGCAAGAAGTCGCTCATATTTTAAAGTATGCCACAAAGAAAAGTTTGATTATTTTAGACGAAATAGGACGAGGAACAGCGACGTTTGATGGACTTAGCATCGCCTGGGCTGTTGCCGAGCATCTTGTTAAACATCTTGAGTTCAACCCTAAAACCCTTTTCGCCACTCATTATCATGAACTGACCCAACTTCAAGACGATTTCCCAGGGCTATTTAACCTTCATGTAGGTGTCAAAGAACGGGGAGAGGAGATCGTTTTTTTACACAAAATATTGCTAGGTAAAGCAGATCGTAGTTATGGCATTCAAGTAGCGCGCCTGGCAGGTCTTCCTCAAGAATTGCTGCAACGTGCCAAAGCCTTACTTTTGGAATTAGAAGCTTCCGAGCCTGTGCACACTGTGGTTGACACTGCCAAGGCGGTTACTCAAATTTCGCTCTTTGACGTTCCGCAAATCCACCCGCTTTTGCACGAAATTACCCAACTCTCTCTGGAGGACATGACTGCTCGTCAAGCACTGCAATATCTCTTTGACCTACGTGAGCGCCTTCAATCCGAGGTATGAACTCGAAGCGCGAGGTTCGAGGTCAGAAGGACGAAATCTAATATTCGAGAACTAATGTCATACATGAATCCAGAGTTGATTGATTCGATGTTGAACAGAGCCCAAAGTCATAGTTCAAGTTCAAGTTCAAGATTAAAACCAAGTTCGTAGTATGTAATATGTTCGAGTTTAAAGATCGAACCTCGAATCTCGAACATAGAACCTCGATCAAGGGGGGATGTAAAATGTCTAATCGAGTAGGTATCGATGTGGGAGGGACCTATACTGATGCAGCGTTTATTCATGATGGACACATTCAACATACAGCAAAGGTTCTCACCCAGTCTGAAAATATAGTAGAAACCCTATTGAATGCCTTTGATACGTTGAAAATTGATGATGAGCAGGCGATAGACCAGATTACAGTCAGTACCACACTTGTTACCAATGCCATTCTCCAAAATCGAATTTCCCCGGTTGATTTACTTTTATTTTCTGGAAATGGGATGAGAGCCGATGCGCTTATGTGGCCAGTGAGCTATCATGAGCTTTCTGGAGAAATCGATTTTAGAGGCCGAGAAATCGAGCCTCCCGACCAGAGAGAATGGGCGAAACTCAAGTCTTATGATCTGCATGAGTCGAGTCTGAGTGAGAATCCTGCCCATGTAGCTATCGTCGGAAAGTTCTCTCACAGGAACAAGCTCCATGAGGAACAACTAGCGGGCTATCTCAGGCAAAGTTATCCCTCTTTAAAGATTGCCATGGGGCATGAGTGGGGGCAAGCTAATTTTTATCGACGAGGCTTGAGCACATATCTCAATTTAGGTGTTTCGGATTTATATCATCAATTTGCTCGGCAATTGCAAACAGCCGTAAGCGCCCGAAAAATTAATGTTCCAATTTCGATCTTAAAGGCAGATGGCGGGAATTTACCTCTCGCTAAGCTTCGCCCCCTTGATTCCATATACTCTGGACCAGCTGCCAGTGTCCTGGGCGCTTTGACTCAAAATGAAACAACTACTTCTTCAATCATCGTGGATATTGGCGGAACAACGACCGATATGGGCCTTATTCTATCGGGTGCCCCGTTGCTCAGTTCCAAAGGAGCCCAAATTGGTTCGTTTTCAACCCTTGTCCGAACCCTTGCGGTTCGTTCAATTCCGGTGGGAGGGGATTCTGTCCTACGTGCCACAGATCAGGGTTTTATCCTCGAAGCTTACCGCCTTGGTCCGGCATATTGTCTGGGCGGAAACGTACCAACGCCAACGGATGCGATGCGTTATCTGGGGTTGATTAGCTATGGAGACGAACAATTGGCGGAAGAAGGTCTGGCCTCTATTTTGCCGCAAGAACGCCGCACACCACAGTTTCTGCATGAACTCGCGACGGCTGTTATTAATACTATGGTCGACCGAATCGTAGAAGCCATTGATTCCCTGAAGCGAGAGTGGCAGGAAGAGCCAGCTTATAAAGTTTGGGAGGTTCTCCATCCCCATGAAAATCATACGTTTCACACCTTGGTCAGCGGAGGAGGCGCTCGAGGAATTACAGCTGCCCTTGGAAAACGCCTCAGGACTCCTGTTCAGCTGGGTTGTTTCTCGGAGATTTCTAATGCCCTTGGTGCGGCTATGGCCCGATCGACCTTCGATTGCACCCTTCATCTTGACACTTATCTTAAGCAATATGGCGTGGCAGAGACAGGAGAACAGGGGACTTGGACAGGATCACTTCGCCCGTATCACGAAGTGGAGGGCTTTCTAGATACTCTTGCTCGGCAGCAAGCTGCCCGCTACGACATTACGATTCAAGATGTGGAAAAAGAACCCTTTGATTTCTTTCCTATTGTTCAAGGTTATAAGACTGTGGGTCAAATTGTCCGTGGGGCCGTTCATCAGCGACCTGGTGTGATTGGGAGGATTATCAGATGAAACATACAGGAATTTTGTTTTTCCCTGCCTTTGATTGGTCACTCGGTGACTCCCATCCTGAGCGCGAAGAACGGCTTCTCTATACTCAGGAGCAGCTGTTTGAAGAGGGAATTCTTGACTTGCCCCAAATCAAACAGTTTTCTCCACGCGTTGCCTCAATTCAGGATGTCTTGCGGTCTCAAGCGTTATTCCCTAACCCTGACGCGCATCTAGACACCTTAGATGCCCACCTCATTGCCGCAGGGAGTGCTATCTTACTTGGTGCAGCGCGGGTCAGCGGAGAGATTGCCAATGGTTTTGTACTGGCACGTCCGCCAGGCCATCATTCTGGAGCAACCGTTTGGGGAAATCGTGGGTTTTGCACGCTGAATAATGAAGCTATTCTTGTGAACCATCTGCGGGCTCATTGTGGAATAAAGAAAATCGCTATCGTTGATACTGATGTTCATCACGGAGACGGTACTCAAGATATCTTTTATCATGATCCTAATGTCCTATTCATATCTCTCCACCAAGATGGGCGCACACTTTATCCCGGAACTGGTTTTGTCAATGAAAAAGGGGGTCCAAACGCTTGGGATCAAACCTTAAACATTCCCCTTCCGCCTGGGACCGGAGACGAAGGGTACCACTACGTTCTGGAAAACTGGGTGCTGCCGCGACTCCAGGACTTTGCCCCGGATCTGATCATTAATTCAGCGGGGCAGGATAATCATTTCACGGACCCGTTAGCCTCGATGAATTTAACGGCGGGTGGTTATGGACGGATTACCGAACTTCTTCAACCGGATTTAGCAGTCCTTGAAGGCGGATATTCCATTGAAGGGGCCTTACCTTATGTCAACTTAGCGATTCTCCTGGCGCTCGCCGGAGAAGATTACCGTCATGTCCGTGAACCACAGAAACTAGGTCGCCCTGTTTTAACTTTAGCATCTCTGAAGCCGTACCTTCAGGAACTTAAAAAACAACACCAAAGCCATAAACCTAACTTTACAATTCAGAACAAAGCTTTCTTCCCTAAAGGAAACTGGATTTACCTTCCTCATTCCGTCTATTATGATACGGAAGGGTTCCAAGAAACCCGTCATGATTACATCCGGCAATGCAACCATTGCGCTGGGACGGTATATATTGAAAGCCGACGTTCTCCTTTTCCCCAAAAGTCGGTCTTAGTGCGCATCCCGTTCCAAGCCTGCCCAGAGTGTGAGCAAGCGGGCTATGACCTTTGGGACCATCTTCTGCAGCATAGTGAGGATGCCGCTGGTGGTTTATTGCAGAATCAGCTCCACGACAAATTGTCTGTTTGGCAGAGGAAAGAAGGATTGACGCAGTTTTGACATCGGTAATTCATATTCTTGACTCTCACTCCGCAAATCAAATTGCCGCCGGCGAGGTCGTTGAGCGTCCTGCTTCTGTGGTCAAGGAACTGGTCGAAAACGCCTTAGATGCGGGAGCAAAACACATTGATATTAGCATTGAAGGAAACGGCGTGCCGTTAATTCGAGTACGAGACGATGGCTGTGGGATTTCAGTTCCGGATTTACCTCTAACCGTTATTCGCCATGCAACTAGTAAAATCAGTCAGATTGAAGACCTTGATCATTTACGAACCCTTGGTTTTCGCGGGGAGGCTCTTCCAAGTATCTCCTCGGTATCTCATCTGGAAATTTCCTCGCGTCCTGCCGATGAAGTTGCTGGATTATGCCTTGTGATTAACGGTGGAGAGAGCGGGGAGTTCAAAGAAGTGGGGTGCCCTGTCGGAACCTCCGTGACGGTTCGTAACCTTTTTTTCAATACACCCGCTCGCTTAAAATTTCTTAAATCCACGCCGACAGAATTTGGCCAAATCAGCGACATTGTCGGGCGAATCGCGCTTGCTCACCCGGATATCGCTTTTTCTCTGACCCACCCGCAGCAAGTTGTTTTGCAAACGTCCGGACGCGGAGATTTACGGGAAACAATTGGGGCAATCCTCGGAAATGCTATTGCTCGAAAGCTTATCCCAATCAACTCCCAGAACGATGCTTGGCAGTTAGAGGGCTATATTAGTCCACCGGATCTGGTCCGATCGTCCAAGCAAGCGCAAACCTTTATGATCAACGGGCGAATTGTTCGCTCACCGTTCTTGAGCCGTGCCCTTGAGGAGGGGTATCATACCTTCGTGCCAGTTAAGCTTCACCCAGTCGTAGTCCTGCATCTGCGTGTCCCTCCCTCAGAATATGATGTGAATGTTCACCCCACAAAAATGGATGTGCGGTTTAAGAATGGGCAGGCTCTAAGTACTTTTATCAGTCAGGCAGTGTATCAAACTTTGATCAAGAGTAAACCTTTACCTTCCTTTCAAACCAAACCCATATCAACGCCTACACCTAAGTCTGCCGTACCGTTGGAAAGGGCACCTCTCTTAGCAGTGCCAGACTTTTCGCGGAACTCTAAAGCAACATTGCAAATTCATGAGCTTGCTATTCCCAGCGTCACGGATAGTATTAATAATAAACAGACATATCAATCACAAACCTTTGATCAACCAAAATTCTTTAATTCCACTATAGGAAAGGCTAGCAACCTTGAAGGTAAAGTATCCAACGTATCATCCCAAAAATCTTCAGAGATCCCAGAAATCTCCGATTCCCAAGATCCAGGTATACAAATTGATTTAGCTCAAGGTAATCTCAATTCCACCAATGTTCCGGTTGATCAAGATCATATACCGACTCCAGTTGATCCTCAGGCTCAAGACCTTCTAGCCCACTGTTGGCCCTTAGCTCACCTCTTTAATACCTATATATTGGCTACAGACGGCGAAGTCCTTTTGATGATTGATCAGCATGCTGCTCACGAACGGATTAACTTTGAACGGCTGTTAGTGGAATTTAGAGACCTCGAACAAGCTAGCCAAACTCTTCTAATCCCTCTACCCATGGAGTTTACACTTCAGGAGGAACAGGTACTCTTGGAACATTTGTGGATTCTAAACGAAATGGGATTTATTTTGGAACAATTTGGTTCACGGACTTATTTATTACGTGGTGTGCCAGTTCAGACGGGAACGTTGCCAGCGGACAGATTGCTTCGTCAATTCATAGATGAAGTGTTACAGAAAAATTCGGCGCCCAGTTTTGACAAGCTGTTGGAAGAGTGGATTTATTTGTTAGCTTGCAAAGAATCTATTAAAGCTCAAAATTCACTTTCTTTGTTGGAAATGGAACAATTGATGGACCAGCTTCGCCAAACTCATAATCCTTATACCTGTCCCCACGGACGCCCCACGATGGTCAGAATGACTCGTTCGGAGATAGAAAGACGCTTTTATCGTGCCTAGGTACTTGAAGTTTGTACGCACTGCGACATGGGCATACTACATCATAGGGGCACGACACATCGTGCATGTGCTGAAACAAATGACTCAATTGATACGACCAAGTTGAAAGGGCACGATGTATCTCGATACGATAAAGAAAATGGGAGGCTTCATGGTTAGAGAAATCCCTATCCTTATAAAAACAACTCACTCTGACATAAAACTCCAAGAAAGACTTCAGTGGTTTAGTCAACAACCGGGATGCAGTTGGAGGCTTACACGAAGCGGAGAAGAGGTAGCAGAACTGATAATTACACGTCAGGGGGTTTTCTTGACTGATGGGAAAGAAAAATTATCCTTTCACCCAAGTATGGCCCTCATTCGACTGATTAATATCCTGCGTGGAGAGTCTGACCGTTATCTTGAGGCAACTCAATTAAAGGCCGGAGACGTTTTAATCGACGCTACCTTAGGTTTAGGCACGGATGCTCTGATTGGAGCCTGGGCTGTCGGCGACAAGGGAAGCGTCCTAGCTCTCGAACAATCTCCCATCATAGCCGCACTGGTTCAGGATGGTTTAAACCATTTTAAGGAGATCATTCCCAACGCTAAAAATGAAGAGAAACAGGATTCTTGGTTTGCTTTGGGACAAGCTGCACGGCAAATTAAAGTTCACTGGAGAGAACACCGTGAATTTTTCAGCAGTATTCCCTCCCGTTCAGTCGATGTTGTTTACTTTGATCCTATGTTTCGTCGGACACGTAAGCAGTCCGACTCAATCCAGCCCCTACATCAATGGTCAGACCATAGTCCTCTTGATCAGGAGGCAGTTTTAGAAGCTTGTCGAATTGCGCGGCACCGGGTTGTGCTGAAGGAACGAAAAAACAGTAATGAGTTCCGACGTCTTGGGTTTGAGATACTACTCGGAGGCCGCTACAGTCCCGTTGATTATGGCATTATTATTGTTTAAGGGGGGATGGTTTGGTGTATCCATTGATAATAATTATCGGCCCGACAGGGGTCGGTAAGTCTTCTCTTGGCTTAGCGCTGGCACAGAAAATTGGCGGAGAAATCATTTCTGGAGATTCTGTTCAAGTGTATCAGAAACTTGATATTGGTTCAGCCAAACCCTCACCTGCAGAACTCCACCTCGTTCCACATCACCTTATTGATTACTTAGATCCCTCAGAGCCCTTTACTGCAGCCCAGTTTAAGCTCTTAGCCACTTCCCTGATTGAAGAGATTAGGGGTCGTGGTCATGTTCCGATTGTGGTGGGGGGAACTGGACTATATATTCGTTCCTTGCTCGATCCCTATGACTTCTCACAACATGGCTCTGAGGAAATCCGCTCCAAATGGAAAGAATTCGCCGTCTCATTCGGGAACTCGGAGTTGCATAACGTGCTGAGAGAACGTGATCCTCAAACAGCAGATCAGCTGCACCCCAACGATGTTCTGCGAATTATTCGAGCCCTTGAAGTTTTAGAATTAACCGGTCAAACCCTGTCCAGCCAACGGCAATTTCAGGATGATGAATACCAGCCGCTGGACGCATCGGTCGTCTATATAGGGCTAACTGCTCCACGCGACGTAATTTACGAACGAATTAATCAACGCTGTGTCGCGATGCTGTCTCAGGGTTTACTTGAAGAAACTTTAACTCTTTTAAGTCTTGGCTATGCCCGAACCTTAAAACCGTTACAAAGTATTGGTTATCGCCACGCACTTTGGTATCTACAGGGGCTCGTGACGCAACCGGAAATGCTCCGTATCCTGCAACGAGATACTCGCCATTTTGCCAAACGCCAATTGACTTGGTTCCGTCGTGATCCACGGATTAGTTGGTACGATATAACGAACGAAGCGAACCTTATTCTCGAGTCTATCATCCAGACTTGCGGAGCCTGTCAAACTCGTGTAGAATAGGTAACGTAGAAATATCAGGTGATGGAGGTAAATATATGAACAAATCGCCCATCAATTTACAAGATACCTTTTTAAATCAGGTACGTAAGGAAAACCTTCCGGTGACCATATATTTGGTTAACGGGTTTCAACTTAAGGGACTTATCAAAGGATTTGATAACTTCACGGTTGTTATCGAGTTTGAAGGTAGACAACAGATGGTCTATAAACATGCGATTTCGACAGTTATGCCAATTCGTCCGATTAACTTAGCCGCTGCGTGTGCAGAATCTAATACAAGTACTCAATAAACATAAAGTTAACTCAAAATTATCATAAGATTAACACAAAGTTAACAGATAAGCCTCATAGCAAGAAAAACTAAGTTCGGTTATTTACCGGACTTAGTTTTTTACTTGAATTCAATACATAACTATGATATCTTTAATTCATATGCTTTTATCTTGGTGAAAGAAAGGAACTCAACCCAACTATGGAAACTCGAAATTTAAGAAACATTGCAATTATCGCTCACGTCGATCATGGGAAGACCACACTTGTTGATGCCATGTTGAAACAGAGTGGAACCTTCCGAGCTAACCAACAAGTCATTGAACGCGTCATGGATTCCAATGATCTAGAGCGTGAACGTGGAATTACTATTCTATCAAAAAACACAGCCGTACACTGGCAAGGAACCAAAATCAATATTATTGACACGCCGGGGCATGCCGACTTCGGGGGTGAAGTTGAGCGCGTCTTACAGATGGTCAATGGGGTACTTCTGATTGTTGATTCCTTTGAAGGTCCGATGCCGCAAACCCGATTCGTGCTGCGAAAAGCCTTAGAACTCAAGCTTGTTCCTATTGTGGTGATTAATAAAATTGACCGGCCGGATGCTCGCCCGGCTGAAGTAGTCGATGAAGTCTTAGATCTTTTTATTGAACTCGGTGCAGAAGACGAGCAGTTGGATTTTCCAGTCGTGTATGCCTCTGCCCGTGCGGGCATTGCAGGACTGGAACCCGATGCTTTGGCAGACTCTTTAGTGCCTTTATTCTCCGTCATTTTGGAGCATATCCCGGCTCCGGTGGTTGATCTTGATGCTCCGTTTCAGATGCTCGTTACCACGTTGGACTACGATGATTATGTTGGTAAAATCGTGGTTGGTCGAATTGTACGAGGGACGATTCATCAAAACGAAAATGTCACCTTAATCAAGCGGGATGAGAGTTTTGAACGGGTTAAGGTCGGAAAAGTTATGATTTTTGAAGGATTAAAGCGGCAAGACGTTCCTGAAGCCTCGGCCGGAGAAATTGTTGCGCTGACCGGATTGACCAGTGCCAATATCGGAGAAACCGTTGCATGTGCTTTAAGTCCTGAAGCGTTACCAACCATCGAAGTAGACGAGCCTACCTTGTCCATGAATTTTATGGTTAATAACAGTCCTTTCGCCGGACGAGAAGGACATTTCGTCACCTCTCGGAAGTTGCGCGAGCGTCTTTTTAAAGAAGTTGAGACCAATGTAAGCCTTAGGGTTGCTGAAACTGACTCAGCAGATTGTTTTCAAGTATCCGGTAGAGGAGAACTTCACCTTTCGATTCTGATTGAGAATATGCGTCGGGAAGGGTATGAGCTTCAAGTTTCTAAACCGGAAGTAATCTATAAAACCATAGACGGTGTTAAATGTGAACCGATCGAGTTTTTAATCTGTGACCTTCATGAGAGTGCACTGGGATCCATCATGGAGCTACTAGGTAAACGCAAAGCGGAAATGGCCAATATGACCAGCCTCTCTGCGACTCAACTCCGTCTAGAATTCAAAATACCGGCCCGGGGTCTGATCGGGTTTCGTGGTGACTTCTTATCCGAAACACGGGGTGAAGGAATGATGAGCCATGTGTTCTTAGGTTATGAACCCTATAAAGGAGATATCCCCGGACGAAACCGTGGCGCGCTCATTGCTTTTGAAGAGGGAGAAACCAATGCCTACGGACTTTATTCAGCTCAAGAACGTGGCAGTTTGTTTGTCGACCCGGGCCTTCATGTATATGCTGGTATGATTATTGGAGAGAATAAGCGTGAGCAAGATATTGAAGTGAACGTTTGTAAGAAAAAGCAGCTCACTAATATGCGTACCAGTTCGGCCGATGAAGCATTGCGCCTGGATAAACCGAGAGAATTTTCCTTGGAGCAATCGTTAGAATTTATTAACGATGATGAGTTGGTCGAAATCACGCCGAAGAGTGTTCGTTTGCGTAAGAAATTCTTAGATCACCAAGCTCGCGTCCGGTATGCCAAGACCTTAACAGGAAAATAATAACAACACGTTTTTTTAGGACACCTTTTGTCCTTACTCGCGTATAGTAGTAAGGATGGGAGGTGCCTGTACTTATGACAATTCGTGTAACGTTTAGACCGGACAATCACTTGCCTCCGGTCATCCAGTCTCCCTTGCCCCGCGAGACAGCACATATTATTATTCCTGCGCCAGAGGTTGTTGGGCTAGGCAGAGCCCGTAAGAATAATGTCGCTTCTCTTGAAAAAGACAAGGATAAAATTATGGAAATCCTCGATGAATTAGAGGCCTTGACGGGGTTAGTAACTGTGAAACGACTCATTCGAGATTTACAAGCCTTTGTCGAGATCCAAAAGCGCAGGGAACAGGAAAAACTCATCGCAGAACCTCTTGTGTTACATATGATTTTCCGCGGGAACCCAGGAACCGGCAAAACAACAGTGGCACGCTTGGTCGGGCGACTGTTTAAAGAGATGGGGGTTCTTCAAAAAGGGCAAGTGATTGAATGTGAGAGGGCAGACCTTGTCGGAGAATACATTGGGCATACTGCCCAAAAGACTAGGGAACAACTAAAGAAGGCGTTAGGTGGAGTCCTCTTTATAGATGAAGCCTATTCGTTAGCCCGTGGGGGAGAGAAAGATTTCGGCAAAGAAGCCATTGATGCGTTAGTTAAAACCATGGAAGATAATAAAGATAACCTTGTCTTAATTTTAGCGGGATATCGCCAGGAAATGGAGTGGTTTTTACAAACCAATCCTGGACTTCGATCACGTTTTCCCGTACATATTGATTTTCCGGATTATACACTCGACGAATTATTGTCCATTGGAGATTTGATGTTTAAAACTCGTCAATATGAGCTAACTCCAGAGGCTAAAGAGGCGCTCCGCATCCAGCTCAATAATTTACTTAGTTCTCATCCTTATGCAGGGAATGCACGGCTTGTCCGCAACCTCGTAGAAAAGACGGTGCGAAAACAAGCCGTTCGGTTATTCCGGAAGTCTAGTTCCAGCCGCGAAGAACTAATCCGAATCTTACCTGTCGATATCAACTTGGAGGATCTCTGACCTGTGTTTATCGGGTTTATTACTTCATAAGGCACCAAGGCCTACTTCTAGAAGTGGAGTTCTCTGCACTTCAGAGATAACAAAATACTTTTGAATAGGAGGTTTAGTATGGATATGGACATTTCGGGAGACTTGTCTGGGATTCGGGCAAGCCAGATACAGGAATTGAAAAATCTTTCTGAATTTGTAACTGAACGTTCGGAACTGATCCATCCTGAAATCCTAGCAGGGTTGATGTACCTCACTCAACTATGGAATCGAGAAATCGCCTTATATCTTTCCCGTCCCGGTACTTTGTTGGCCGCTGCTGTAGGGCAACATGCCACAGTAACCCTCCCGCCGGTCAAGGGGAGATCAATCGGAAAACATCTGCGGTGCATTCATACCCATCCTAATGGAGACTTCAGGCTCAGTCCACTAGACCATAGCGCTCTGTTATCCCTTCAACTTGAAAGTATGACTTCTGTTGGGGTACTCGACGGGAAGCTTACCGGTGTCCAAATTGCCTACCGAACAGGGGAGAGCGATCCCATTATTGTTAACCTTAATTCCAAAACTTGGTCTTCTTTTAACTATAATGAACCGCTTTCTGGCCTTGCAAAAGGAATGACGAAGCCGACAAAGACTGATACGTCACTGGGTAAAGAGCTCGCTTTCCTGATAGCTTTGCAAGATGGTGACCAAGAGGTTAATGAAGATTTGAAGGAACTACGAGAGCTCGCCCGTACGGCGGGCGTAAACGTGGTTGGGCAACTTGTTCAACTTCGGCGTTATGGTCAATCACGCAGTTATCTAGGGAGCGGGAAACTTGAAGAATTAGTTCATCGTTTACAGGAAACAGAAGCTAATGTCGTGATCTGTGATGATGAGTTATCTCCAACACAGTTACGAACCTTAGAGGTGGAAACCGGGCTAAAAGTATTAGATCGTACGGGTTTGATCTTAGATATTTTTGCTGAGCGTGCCCGATCCCGTGAAGGTAAACTTCAAGTCGAGTTGGCACAACTTAAACATCTCTTACCTTTCTTATCAGGCCAGGGACAAGCTCTTTCTCGTTTAGGTGCCGGAGTAGGCTCTAGGGGTCCAGGGGAAACGAAACTAGAGCTTGACCGACGGAGAATGCGGGAGCGCATTACTCAACTGGAAAAAGAATTAAAGCTTGTCTTGCAGCAGCGCGATGTTCAACGTCGACAAAGAACGAAAAGTGGCCTGCCGATCATTGCTTTAGTTGGGTATACGAACGCTGGCAAAACAACGTTTATGAAAAAGGCTATGGAACAAGCTGGTAGTCGGTCTGACCTACCTATGGGTGAGAATAGATTATTTGCTACCTTAGACCCAATTGTCCGTTCTATTCGTGTTAACTCATCCTTGGAAATTCTTCTGAGCGATACGGTGGGGTTTATACGGAAATTGCCGACTCAACTGCTGAGGGCATTTTTGGCAACGCTTGAAGAAGTACAACAAGCGGATGTTCTATTGCATGTTGTCGATGCGAGTAATCCTCAAGCGTTCCAACACGCAGAGACAGTGCATGAGGTGTTAAAGCAACTGGGATGTGAAGCAAAACCTATGATTACTTTGTTAAATAAGGTCGATAAAGTCTTGGTTGAAGACGATCTATTCAAGCTATCCCAACAACTTCCTCATTCAATTGAGATCTCTCTCATCCGTGAGGATTCGTTAAAACCAGTTTGGGAACGCCTCAGCACATTACTGATCTAAGACACATGTAAAAAATTATTTTTGCCTGATTATCAGTTTGAGGTTTTCCTATTTTGAGGAGGAAATTGTTTGATTTCGAATCCCGATTGGCCGGAGTTGATTCGCAAAGCGATCACCGAAGCGGAAGAAGTATTCCACCGTCTTCTCCCTGATTTACAAGAAACAGCAACTCGCAACCACGAGAAGGTCTTAAAAGCCTTTCAAGAAGAATGTGTCGCAACCTATCACTTACAGGGAACAACGGGTTACGGTCTTGGTGATTCGGGGCGTGACGTCCTCGACCGTGTGGTTGCCCGCATTTTAGGTACGGAAGCAGCCCTTGTACGTGGTCAGTTTGTTTCCGGTACACACGCGATTGCCGCCGCCTTATTTGGCGTTTTACGCCCTGGAGATCATGTTCTCTCTATTAGCGGGACCCCTTATGATACGCTAGAGGAAGTTATTGGGCTGAGGGGAGAAGGGCAAGGGAGCCTCATGGATTTTGGGGTATCCTATGATGCTATTCCTCTGGATGCCCAAGGTAAACTTCAGTATGCTCTTTTCGGCGAGAAGATAACGGACAAAACCCGAATGCTGATCGTTCAGCGTTCACGCGGGTATGCTTGGCGGAACTCTTTAAGGATATCTCAACTAAAGGAACTTGTTGATTTTGTCAGAACGAACTATCCTGACTTGATTATCTTCGTCGATAACTGCTACGGAGAATTGGTTGAAACTTTGGAACCCGGTGATATCGGGGTGGATTTGATGGCAGGCTCGCTGATTAAAAATCTAGGGGGAAGTATATCCCCAACCGGTGGATATGTAGCGGGTCGCTCAGATTTGGTTAAACTTTCAGCCCAACGTTTAACGGCACCAGGAATTGGCGAGCACGTAGGGGCAACTATGGAATGGCAGCGCTTGTTTTATCAGGGCCTATTCTTTAGCCCTTTAACTGTTTCTGAAGCCTTAAAGGGCGCAATTTTTTCTGCGGCCTTTTGGCGTGCCTTAGGGTTCGAAGTACATCCTGAGCCTGAAGTGCCTAGAACAGACCTAATTCAAGCCGTAAAACTTGGCTCACGGGAAAAAATGATCGCCTTCTGTCAGGGTCTCCAGAAAGGCTCTCCTGTGGATTCTCACGTTTTGCCCATTCCTTCTGGAATGCCGGGGTATGAAGACGAAATCATCATGGCCGGTGGTACATTTATTCAAGGTGCAACCAGCGAATTTTCCGCGGACGGGCCTCTGCGAGAACCCTATATTGTCTATCAGCAAGGTGGTATTTCACATACTTACGTGCAGATGGGTAACATTTTAGCCGCTTTGAATTTATGGCAGCAAGGACTTCTCAGCTAAGACTTTGAAACATTGCCACACTGTGTTAATATTAATAGGCAGAAAGAGGTGAATTATGGGAGATTCAGAGGCACCGAAAAGTACAGCACGATTTTTCCTAGAACTGATTGAAATTGTCCTGATAGCTTTCGCGCTTTCCTGGGTATTGCGCACTTATGTTATTGAAGCTCGCAAAATCCCCACCGGTTCAATGTTGCCGACGATTCAACTCGATGACCGAGTCATTGTGGATAAGCTTTTCTTTAAAGAATTCGGCCACCTTACCCATGGAGACATCGTTGTCTTTCGTCCGCCGCCGAGTGCCCATGCAACCGAGGACTTTATCAAACGGATCGTTGGCTTGCCCGGAGATAAACTTGAAATCCGCAATCGGGTAACCTATGTTAACGATCAACCAGTTAATGAACCCTATGTTACTGATCAATCTAAGAATGATTTTGGTCCGATTGTGGTTCCCAAGGATTCGGTATTTGTGATGGGTGATAATCGTAATAATAGTGATGACTCAAGAGTATGGGGATTTCTACCTATTCAAAACATTACCGGACGAACTCTTTTCCGCTATTGGCCTCTTGATCATATTGGAGCTCTTGCCCGTTAGGTGGGAGCTTTTTTCTTTTTAAAGCATATACTTAATCTAAGGAACAAATAACATTTCCGTTAAAATGCCTTGGGGAAACATAACAAAGTTTTATTCCAACTACTTATTGAGAGGGTGGGGGATTGTGAAAGAGCACAAACTGAGTGTGGTTCTTTTGTTTGGCGGTCGCTCAGGCGAGCATGAGGTTTCTTTAAATTCAGCCCGATCCATTTTTAAAGCCATTGACCGAAATCGCTACAGTGTTGAAACGATCGGGATTAATAAACAGGGCCAATGGTTTTGGGGTGTTCTTCCGGAAAACATAATCAATGATGGATTTCCTTCGGCGGAGCAGTCCTGTCAAGTTACTCTGGTCGTCGATCCGACACACCCACATTTTGTAGCTTTAGACGGTCGTTCGTTGCCAAACCGGGGACAATTTGACCTCGTTTTTCCGGTTCTTCACGGACCTTATGGGGAAGATGGTACTCTGCAGGGCTTACTTGAGATGGCAAATGTCCCCTATGTAGGATCTGGGGTATTAGGCTCCTCTCTTGGTATGGATAAAGATCGCATGAAAGCAGTCTTCCTAGAAAAAGATCTACCCATAGCACGCTATGTGACCGTCCTGCGTTCAGACTTCCTGAATGGGCCAGAAACCAGCCTAAATGATATTGAAGTAAAGATAGACTATCCCTGTTTTGTCAAACCAGCTAATCTAGGTTCCAGTGTCGGTATAACTAAAGCACACGACCGTAGAGAGTTGCTGGAGGCCTTGAATATCGCAGCGGGATTTGATCGCAAAATTGTTGTTGAAGAAACTATCAATGGTCGAGAAATAGAAGTCAGTGTTTTAGGAAATGATTATCCTGAGGCATCACTCCCGGGGGAAGTAAAACCTGCTCATGAGTTTTACTCTTACGAAGCAAAGTATTCAAATATTGGCTCCAGCTTGTTAATTCCTGCGCCACTCGATGAATCCCTAGTTAAACGCTTACAGGAAATGGCCATAGAGGCCTTCCGAGCAGTAGAGGCCAGTGGGCTGAGTCGGGTTGATTTCTTTGTAACCCCTCAAAATGATCTCTTCCTTAACGAAATTAACACTTTGCCTGGCTTTACAGAAATCTCAATGTACCCTAAGCTCTGGGAGGCCACAGGGATTTCTTATTCTGAATTGATCAACCGTTTAATATCATTCGGATTAGAACGTTTTAAAGATAAACAAAAATGCAAAATTTCCCAAGCTTAATTCAGAGTATTAAAAAGGAGCATAGATGGGTCACCATCTGCTCCTTTTTTGCTGTCAATTTTAAATTTTAAAGGTTAACCTATCTGTATTATGCATATCTTTGTTTAGGGGGACATTTACTGGAGACTACGAAAAACACCAACGACCTTTCCTAAGATCGAGACATCTTGAGAATAAATTGGTTCCATGGAAGAGTTTTCAGGTTGGAGTCGAATGAGCGTTCTTTCTTTAAAAAAACGCTTGACCGTGGCTTCCTCTCCAATTAAGGCGACCACAATTTCGCCGTTTCGCGCCTCATTCTGTTGACGGACAATAATCAAGTCTCCATCTAAAATCCCTGCACCAATCATACTTTCTCCTTGAACCCGTAGCATGAATAGGTTATCCTGGCGAACCAGGTCATCAGGAAGGGGAAAGGTGCCCTCAATGTTTTCTACAGCCAAAATAGGTTGTCCGGCAGTGACACGACCTATAATGGGTATGTGTGCGATTTTCTTTGATTCGAGAGCATCACTGGAACTATCCAAAATCTCGATCGCCCGAGGTTTTGTGGGATCACGTCGGATATAGCCTTTGTCCTCTAGGGTCTGGAGATGGCCATGCACGGTAGAACTGGATAGTAGTCCGACAGCTTCGCCAATTTCTCGTACGGCAGGAGGATATCCCTTTTTACGGATAGCCTCTTTTATGAATTCTAAAATCTTCGTTTGACGCTGTGATAAATCCGGGTACATAGTCTCACCCCCCTATCTTTTCAGGAATATTGTACCATTCATCGAAACAAAGTGCAAACAAATGTTCGTGAAACTGCAAATATGTTGAAGGAAGTGAGGGACAGGATCATGAAGAGTTCAGCGAGATTTCAACGAGGTTTGGCTCAGTTTAGTTTACTAATCCTGCTTGCCTTTGTTGCTTGGCAGATTCTTCACCGCTCACCCTCCATTTCTTCGGACGTCTATCCGTATTTAAGTTCACTGTCACCGGCCTTAGTGAAGCAGTGTACCGAAGAAAAACGTACGTCCTCAACAATATTATGGGAAGATCTCTTGGCAATACGGTCAACACTCTCTGAATCCGATGCTCAACCGCTGCTAGATCAGCTTAATGTACAGGTCCCTTTCGATGATTTAAACTGGGCGGCGCTGTCCACGAAAACGATTAGAACAGTTCAAAGACATCGGGAAATTCTAGAACACTATACGTACTATCAACCTAATAGGTATACTTTCCCAGTGATTGGGACGACGTGGTTTGAAGATAGTTTTGGAGCAGATCGCGAAGGGGGAAAACGCAGGCATGAAGGGACTGATCTATTTGCAAAAGAAGGAACTCTCATTGTTAGTATTTGTGGGGGAAAAATTGAACAAATAGGGTGGAACCGGCTGGGAGGAGAACGTGTCGGTATACGCGGTGATGATGGTAATTATTATTATTACGCTCATCTCCAATATATTTCCAGCATGCTGGTAAAAGGAAAACGAATCGAAGCGGGGGAACCAGTGGGAAGCATGGGGCATACGGGAGTTGCTTTGACAACCCCAGATCATCTTCACTTCGGCATTGAACTAGCGAACGGGCAATGGATCAATCCTTATCCATTTTTAGCAGTATGGCAATATTGGGGAGAAAAGAGGAGTTCTTAGTCGCTGAAATGAAGCTCTGAGTTTTGGGAATTTGCCTTAAGTTTCAAATTTCGTTATAATAAAGCTAATACCAATTAATGATCTGGAGGCTAAACGAACTTGAAAAACCTTGGTGAACCTTGCATCTTAGAAGATCGTTCATGTACAGGATGTGGGGAATGTGATCGTTGTGATCTCGATCCCACTAAACAATGTAATAATTGCTGCCAATGTATTGATACACCTGAGGGAGACTATGTGGAAATTGGAATTGACGATATATTATTGAATACTGAAAAGCCCAAGACTGCTAGTCGCCATCAAGGACATAGCTATAAATTTCTGCCGTAATTTAATCAACTTGCCTGCTCTTTCTTAAAGTCAAGGAAGTTGCGGAGTTTTTTGGCTGCGGTTAGTTGTTCGGTGAGATCCTGAAATGACAACTATGGTTACCCGGCATGTAAGGTCAGACGTTTGAGACGCTCTGGCTTTTGTTTTGGCCTTGTAGTTTACTACTTGAAAGGAATTTGAGGTAAACCAGTGGAATGTTATAAAGGGAGGATGAATTTATGACTGAACCATTGCCGCAAATAGTTAACAAGGGATCAAAGCTTGAAGAAGTAGTTCAAATGGCCTTGCAAATAGGTACAGGTGCAATTGATGTAGTGCTCATCTCTACAAGTGAGATCTCAGTTGAGGATGATCTTGCGAATTTTTGTCGTGAGCCTCGATGTAGTTATTATGGTGTATCGGCGAACTGCCCGCCGTATGTTTCTGGTCCAGCTGGATTCCGAGATATGGCGAAAATTTGTAAAAATGCGCTTGCAATTAGAATTACAGTTCCCATGGAAAGCCTGTTATCCTATGAACAACGCGATATTATGAAATTACTTCATGAAATCGTCTCCGATATTGAAAAGATGTCCATTAAGCTTGGGTACTCCCATTCAAAAGCATTTGCAGTTGGTTCCTGTAAAGAGATATTTTGCCACAATCAGGTAGATTGCCGTCTGTTGGTTAAGGGTGGTGGAAGCTGCAGATATCAACGATACGCTCGTCCCCCAATAGAGGCTTTTGGAATTAACGTAAACCAACTCGCGAAGATAGCTGGATGGACTGTGAACACAGATAAGAATGCTGATACTAACAAGATATCAATGGGGGCAGTTTACGGGTTGGTTCTGATTGGTTAAGTAAATTAATGCCCAAGACATCCTCGCTTTTGGCTCATTAAAAGGGAGCTTGTAAAACTGGTATACGATGATGGAAATGAACGGTCAGGTCGTTTTTTAACGCCCTGACCTCTTTGTTTTTTATTCCTGTCTTCCTATCTTTCTGTCATTTTGACAAGGGAGCCATCGGAAAAACCACAAATCAGAGAAATGTCTGGAAGCAAAGATTTCTCAGTAAGATATTGATAGACTTTTACTTTGAGAGGATAGTATAGACTCCGATGATAACAATAGCGGTAATTAACCATGATGCTATTCCAAATGTCAAAGCTTGAAGGATCGGTATTTTATCAATTGTAAAGTAAAGAGCCAAGAGAAATACCAATGAAGTCGGTAATGACCATATACTAAACATCACAGTCTTGCTTAACGAGCCATGTTGCGATAAGGAGAGAAAATAGTAACCTAATAGAGTAATGGCTGGAAAAAGCATTGCTAAACCTGCAATCAAACTATTTCGTGATTTGCCAATCAGATTAATTAATACGACCAAGGTACCACCGACTAAGAAACGCGTCAATAATTCCACTAACGTCATAAAAATGCCTCCAAAATGATTGGTTCTTTTCGGTTTATTATAGCTAATAAATTATCAATAGCCAAGGTGGTTTGCCAGAACGCTATTAGATGTTTTGGTGGTCTTCGGTTCAGGTAGATGTTTGGACATATACGTTTCCCTCATTTTAACAGTATCAAATGATCTGTAATCTAGTCTAAAAAAGATTAGGGTATGTTATAGTTAGCTTAGGTAAACGGTACGAAACTATCAACATGGAGTGAGTGATTTGGCAGTAATCGGAGGACATGCCCATATTAACGGGATTACATTTGCAACCAACACCCATGTGGTTCGTGGCTAACTAAATGATGGTTTGGATTAAGTGATTTACAAGGATTTGGGCGCAAGCCCCCCTGAAAAGATACAAGGCCCAACGTATTAGAGGGTAGGAGGACGGGAAACATGCCAGAATGGGAAGAACAATTGACGTGGCAGCGTTTGAAAGAGGACTCGAAAGCCCGAGAGGATTTCTTGGCCAAATCTCTGACGTTTATTCGTCATGTGGCTAGTCAAGCGTGTTTCAGTTCTCTAGAATGGGGTCGAGATGAAGAATTATCAGAAGCGTTAATCGCCTTCAATGAAGCGATAGATCGTTATATCGAAGATAAAGGCGTGCCATTTTTAGCTTATGCACGGGTTTTGATTAAACGTCGGCTAATTGATTATCATCGCAAGCAGCGTTTGCGGCAGGCTAGTTCTCTCGACCAAGAAGATATCGGACGAGGAATTGAAGTTCATCTTAGTTTAGATGAATTTCAGGAGAAAGAACAATGTCTCGAGCGGGCGGCGGAAATTCAACAGTTCGCCAAAGCCTTAGCAACATTTAAGCTTACCTTTCAGGACTTAGTTGCGGTTTCTCCAAAACATCGGGATTCCCGTCAGACATTACTTCGTGTAGCTCGAGATTTAGCCTTTGACCCTGAGCTATGGCCTCAGGTTGAGCGAACTGGAAAAGTCCCCATGCAAGCTTTGGCTTTGAAAACTCAGGTTCACCCCAAGGTTTTAGAACGGGGACGAAAGTATATCTTAGCGGTCGCATTACTTATGGCTAACCAACATGACTATGTCTATTTACGGGAATATGTACTCCCGCGGGAAAGGGGGGGATGGGATGAGTAAAATGAAAGCCGTGGTTTTGGAGAAGTCCGGATCACGTTACACTGTCCTTGGTGAGAATGGCAGCTTTCGTCAAGTTCATAGGCGACTTAAGGCTGAGGTGGGCGAAGAAATTGAAATCCGAACAGGGTTAATGGATTTTAGTGGATTACGCGTATGGGCTGGAGTCGCAGCACTTTTCCTGTTGGTCTTAACTTCCCTCTTGGGGTGGAACCTATATCAAGCTCCGACCGCAGTCGCTTTACTCTCGGTCGATATTAATCCGAGCTTGCAATTTACGATTGACGCCCAAGGGCGCTTAGTGAAGTTCCAAACACAAAATGAGGATGCTAAGCGCATGCTGAATCAGATTGATCTAACAGGGAAACCAATTGCTGAGGTATTAGAACAAATTGTTACCCAGGCCTATAATCAAAAATTTCTTAATTCTGAGCAACATTGGGTTGTGGTGGGATATTCTCCGCTGACAGATAAAAGCTCAGATCAAATGCCTAAAGAACTGAACGAGAATCAAATTATCACATGGGTTACTGGGCCAGTTGAGAAAGAAGGGTTTACCCCGCAGGTTGCGGTTTTCCCTCTGACGTCTCAGGAGAGTGAGCTTGCCCAAAAAGGAGATTTGACTATAGGAGAGTATGCACTTTGGCAGACCGCTCAACAGGCAGGGGTCGTGACACAGCCGGAGACACTAAAAGATACATCAGAACGGGTTCGTTTACTTGAAAACCCACTGATTCAAGCGCAGATCCAATCGAAGAAGAGGGGAATCGAATCTGGTTGGTCACGAACGCCAGGGACTGCCACGCAAGATTTAGGATCGATTGATAAATCAAAGAAAGGGGGCACAGGAAGACCGATGCCGGAGGGATTGCCTTCCTCTCCAGTCCAGGTCCCTAAAAGTCCAGCGCTTGAAACAGGAGAAGGGCAAAATAAAGATAAAGGCAGCGGAAAAAATAGCGGAAAGGATAACGGAAAGGATATCGGAAAAATTAACGGAAAAGTTAACGGAAAAGTTAACGGAGAAGATCACGGTCAAACGGACACTAAAGATCCGGATAAAGCCAAGAACAATGCGTATAATGAGACTGATCTATCAAAAGAGCGTGATAACTTCAATATCCCAGTCTTACCGCCGATACCGACTCCGGAAAATTCAAAGCATGATCTATTACGTAGTTACAAAATTCCTGAGCGATTCGATGTAGAGAGGAAAAATAACAAGAGCGAGGGAAGACAACGGTAACTATAATTGTTTTTTTAACATAAGCGCAGTGTGATTAAATGTAATTCATTGTGAAGAGATAAATAAAATGAAAGGAAATGCTCTAATATTTCCTTTCATTTTATTTTTATAAATTAGATTCTCCCCCCCTAAAACCTAGCTCCCAGACGTATACACTTTTAGGAACGATAAATTCTCTTTAAATTACGAAACAAATCTTAGGAGGGAAAAAATTTGAAAAAGAAGGCTAAGTTAACAACGTTGGCCATGACGAGTACTCTACTTATCTTTACCTTGGCAGGAAGCGCCCAAGCAAAGCCTCATTATAATCGGTACTCCGGCAATGATCGGTTCCAAACGTCCACTGCTATAGCGCAGCAAGAATTCCAGGGACAACAATTACAAAACGTAGTCATTGCCTCGGCCTATAGTTTTCCGGATGCTTTATCAGCTAGTACGTTGGCGACAAAACTTAAAGCATCGATCATCCTTGTAGGCTCTGATACGAGTGACTCACAAGTCAGTTTGGATTTTATAAAAAGTCATCTGAAAGCCGGAGGAAATGTCACAATTGTTGGTGGGGTTGGTGTAATCAACCAAAAAGTTGAGCAATGGTTACATAGTTCCGGTTATCATGTGACACGAATGGGTGGCAAGGATCGTTTTGATACAGACTCCCTCATCGTTAATAACCTCGCAGTAAGTCATGGAACGCCGGTTATCATTGCCAGTGGTAATGATTTTCCTGATGCTTTAGGTGTCGCTTCGCTTGCCGCTAGCAAAGGCTGGCCTATTCTCCTGAGCGGGACCAATCAGTTATCGGACACAGCCCGAAATTTTGTTTCGACTGATCAACCCACCAACATTTATATAGTTGGGGGTAAAGGTGTCTTGAATGATTCAATCCAAACTGCGCTTCAAAGTGCAGATCCTAACGCCCAAATACAACGTTTTGGTGGTCAGGACCGATTTGAAACTTTATCGCAAATCTTGACAAAATTTTATCCTAACCCGACACAAATTTATCTCGCCAATGGTCTCGATTTTGCCGATGCACTATCTGGAAGCACATTGGCAGCACAAAACAATGCACCAATATTGTTGATTGATCCGAAAGCCAAACAGTTGCCTCCCTCGATTAAAGATTACCTTATCACTCTTCGCAATATAGGTAGTACCCCGCAAGTTAACGTACTGGGTGGAACGGCAGGTGTACCTGATTGGGCAGTCACTCAGGTCAATCAGATTCTTGGAAGTGTCGACACGACTTCAGGAGGTTCAACTTCAGGAGTAACTTCGTTAACAGTAAGCAACCCCACGACGGCAGGAGTCACAGTGGGATTAGGTTCAGCGCTGAATGGTTTAACCACAAGCAACTTTACTCTTCTCAATAGTTCTGGATATGCCATAACTATTACAGGTGTGACAACTACAGATGGCGGAGTGACTTATGCAATTAATGCCCCGTTAAGTGCTGGTCAAACCTACACTCTAACAGCCAATTATGGAGGATATACTGTTGGCGCGGCTCAAAGCTTCACAGTGCCATATGGTACGAGCAGTCAAACGTTAACAGTAAGCAACCCCACGACGGCAGGAGTCACAGTGGGATTAAGCTCCGCGTTGAATGGTTTAACCACAAGCAACTTTACTCTTCTCAATAGTTCGGGATATGCCATAACTATTACAGGTGTGACAACTACAGATGGCGGTATGACTTATGCAATTAATGCCCCGTTAAGTGCTGGTCAAACCTACACTCTAACAGCCAATTATGGAGGATATACTGTTGGCACGGCTCAAAGCTTCACAGTACCGTATGGTACGACCAGTCAAACGTTGACCGTAAGCAACCCTACAACGGCAGGAGTCACAGTGGGATTAAGTTCAGCCTTGAACGGATTGACCACAAACAACTTTACCCTTACGAATAGTTCGGGATATGCCATAAGTATTACAGGTGTAACCACTACCAATGGCGGAGTAACTTATGCACTTAATGCCCCGTTAAGTGTTGGTCAAACCTACACTGTAACAGCCAATTATGGAGGCTACACCCTTGGCACGGCTCAAAGCTTCACAGTACCGTATGGTACGACCAGTCAAACGTTGACCGTAAGCAACCCTACAACGGCAGGAGTCACAGTGGGATTAAGTTCAGCCTTGAACGGATTAACCACAAGCAACTTTACCCTTACGAATAGTTGGGGATATGCCATAAGTATTACAGGTGTAACCACTACCAATGGCGGAGTGATTTATGTACTTAATGCCCCGTTAAGTGTTGGTCAAACTTACACTGTAACAGCCAATTATGGAGGCTATACCCTTGGCACGGCTCAAAGCTTCACAGTACCTTATTAATTGAGACAGAAAGCACTTGAGAAGTAGGTTACTTGCCAGATAATTAAGCAGAGAGACTATCTTGCGATTAAGGTAGTCTCTCTGCTTTGCGTTAAATTCAGCTAAGGACAACTTATGGATACGGCTTAATAAAAAACAAAACAAAAGGTGTTAAGATCCCCTTTGCTAAGTAGCTCTAAATCCTATTATTAGGTATAATGGTAAAATGGATAGTTGGCTGAACTTGCGTAAAATAATACATGTGGATATGGATGCCTTCTACGCCTCTGTAGAGCAACGGGACGATCCTTCCTTACTGACGAAACCAGTAGTGGTGGGGGGAAAACCGAATAGCCGAGGTGTAGTTTGTGCTGCATCTTATGAAGCGCGTAAATTTGGAATACACTCGGCTATGCCCCTGTCAGAGGCTTTAAGGCGCTGTCCCCAGGCGGTCTTTCTCCCTGCAAACATCCCAAAATATCAGGAAGTATCGCAGCAAATCAGGCAGATATTTATGACTTATACACCTATTGTCGAGCCGCTTTCATTGGATGAGGCCTTTTTGGACGTTACAGGGTCTACGAGCTTATTTGGTCAGGCTGATTCAATTGCTTTAACGATTAAACAAAGTATCCAGCAGGAGCTAAACTTAACGGCATCTGTAGGTGTGGCCAGCAATAAATTTCTGGCAAAGCTAGCATCCGACTTGCGGAAACCAGATGGTTTCGTCATTGTTGAGCCGAAGCGGGTTCAGGAATTTCTTGACCCACTGTCTGTTGAACGGCTTTGGGGAGTCGGCAAAAAAACGGCTGAGCAGTTGCATAAGCTTAATATAAAAACGGTTAGAGATTTGCGACGCCTAGAGTTGGGGTATTTAACGCAGCTCTTTGGGGTTTTGGGAAGCCAGCTCTATCAGTTGGCCCAAGGTATTGATGACAGAGCAGTAGAAAGCGACAGAGTGGTTAAATCCATTGGTCGTGAGACCACTTTTGTCACAGATATCGTCGACCGGGAGGTATTGGAGACAGCGTTATTGAAGCTTGCCGTTGATGTAGGCCGGAGATTGCGCAGAGAATCCTTTAGAGGTAAAACGATCACCCTGAAAGTACGGTATGATGATTTTCGCACAGTGTCACGGTCTCATACTTTATCACAAGCAACCAACCTGGACGACGTGATTTACAATGAAGCGTGTAACTTATTGAGGGAGGTATCCCTTAAGCAACCGCTTAGGTTGATTGGTTTAACGCTGTATAATCTAACTGATAAGCTAGAACGTCAGCTTGCTTTGTTTTCTGAGCCCCAGAAAAATAATGAAGCTCTCACGAAGGTCATTGATGTACTTAAAGAAAAATATGGTGAAAAGAGTATTACACGGGCGAGACTATTATGATGAAGTTTTTTTCTCTTCCTTAAGTTTAAATTTTGGAATGTTTTTTCCATGGAATATCTCTCCCATTTCTTTGATCAGACGTTGTTTGATTTTTTTCTTTTCACTCGGTAGAAGCTCTTTTTTCGCCATACCGAATAAATAATTATCTAAATCAAAGTCTTTTAAGATCATCTTGGTATGAAAGATATTCTCTTGATAGATATTTACATCAATCATTTGATAAAGTTCTTTCTTTTCATTGGACAGGTAGTTTTGAATGGAATTTATCTTATGGTCAATGAAAAATTTCTTTCCATTTAAATCTCGGGTAAATCCCCGAACTCGGTAGTCGATAATGGCAATATCTGAGGAAAAACTAGTCATAAGGTAATTGAGTGCTGCTAGTGGAGAAATCTTACCACAAGTTGAGACATCAATGTCTGCTCTAAAGGTGCTAATTCCTTTATTGGGGTGATTTTCAGGGTAAGTGTGAACTGTGATATGACTTTTATCTAGATGAGCAACAACTGTGGAAGGAAAGGCTGCAGGTGTGTTTACAAGTTCTGTTGGAGGTAAGGCGTCTGTCTCTGGATCCTCTGACACAAGCATAGTGACACTTGCCCCTTGGGGCTCATAATCCTGTTTAGCAATATTAAGAACATGTGCACCGATGATGCTAGCAACATCCGTAAGAATCCTAGCTAGACGATCTGAATTGTATTCTTCATCAATGTATTCAATGTAGGCTTGACGGTGCTCAGGTGACTTCGCATAACAAATATCATACATATTAAAACTGAGAGTTTTTGTAAGATTGTTAAAACCATATAATTTAAGTTTTTTGAGTGATTTGATCTCCATTTGCGTCCTCCAAACTTATTAGAATTCAGGCAGGAGCTATTTCATTTCTAATTATAAGGCTTTTTTATGCTTAAATACAGGAATTTTGACATATTGTCGTTGTATTCGATGTTTCAAGTGGATTTGCTCCTCCTACGGCGAGAATAGCTCTTTTTCAACTGTAACGCACATGACCATTATGTTATTTAAGTGCGCAAACAAACGAATAGCCCTCCCCCATTATTGGTTAACAGGGGAGGGCCTTTTTGTGGTGAACGAGACCTAATGCTGTCTATTTTGTCCCTATTAATTATTGACTAACGAAAGTGATAGCACGAATCGGGATACGCACTACGGGACGAAAACCGTCAATTGGTCTACCAATGTTAGAGTGAAGTCGTGCGTTAGTCAATAAAGCGACACCGCATTGAATGCCGCCGAAGGCACCGATCCAGAAACTTGAATCTTCGCCGATCCTCAGGATAGTGCCAATTGGATAGGAGTCAAAAAGCCCCACAATGAAGGGTGCCCGTGGATAAAGAACTCCAAATGACATAGTTAACAACGTCCTTTACTTCTAATTTTTGGCTGTGAGAACAGCCTATAAGATAGAAGGACAATATTTTTCGGTTTTTAACAACTCTGACCTAACTTGGTCACTCTTCTAGTAATATTATATGGACTTTGTCCCAGATGGTTACTGATGTCCAGTGTGCCAGAACAAAATGCTATTCTATTTGAGGGCCTTTTCCAATTACCATTTTACCTTTGTAATATCTTTGTTTGATATCAGAATGTTTTTCTAGAAAATTCTCAACTCCTTGTTGTTTGATACAACACAGGTTGAATACTTTCATGTTATGTGGCAAAATGTTTGCTCTATCTGCTGATGGGTTGAGTTTGGAACATGGAAATTGCTTGTAGTCATAGCAATAGTCAACGTTATGTTCTGTCACACAGGTATAAGTTTCGCATGTTTCTTCAATAGCAACACAATTTCCACTATTTGGTCTACAGCCTGGACAAGGCAACTTTTCTTTCTTAAAACCTCTTGATATCAAATACTCCATAATAACAGGATCACCCTTGGCTTTGTAAGCTTCACAGTCACCACAATATATTCCGCATGGTCCGACTAGAGTAAAAACATCTCCATTTTTCAAGTAAACAATCGCCTCCTTCTCCTTTTACAGTTTGAATTCTTTCTACCATCTCTCAATTCCTTCTACTCTTTTAAAAATTTATAATATTCTTCCAAGCTAGCGGGGAAGAATAGACCTTGGTAGGTACATACTAACTACGAAGATATGAATGGAGGTCGAATCATATGAATGTGGACACAATTATTTCAAAACTAAATTGGTTTTACAGTTTAGAACTAAATCAAGTAGACTTATACCATGTTCAAAGTAAAACCTTTAATGGTAGATATAGCGGTGTAGTTTTCGAACGTTGCGCTTACATTGAACAAAATCATGTAGATAATATCGGTGAAAAAATCAAAGGACTCGGTGGCAAACCTACTGTTTTGGGTGATATTATTTCATCAATTATCGGTAAGCTAGCTGGTGAACTTATATCCATGACAAGCTTAGAAGATACACTTGCAATTAATATCATGTTAGAACAAAAAGCTATGAAGGATTACAATGATTTGATTCAGAAACTACACCAAGAAGATAATGAAGATAATGATGATCTGATCAAGATCCTGCAACATAATTTTGTGGATGAGCATTTACACACCGAGTGGTTTCGAACCAAAATAATCGCTATAAAACAATATGAATTCACAGCTAAGCATTTTCGAGCCGGTACCAAAATACAGCCTGAAAGCCAAAGCAGAGAAGATATCCCCAAAAATCCTATTTGTTCTCCTAAAAGGGCAAAAATCATTAAACCTCGTCCGATAAAAACCGTTAAATGGTAATTTATCCGAACTAGGTCAGAGGTATTGGTTAGGGCTGGTGCGAGAGAAGTATTTATAGCATAATGATGATATTGAGGCGAAGAGATATTTATGGAGGTTCAAAAAATGATTGCCAATATTGAAGAATTATCGATGAATGCGTGGCCGGCTTTACAGACAAAACTCTATGATGGGTGGGTATTGAGATTTGCAGATGGTTACACTTGGAGGGCGAATTGTATAAACCCGATCTATAGCTCATCCATTTCCTTACAGGAGAAGCTGGATTTTTGTGAACAGGAATATAAACAAATCAATATGCCTGTAGTTTATAAGCTAACATCAGATAGCCAACCGCAGGATATTGATATCGAGTTAGAAAAAAGAGGGTACCTCAGGACGAAAGAAGTTTCCTTAAAAGTTCTACATATAGATAATTATTACCAAATAGAAACTGGAGATGCCCAGATTACAACAAGATTCCTGGACGATTGGTTTACCGGCTTTTTTAAATGCTCGAATTTAACAAATGAAAGGGAGCAACTGACTGCTATTAAGATGCTGAATAATATTATTGGTGAGGTTATTTGTGTAAGCAAGATCTTAGATAATAACGTTGTTGGTTGCGGATTTGGAGTCATTGAGCGCGGTTATATCGGAATATTTGATATTATAGTGGATATGAGTTACAGGGGAAATGGCTACGGAAAGGATATTATGTATGGTATTTTGAATACTGCAGCAAGAAAAGGCGTTAAAAAAGCATATTTACAGGTAGCAGTGGGGAATAGAGTAGCTGAAAACCTGTATGAAAGTCTAGGATTTAAAGAAGTTTATAAATATTGGTATAGAGTTGCTACCTAAAACTATGCGTAAGGAGTTTTATATTCTTCTTTTCATCTTTAACGCCTTAATAATTTCTGCCAAAAACTTATTGAAGTTAGCTGTGAACAAATTAAAGCTTGAAGGTCTTTGCTTTTGAAATTGTTTTTCATTTCGCCAATCCAGTAATCCGAACTTATAATACATTTCAATTCTTTCTTCGTCTCTCATCAAGTTAATCTCCTTGTAATAATTTTTTAGACATATTTCATTTTTCTTAGCATGCCATTTTTTCTCCATTCGAATACAAAACAATTTGAAAACCGAATCTTGTGAATCGATATCAAGAAGAACATTCTGAGCAGACATTGTGTCAGATGTAGTGCCTTTATCACGAATGGTAGTCGCAGATGCAGTCTAAATCAGACCGAGTGAGTGGAATAGGTCGGATTTGTTTCATCGTAATTGTTGATATCTTATTTTAATGATAAAATCAGTGCTATAACTAATGGTCAAAGCTCTTATTCCTTATCTTTAATAGAATACAAGGGGGCATTTCAATGTCATATTTACGTAATCCTCTCAAGAATGGGCTGCTCAGTTTGTCTAACCGATTAGTCATGCCACCGATGGCAACTTCAAAGGCGATGCCGGATGGTAAAGTGAGCCAGAGTTTACTGGATTATTATAATGAAAAATCTGCCGGGGGATATATTTCGCTTATTATCATTGAACACAGTTATGTTACCAAACTAGGGCAAGCGAGTGCTCAACAACTCTCTGTTGCAGATGATACGACTATAGATGGTTTAAAAAAGTTAGCGTCTGTGATACAAAAGAACGGTTCCAAAACAATGATGCAAATTAATCATGCCGGAAGCATGGCTCTGGAAGAAATCATTAAATCTCAACCCATAGGCCCTTCCAGCGTGGTTAATCCCAGAAAGGGAATCACCCCAAGAGAACTAACACGCGAGGAGATCAGGAATACCATTGTTGATTTTCGCGATGCCGCCTTACGGGTTAAAACTGCCGGTTTTGATGGGGTAGAAATACATTCAGCCCATGGCTACTTATTAAACCAGTTTTTATCACCGCTTACAAATCACCGATCTGACGAGTATGGAGGAAGTTTACCCAACAGGATCCGTCTTCACTTAGAAATCATCCATGAAGTAAGAACTGCGGTAGGGTCTGATTTTCCAATCTTGTTAAGACTCGGAGCTTCGGATTTTACTGAGGGTGGTACAACTATCAATGACAGTCAAACCGCCGCAGTGTTATTTGCAGAGGCAGGTATTGATGCCTTAGATATTTCCGGGGGCTTTTCAGGATATATTGTGCCCGGACTCACTGATCAAGGATATTTTGGATCAATAAGCCAGGTTATTAAAGAAGTGGTATCCATCCCAGTTATTTTAACTGGCGGTATAACAGAACCCGAGGCAGCAGATCAGCTTTTATCTGAGAAAAAAGCTGATTTAATTGGGGTAGGACGTGCAATATTGGCAGATTCACTTTGGGCTAAAAGGGCTATGGAATTTAGATAAACTATAGCGCTATAAATTATCTTCGTCATTTAGAATATGGTCGCTGATTTTCAGCAGACGCTCCTGATACAGAGAAATGTGAAACGCCAGTCAAGGTTCAAAGTTACCTTGACTGGCGTTTTATACAATCAGGGGAATGTAAAATCATAACGAAGTGGCAGCTACTACGGTTGAAGTTTGGGAAACGCGGTAGGCACATAAGTAGGTAATGCTTTTGTGAATCATGAAAGGTTATGTAGTCCCATTCAGAAATTAAGAAATAGTTTATTTTAAAAGAGGGAATAGGCGTTGACAAAGTCAATGTCTATTCCCTCTTTGTTAGTGTTAGAGGACTGAGGTTCTTACGGGAGAGTGATTAGCAAGTTTTATGTAATTCTTTGAGCATAGCTACCAAATGGTCAGAGAACCCATACATTCGTTCTAGATATTTCTTGGCTTCTTCGTGATGACCTGAGTTCCTTGCGGTTACGGCACTTTGAGCTAGTGTGTGAAATTCAGCATGGGGAGAGAGAATTTGTTTAAATTCACTGCGCTCACTTAATAATAGTTCTGCATCTAGCCATTTTCCAAGTCGACAGCCATGAAAATCCCCTGCAACATTCGGGTCGATAAATTCATTGCTTGAAATCATTGAATCAATTCGCCAAATCCATAACTGGTGGTCCGTTATGGATAAATTTATAATCTCTGAGGGTGTAAAATTAACTTTAAAATTTAACTTATTTTTACGCATTCCTTCAATGAGTAGTCCGATTTCTCTCAGTTTTTCTGATGACTCGACAGATGATTCTGCCGATGAGGCATAGATCGTTGCAGCATTATCAATGGTAGCAGCCAGTTCTTCAAAGGTTGCTGATTGTTCTTCTGTCACAGGAGCAATATTACCCACCTGTTTTTCTGTGTCTCCAATACTTGTTGTTAATTTATCAAGGGATTCTATAACCATTGACGCTTTGGCGGCTACGGTATCAGTAGAATCACTAAGATGTTCTACCTGTAACGTTGTTTTCAAGGCTTGTTCCGTTAAATTTGACACTTTGGCGCTAATATCTTGCACGGCAGTTTGCGTTTGTTCTGCCAATTTGCGAACTTCTTGTGCCACAACCGCAAACCCACGTCCGGCATCACCTGCTCGTGCTGCCTCAATGGCTGCGTTAAGTGCAAGCAAGTTGGTTTGACTTGCAATTTGACGAATAATATCCGTGATTTGCCCAATTTGTAAAACGTATTCCTTATGCTGAGCATTTTCAGTTTGAAGTTCATTAGAACTCGTTTTGATGCTTTCAATTTCGGTAATCATTGACCTGACATTAGCGGCTCCTATGTCGGAGCTGTTTTTTGCATCTTGGGCAGAACTCGCGATTTCTGCGGTAGAAAGAGCGACACTTTCAATGGACTGCGCAGTCAAATGTACGGCAACAGTAATTTGGTTAATATGTTCAATTTGCTGGGCGAGGCCTTCGTTCTGCCCACGGAGAACTTTTAATTGTTCAAAGGTTCCTGAAATCACTTTTGTTAGTCCTTGGGTCGTATCTTTTAATGCCGAC
>JARLHW010000076.1 GCA_031292075.1 Desulfosporosinus sp.
AGCTCTACGCTTGTAAAAGCCGGATAACAAGAAAGAAATCTATTTTAGCTTGACTTCGCAAGGGAAAGTAATTAACAAAGTCCATGAGGAACTGCACAAAGAGTTTCAAGAGCGGGATAAAGCCGTATTTGAGCAGGTAACTGAGGAACAATTTGACAGTATGCTTAGCTTCGTGGAAAAGTATTGTAGGCATTTGGATGCAGAAATTAAGAAGCAAGGTGTAGCTATAACAAATCGAAATGATTTTGAATAATGGGGTTGTGTCAAAAAGTAGCCTAAAGGGGGCTGTATCAAAACGCTGAAACATCAGCGTCTGATACAGCCCCACTTTATTATCGACACGGAAACAATAAAGTGATAGAACACAATATTCCAAAATAAGTATATTGACTAAAATACATTCTACAGGTAATATGGGGTAGTTCGATAGAACGGTGTTGGAAGTTTTATTAAACTTATTAAAGGTCAGCTATACAAAACCACAGACACTATAAAATTGCAATAAGCAGCTTAATATTAGCTAATTATAAAAACTTTAATCGGTAAAGGCAAACCCGTCTGAAGGCGGTAATGCAAAGCTATGAGCCTTAAAAAAGGCACAAAGCTACCGAAAAATAAGGTTTTTATTTTATTTTTTACACTAATATCACTATTTGTTAACTCAACATGAAATAACAACAAATTAGGAGGGGTGGTAAATTTGTTAAATCTTAAAAAAATGGCAATTGTATTTCTTTTTTCAGCCACAACTTTCCTATCAATCCCATTAAATGCACAGGCTAGTACAACATCTGTATCTAATCTTACTCAATTGAAAAAAGTTATAGTATCGGACCTGACGGCAAGAAAATCTGAATTTGTAATAAACTATACTGGCGATACTTCAAATTTTAATGCTGATCTATCAAACGTTCTTACAACTGCCGAAGATAGCAATGACTATTTAAAGTTTTCTATGTCTTCTTTATCATGCAGTGCTTCAGGCACCGATGGAAATCTAGACATTGATGTCAATGCAACTTATTTAACCACAGCGAGGCAAGAAGCATATGTGAATACAGTAGTAAACCGAACTTTAGGGTCTATAATAACCCCAGGTATGACGGATTTCCAAAAAGAAAAAGTAATCCACGCGTGGATTTTAAAGACTGTATCGTATGACTTTACGTTAATCAACCACTCAGCATATGCGGGACTTGTAACACCTCATAAAACAGTATGTCAAGGCTATGCTCTGCTTATGTACAAAATGTTAACCCAAGCAGGTATAACTACCAGAATTGTAAGCGGAACGTTAAACGGAGAATCACACGCATGGAATAAAGTTTATATAGATGGCAACTGGTACAATGTCGATGCAACTAACGATGATGGGGTAAATACAACTAGGTTTTACAATGTAAGTGATTCTGTCCTGATACAACATGGTTTTGCGTGGTAAAATAGTATCTACAATTAAAGAGAGGAATTTCATTTTATGCGTCAAGATAAGAAACAAAGAATTTCTGATAATTTAAATTCATCCAAGAAATCGTTTACACTTGAGAGTGTACAGGAGCTTTTCTCAGCAAGCTTGATTGTATCTAGAGGATTTCAAATCCTTTCTTGTCTATCAATAATATGGGGTTTAGAAATATTTGCATCAACAAATGATTTTAGTGGGTTACTTCTGTTTGTTTTAAGTAGTATTTCATTTTTCAGAAATGCTTGGAAGGTAGATAAGACTAAAGAGTATAGAGCGATAGTTTCTATCATCATGACAGATAGAATACGTTCCATCGATAAAATAGCAGAAATTGTAAAATTACCATATGATTTAGTTAGAAAAGATCTTCAAATCTTGATCGACAAGGTTAAACTTACTGATATTGCTATTGACGATACACTTCGTGAGGTCATTTTAAGCTGAGTTTCTAAATGAACGTAGCTGGATTACCTTAAATTTGATAAATAAGTTGTACACAAAAGTAGCTAACACCAATACATTTTGGGTTGGCTACTTTTTGCTATTAGTAAATGATGGGAATGAGGCGAAAGATGCGGCATAAGCTCCTTAAATGACCACGTAATAATGAATTGACATCCGAGATGTAAAAGTGCATGATATTCGTGACCAAATGGTCACGAATACGGCGAACGGAGAAATTAGTTATGCCATCTGAACAGTTTCTTAACTTATCATCCGAAAAACAAACAGAAATTTTGAACAGTTGTCTTGAAGAATTTGCGTCTCATGGGTTCGATGCCGCGTCAACTAATCGCATAGTGAGACGAGCAGGAATCTCAAAAGGGGTGTTGTTCAAATACTTCAAGAATAAAGAGTCTCTGTTCTTGTACGTGTGTGAGCTAGCATTAAAACAAATGTTCGAACTGTTCCCGATTGGGAATATGAGACAGTTTGATGACTTGTTCTCCTGTTTGAAATATATCACCATGCGGAAGATTATGGTTTATAAGCAGCATCCTGTGATGTATCGATTATTTTTGCGGATCACCTTTTAGGTTGTTTGAACACCCACTTCAACAGTCATCTTTTATAAAGTTCAAAAATGATTTCAGCTCATTGGGTAGAAGAGGTTATTTATATTTGATGCGTATTGAGGTGATCAGCGACTCTGGAGTAATAGTGAAATTGCTAAGTTTCAAAAAGGGAGCGGGTTATGATTGAGAATTCTTCGAAGGAGAAACGCCCTCGGTTAGAAATTCATCGGTCTTTTCTAGAAAACGCATTTGAGTTAGGGGCCATAATTGGAATAATAGCTTCACTGATTATTACTATACAAATATGGCCTTCCTTACCTAGTAAGATTCCAGCGCATTACAATATTTATGGACAGATTGACCGATGGGGATCGAAAGGAGAGATATTCTTTTTATTACCCATAATCATTCTGATGTACCTGTTCTTAACCCTATTAAACCAGTATCCACATAAATTTAATTATCCGTTTGAAATTACTGAGCAAAACGTAGAAGCACAATATCATTTTGCAAGGTCAATGGTTCAAGCAGTAAAGTTAGAAGTCACATGGATATTCGTTTATATTCAATGGATAACAATTAAAGGTGCAATGGGTATAGAGATAGGTCTTGGAATAGCTTTTCTTATTATATCCTTATTATTAGTATTTGGTACGATAGGTGTTTACATGTGGCGAGCATTTCGGGCCAAGTAGCTGCGACGGGAATGGTCGTCTGCAAATCAGGATTCCCAGCTCATTCCTAACAAGTCGCCTCATACAGCCTGCCTTGAACCGTGTGAAAGGTGGCTAATCGAGCACGACAAATGCCCGGTGTGCCAAAATAAGCTCATACGTGTTGGAGGCTGTACAGAGTGTATCACTGGAGATTGGGCAAAGTGCGGGTAATATAGCAGATCAAACCCCGGTGTTCTTCGTAACATCGGGGTCGTATTTATTATAGGAGAATTAACCTACTAGTTATTCAGTATAGGGCCTATAATGCCTACACATATTTAATCTCATTGCAGATTTAGCTTAATTTAGCCTTAAACATTCGGCAGAGGAGCATGTTTCTTCATCATAGTATTAATAACTATCAGCACAATTAAAAGCCCTGAAACTGCCCCACAGATCAAAATGCCCATACCAACTCCAAGTTTCTGTATAATGCTACCAGCAAATAGGTTCCCTATCGGGGTTGTACCTAAAAAGGCGAAAGAGTAAACGCTCATTACCCTACCTCGGAATTGTTCGCTGGAATTAATTTGCATTGTAGAATTAGCAGTTGTCGCAAACATAATGGTGAAAAATCCGATAATCGCAAACGTCGCAGCAGCTAAAGGTAAGATGTGAATCGGTTCAAGTACCATTAGTAAAGTAGATACTATGAAGCCGCTGCCAAAAAGTAGCCGTAATTTAGGATTACCCTTAGCCCAGGATGCCACCATAAGTGCTCCGACAAGTGAACCGGCACCAGTGGCTGATAAGAGAAAAGCATAGCCATTCACACCTTGTTTCAGCACCTCAGCAGCATATAAAGGGATAATAACATTGAAATTCATAACGAAAGTGCCAACAGCCAACATGGACAAGACGGTGCTGCGGAGGGGAGGGGACTGCCTGATATATTTTAAACCCTCAAATATTTCAACAAGTACTTTTTTACGTACAGTTTTATTCTCAGCTGGGTTTGTCTTAATCAGATAGAGTCCAATGATTACGGGGATGAAGCTAATTCCGTTAAAGAAAAACAGAAGGCCTGTACCATACTTAGCCATTAAGACGGCAGACAGGGCAGGGCCAATCATTCTAGCCACATTGAAGATGGCCGAGTTGAGGCCGATAGCACTCCTAAGGTCTTTTTTCGCCACTAACTCCGGCATGAAAGATTGTCGGGTGGGTGTGTCAAGCGTATTAATAAGACCGAGGAACACAGCCAGGATAAGGACATGCCAGTAAGTGACATGCCCAGACCAAACCAGAAGGGCCAAAACGAATGCTTGGATCATTAAGGTTATTTGGGTAAAAATAATCAGGCGTTTCTTGGGGTATCTGTCTATAAATACTCCAGCAAACAGGGATAAGAACATGACCGGTCCAAATTGGGCTGCACCGAGCAACCCTAACAACAGTGCGGATTTAGTCAGTGAATATACTAGCCATTGTTGAGCAGTAGACTGCATCCACGTGCCAATTAAGGAAATGCATTGACCAAACCAAAAATAACGAAAATTACGGTGGGTTAAGGCGGGGTAAGTTTCTTTTAGTTTAGCTATCAACAGTTATCACTCACTTCTAAGTACTTCCATATAGGGTTGTACCAAATAAATCTTCTTTGCGTATATTGCACTAATTTCTACTCTTTTCATATGTGAAGAAGCATACATTGTAACCGTGTAATCCGTATATCTGCCGCTGCCAACAGACCCTTATGAATATGCTGTTGATGGATTGCCAATGAGTCAAAAATTGGTCTATGATAGTTCGTTTTCAAAACCTTTAGTATCATATCATTTCAGTTAAACAGAATAATATGAAGTAGTCAAGGCGTTTCGAAAGAATAAAAGTATATTGGCAAATATAACAGTTATCGCGTAACCAGACGAAAAAAATGGAACTAGGAATAATTCACTTGCTAATGAATCCACACAGAGCTAACATGATTACACCCGGACAATTAACCGGGTGCAGTCATGTTTTTTTATTAGTAATATGTTCCAGCGCACTACGCTTCACAATACCGACAGTGACGGAAAGGAGTTTAAAGTTACCTCGGCTGGCGTTTTGAACAGAGAATCAGGTTTAATGAACTGGTCATATTGTTCCTTATAGGACTCATTAATTAAATATATTTGATGTTGCCACTATATATAGTACTATAAATATAGGAGATGGAGCGTTGAGCAAGAATATGGCCAATGCAATCTAAGCAGTTGGTGTGGCATCCGCATCCAGCTGACCGGTAATTAGTTTTCATTATTAATGAAAAATTCCTTCCTATTATATTAGTGATTATTTAAGCAGGGCACTGGCCTGCTTTTCTTTTTTAGAAACGACTTCTTTGCAGTACGGTAGATGTAATTTCTATAAACCGATTTTTGCCAATAAAAGGCACCTAAACTAGGTGCCTTTTATTGCTTTATGCAGTTACTTGTTTTCTATAGATTGAAAGATGCAACTTGTTAATAGTTCAATGCTTTTATCAATTCCGAGACACCCACTTCTATAAGTGGGTGTTCCGATTTCCAATTCGGTGGGGGTAGAATCCTCCTTCGCCGCGAAGTATTCCTATTGGGATAGGCGGCTCGGCAATAATGTCCACTGGACATTATCGTTACCGAAGCCCCGATGTTCAGCTTTAGCTGAACGAGTTCACTAACCGCAGTAATCATAGCCTCTAACAAGACTTCACTTGAAATCAAGGACCAATTAATAATATAATCTCTTTCAAAAGCCAACTGCCGTATAAATTCCCTGATACTTCTGCTATTTCCTTCTCTGAATGGATGAATCATACTGAGTTCTGACATATAATAGGCAGCCCTCTTGGAGAATTCTACAGCGCTTAAGTCTCGTAAATGGTTTTCCTTATTTAGGATTAGCCTTTATCGTCATTTATCTTTAACGGCGGAATGGGTGGAATGATTAACATTTCAGCAATCTTTTGATCATTCAGCTTAAATTTAGGGTTGACTTTGATTTTTTCTGTGGAACGCCAGGAGAACCAACATTTTTCACAAACATAAACTTCCCATTCATTCCCTACGGGAGACGTTACCATCACCCTTGCTCTATTACTATCGCACCGAGGACATATCATATCGTTTACTCCTTTTTTAGTTTGGTTTCTTTTAGCAAGTTCCGAATAATGGCTTCCCATTTATCTGTATCCACCGGGGGCTCCAGTAGGAGACTTTCCCGGAGGTTTGGCTCAGGAGGGACGGGAGTGGTAGCATCAATTATCATTTTGCTATGCATACCGCCTGGATAGCTTGAAGGATCAAGCAACATTCCTGGGCAATTATTAATGATGGAAACATCTTTATCCGGACGGACTCGAGTGGTCATTGCCCACATGACCTGTTCAAGATTAAAAGGATCGACAAATTCATCCACAATGATAATCACTTTAGAATAGGGCATTCCATGAGGTGTCGAAAGCAGCCGAAAAGCAACCGCCTTACCATAGCCGCCTACGCGGCATTTAGTGGAGATGATGACCCCGATACCGTGAGTATACATGGCATTAACAGCAACCACCTCAGGCATACTTTCCTTCACTTGTTTATAAAGTGGAATACTCGTATTCAACGCCATTAAGTAGTCAATCTCTGTCCAGGGAACGCCCAGATAGAGATTTTCAAAAATAGGGTCATTCCGGTGCGTAATATGAGTGATCTGAATTTCGCACTGCAAATGAGATCCTGAATAGGAACCCGGAAACTCACCGAATGGACCCTCTACCTCACGCTTGCGCGGAATAATATAACCCTCCAGTACAACCTCAGCACCAGCAGGTACGTAGAGATGCTCTGCCGTATCTGCTTTAACGATGATCGTTGGTTCGCCGTCCTGTAAGGCACCTACAAACTCGTATTCACTTTGATTATAACTAATTGGAGTACTCGCCATGAATGTGACCAGGGGAGCATTACCGATAGAGATCGCAATAGGTAAAGGCTGGTTGACAGCTTCCGCCTTCTCCAGCTGAATCGCGATATCATGGATGGCCAACGCCTGGATACCAACCCTGTCCTTATCTTTTACTTGTATTCGGTAAGTTCCTACATTGAGTTTATTCATATCGTCCGGGAATTCAGGATCTCCGGTTATGATGGATGCTTTGGAAAGGAAAACCCCCCCATCCTGTTCGTTGATCCGGTATAGAGGCAAAATTTCAAAGAGGTTAATTTTTTCAGTAATAACATTCTCTTTGCATGGAGCTTCCTTTCGATCAACTATTTTAGGCTTAACAGGATACTTATCCCATCTGCGGTTGAGTTCATAGAATTGATCCTTTATCGAAGCATTTTTATCCATCCCTAGCATAAGCGCGTGATTTTGCCAAGAGCCATGGACATTGGTAACTACACTATAGCGATACCCGCGTACCTTCTCGAAAAGAATAGCGGGGCTGCTTTTTAGATTGGCAGCAGCCCTACCGGCGGCAGCAATATCCGGCTCGGGATTTACAACTTCCTTCACTCGGACAAGTTGTCCAGATTCTTCTAAGACTGCGAGGAATTCTCTTAAGTCTGAGCTTGCCATAAACTCTCCTCCAATCATTATTCATAAGCTCATTATAGCTATCATAGTTCTGATTACAATTCCAATACGTCAAGACATTATTCCCATCTGGAATAATGTCTTGACGTATTGGAAAAATATTATATTATGAATAATGGGAGTGATTTTAATGACCTTAAATCAGTTCAGTTATTTCTTAGCTGTTGCAAAGTGGGGGAGTTTTTCCAAGGCGGCTGACGAGTTATTTATCTCCCAGTCCTCACTTTCCAAACAGATAAGGTCGTTGGAAAGCGAGCTCAATATATCTCTTTTTAATCGCAAGTCATACCCTATATCGTTGACTCCTGCCGGAAAGCATTTTTTGAATATCGCCACGAAATTTATTGATCTATATAAAGATATGTTGTTCCAAATGTCTATGTTTAGTTCAATGCAAAAGGACAATCTCCGGATTGGTTCCATTCCCGTCCTTTCACATTACGGCCTAATACCACAAATTGTCCGATTTAAGACGGAATATCCTGGTATTCACCTTGTATTACGCGAGGGATATCAGCATGAAATATGGGAAATGTTCCAACAAAACCTGTTGGATTTCGCTATCATTAGAATCGATCTAATTAATTGCAATAATTTGGATATTATTCCGCTTTTGACTGATGAGATCGTGCTCGTTTGTTCGGGTACCCACAGCTTAGCGAAATATGAAGTAATTAGCATTAAAGAATTGCGTACAGAACCTTTTGTTATACTTGACGAACGATCAGAAATTCATCATTTAACTAAAACTTTCTGCAGAAATAATGGATTTGACCCAATAGTTGTTTATACCAGCATGCGCAATGATACTTTATTGAGTATGATAAATGAAGGACTCGGAATTTCACTAATTCCCATTAATCTAGTTAAGTTGAGTTTATTTCCTCAACTTGTTTGTATTCCTCTGAAGGAGCAATTATCCAGCACGACGGCCCTGGTAAAATCGAAAAATACAGATCAAGAAAATTCTTCACAGATACAAGATTTTTATAATTTTTTTAATAGGTAATCTTTGGACTGAAAAATCGAACCGGAATTAAGTAAATATATGCACAGACCATGAAAAAACAGACCTTTCCATTTTGAGAGGCGCGTAACGTCTCACGATGGTCGTTTGAAACGGCAGGTTCCTGGATTCTCGCTTTTATCAAATTGCTATTCTCCCAATACTCTGTATCCTGGAATTCTAAATGCATTCGACAGATTCCGGGAATTACCAGTCCTCTACTGAGCGGGAACCGCGAGCGACAGAAAGTGACAGCCTATGTATTTTGAAAGTTAGGATAGTATGAGAGTGTGTGGAAATCTGAATAAATGATTGTCCACATCCCCCAATTATTCACCTGATTGGATTGAAATCATCGAGGTGATTGAAAAAGAAACAAGAGAAAAGGTGATTCGTAATGCGTTTCAAGGATAAGTCTGTAGTTTTTATTGGTTTCGTTTTCATTGTTTTCGCTTCTTTGCTGACGGGGCTTGCCGGTTGTGGACAAACTCAGCAAACTACGGCGAGCGGTGGCCCGGACGGTATGAGCTCAGCTCCCCTCAATGAGGAGAAGAGTGCCCTGACGTCTGTTCAAATGGTCGACGCCAAGAATAGAGGTGATCTGGCTTTCACCCAGAAAGGTTTACTATATCTACTTTACGGTGAAACCGGTGAGCAGAAACAGCTTACAAATTCCGGCAAGGCCTATTATCCGGTTTGGTCTTTCGATGGCCAATGGATAGCGTTTATATTTTCCAGTGGACAGGACGAAAATAACGGACAGCTTTGGCTTATTCGTAGGGATGGACAGCAAGCCCATCAGGTTCAGGGCCTTCCTGAATTGCCTAACGTACCTAATATTTCCTGGTCACCCACCGCAAATGTTCTGGTGGCAGAGGGTCGGGACGGAATTTGGGTGGTTCCGGTGGAAGGAAAACCGTATCAAATACCAGGTATCGGGAAATATTCCGGTTACGCTTGTTGGTCTCCTGACGGTAAAGCCTTAGCGTGCAATAGCGGACCGACTCTAACTCGGGATTCAAATAATCCTCAAGATCGTCAGGATATTCTTTATACCTACAATCTAGAAAACGGTCGAACAACCCAACAGTTGAAAGCTCCCGCAGATACAGGAATTATTGTGGCGGCTTGGTGGCCCGACGGCACGGGATTGCTGTACTCGCTGGACCCTTCCTATTCGGCTTCTTTGGCGGCTGACGGCTTGGAATTACAAAGTCTTAAGCTTGGTGACTCTCAACCGAAAGCACTAACTTATGGACTGGTGTACCGGAATTGGCTTTCCTTTTTGCCTCAGGGGCAGTTGCTGATGGTAGCTGGGGGAAATCGTCCTGTTTGGTTTGAGAAAAGCCTGGCAATTTGCGATCCTGCGACGGGAAACATCAGGAACCTGACCAATCCCAAGGGAGTCGTGGCAATTGATCCTGCGCCATCTCCGGATGGCAGTAAAATTGCTTTTATTGCTGCCCAAAACCTAGGCAATGATACTTGGGGATTCAGTGATTCCGACAAACTTTCGGACTGGATAGCTACGCGGACCTTGTGGATCGAGAATCTTGACGGCTCTGGTGCCCATCCTTTAAAGGCTGCAGGCACGGGCATATACCAGCCGGAGTGGTCCAAAGACGGAACTCAGATTATGTATGTTCAAGACAACTCGCTCTGGATGATTGGCGCTGACGATAACAATCCTCGCAAAATTTTAGGACCTTTTCCGGAATGGGAAAAAGACCCGTTTGGTTTCTACGGTTATATTTGGCACAATGACTTTGCCTGGTTTCAACCGTAAAAAAGAACAACTATCGTCTTGGTGAGGTGAAAAGTCTGAAACCTGAGAGCCATGGAGCCTGGGCAGGGAAATACTTTTTCGTTCGGTTTGAGTTGAGAATTATACATTTGAACCGCTCCTTTATGTTTAACTTAACTGCATTTAATCATAAAGGATTAAACTGAAATGCCTCCGGTGATAACTCGGTATAAACGGCAAATTAATTTGCTTAGCGCTCACAAATAATGGTAATCTACATATTGTAGTCCCTTATTAAATCATACTAGACCTGTTTATGGTGCAGGCGGTTACCACAATGTTCGCCCCGGATCATTAAATTAAGGGAGGAAATTACATGCAAATAAGACCATATCTTACCTTTAAGGGCGAATGCCAGGAGGCAGTCGAGCTCTACTCAAGAGCGTTTAAGACGGAAGTGTCAGAAATCATGCGGTTTTCGGACATTCCTCAAAGTCCGGATAACCCTATGATAATCCCTGATAGCCAGAAAAACTGGATAGTCCAGACCATTATTCACTTGGGCAGTACCTTTATGCGCCTGTCCGATTGCTTGGGAGAATTGAACGATACACCGTCAGAGAGGGTATCTATCGCGGTGGAGGGTACTATAGATGAAGTTAAGCACGCCTATTCTGTTTTATCGGAAGAAGGGAAGGTAGGCATTCCTTTACAAAAAACCTTTTTCAGCCCTTGCCATGGGGTTGTTTTTGATAAGTTTGGTGTCATGTGGAATTTTGTGGCCCTAGCCGAAGATTAAGGGAGCTGTCCGCATAACCGCGACAGATGTCTGAAAACATAAAATAGCCAAGGTTAGTTTTTAAGAGTGTGTCAGCAAATCTATTTGGAAGGAGAAAAAATATGGGTATCAATAACGAAATTCTAAAGTGCATCCATGAGCGGAGGAGTACGCGCCGATTTACGGACCAACAACTATCACCGGAACAACTGGAGGCTATACTGGATGCCGCAATCTGGGCACCTAGCGGGGGAAACAACCAAAGCTGGCTGTTTACGGCGATTCAGAAGAAAGATGTGCTGCTTCATTTAAATGAACTTGTGCGTGAAGGATTTCAACATTGGGTTCCTGATGACGATTACCCCGGCAAGCTGGCTATCAAGGAGCATTCCCGGAAGGAAGGCTATAACTTCTATCATCAAGCGCCAACGCTGATTATTGCCTCCAATCGCCCGAATTACGAAAATGCTATGGCCGATTGTGCGCTGGCCCTCCAGAATATTTTTCTTGCAGCTCAGTCTTTGCAGCTAGGGAGTTGTTACATCAACCAACTGCACTGGCTTCGTGATGATCCTGGTGTCCGAGCCTATCTGCTTGAATTAGGCATCCCTAAGGAGCATACCATCTGCTCTTCCGCGGCTATCGGTTTTAGTGGTGCAGAATCCACTGCGCCTATTCGGAAAGACAGCACAATCAACATTATACACTAAACTAAAAATAGTATCGGGAAACTTGGCGACGGCCAAGTTTTCTTTGTTTTTTCCAATCTTCTGGAAGGGAATAGGGAAACCATGAGGAAATGTAGACAAAAAACCAAGCAGAGCAAAAGCTTTACCCGTCGCTCCAGGGGATCTCGGAAGAAGAGCGGATGGAGTTTGATTTCTATTGTCTACTTGACAGGGGGCGGTTCTAAATCTTAGGCTTTGCTCCTTTTCACATAGAATTGCTGAGCTGAACCTCATCCCCGGTATAGTTACTTTGACCCTTTGAATTCTCAATCCATGGAATTAAAGCGCAAGATGTTAAGGACGCTCCGGAATTCGATCTTATTTATGGGCAGATTAGTCCTATGAAACGATGCAGAAGTGGGCTCAGAGCCAATGGTATAGAAACTTTGATATGGAATTAATCAATAAAAGATTAGAAACTATCTTGCGTGTATAGTTTTTTAGTCGCTGGAATAATATGTGATCCATGGGAGTAATACAGGGCCAAATGTCATACGAAAGGCTTAGCAGGGCGATAATGAAGAGTTAATTGTTTCACGGGAATGATTTGGAGAATAAAAGCATCGGAAAGGAGACATATTCATGAAATGCAAAAAGTGCAAATCAACTGAATCTACTATTCATGTGGCAAATGTCGGTGATTTTTGTTTGGATTGTCATAATGATTATATGGCTGAGTTACTTGGTATAAGCAAGATGGATAACTTTCCAAAAATTATACCAGGATATGATGCCGATGGGATTATACATCGATTTGAGATTTCAAATATGATTATGCCAGAGTTTTCCGTATGGAAAGCAGAAGAAATGGAGGGCGGTTATCAGTTTGAGATACTCGTAAAGCCTGAAGAAAATCAGGCAATGGCAATCGAACAAATGCATCAGAAGATATTGACTGGTCTTGGATATAAAACTCTTACATATTTGTCGGATAGGTATTTTATAGATAATGCAATTCAAATAGACAAGGGATATAGCCTTAATAGCGTTGGAACATGCCGGATTCAACATGCTGAAGAAGAAAATCAAGTTTATCTGGTTATAGATGGAAAGAATATTTCTTTACACGATTTTGGACGGGCGCTCACTGCTTTTGAGGGTTTTAATATGGATTTTCAGATAAGGGATCTGTCCGAAGAAGTCCTTGGAAAGGATACGGTACTAAGAAGGGTAAGTATCAATCCAGATGTTATTATTGAGCATTTTGAAAGGACTTTGAGTTGGTTTTTGAAGGGCGATTTTTTAAG
>JARLHW010000077.1 GCA_031292075.1 Desulfosporosinus sp.
ATGTACGTTTTCGCCTTGGTAACCTTTGTTGTCGGCTCGGGTTTGTGCGGTGTTGCTTGGAGCGTTTCCTCGCTCATTTTCTTTAGAGTCCTTCAGGCCTTGGGTGGAGCCTTGTTGATGCCAATCAGTATGACCATTCTTTTCAGCTTGTCTAAACCGGAAAAACGCGGACTGATCATGGGGATTTGGGGTATTGCGATCATGTCCGCTCCAGCCTTTGGCCCGACCTTAAGCGGTTACATCGTGCAAAATTTTAATTTCCGCTGGATTTTCTACATCAATGTTCCAATTGGGATTATTAATATCTTCATAGCGCGAGCTTATATTCCGGAGCTGAAGTCTAAGGATGCGGGCAAGTTTGACTTACTGGGTTTTGTAACCTGTGTTATCGGTTTCTTCTGCCTCCTATATGCACTTTCTGACGCTCCAACGAGCGGATGGTCCTCGGCCAAGATTATTTCACTGTTCATCGCTGCGGCTATTTTTCTCGCCCTCTTTGTGGTGTTGGAGTTGACCTCGGAGGACCCGATGCTCGAGTTACGTCTCTTTAAGATTCGTCCGTTTCTGGCCTCTAATATTGCAGTTAGTTTTATGAGCATGGCCATGATGGGCGAACTTTTTCTCCTGCCTGTCTTTTTACAAAACGGTCTGGGGTTCAGTCCCCTGCAGACGGGGATTTTGACGATGCCGGGAGCACTCATGACAGCCGCGTTGATGCCGATCAGTGGGGCATTGTTTGATAAGGTTGGGGCTAGGCCGCTAGCCATAGCGGGGTTTATTGTTATGTTGATAGGCTCGCTTATGCTCGTTAATCTGAATTTCAACTGGACGTACTTGGCTATTATGGTCGTTTATGGGGTAAGGTCATCGGGCAGGGGCCTGGCGATGGCTCCCCTAACTACGGCCGGGATGAACTCTGTGCCGCCATCACTCGTCAATCGGGCGTCTGCACTGCAGAACACCTTGCGCAATGTGGCAGCTTCGGTGGGAGTTGCTATTTTGGGAACTGTCATGACGACCCATTCCAATCTTAGCTTTGTTACTTATATGCAGACTATTAGTGTGCAATCGTTGCAAAAAATCTCAGCCTATGGTCAACATCCTTCCGTATTCGGCATTACAAATCAGGCTAATATGTTGCATTTGATGACTGTGCTCAAAAAGCTGGCCTTTCAAAATGGTATACGAGAAGCGTTTATTATCTCCGCAATCATTACAGTTATTTCCTTAATTTCGTCACTTTTTATCGGGAAAAAACAAAGCAAGCTGACTCCAAAGAAAAGTTAGGCTGAGTCGTGAAATTATAGCCAAGTGAGAGGAGAAGAGATGGATATGATACATGCCAAGAAAAAAATAGGGGCTTGGCTGGCCATTAGTACGCTAGGATTAGCTGTTTTAACAGGGTGTGGGACGCAAAATGCTGTGGATGAGTCCACCAAAGTTAACGTTATATCGCTTGAAAAAAGTAGTGTGCCCATAGGGGATACCTATCTCGGAACTGTGGCTCCCTTTGTTCAAACCAGTATTGCACCCGCAATCTCGGGGATTTTGCAGGAGGTTAAGACACGGGTCGGGGATAAAGTCATACCGGGTCAACTACTGGCTACGCTTAATCTTGACCAACTCGAAGCCCAAAAGAATCAGGCGACCGCAGGAATCCAGAGTGCGCAGGCCACTAAAGACTCGCAAGGACAAATC
>JARLHW010000078.1 GCA_031292075.1 Desulfosporosinus sp.
AGCTCTACGCTTGTAAAAGCCGGATAACAAGAAAGAAATCTATTTTAGCTTGACTTCGCAAGGGAAAGTAATTAACAAAGTCCATGAGGAACTGCACAAAGAGTTTCAAGAGCGGGATAAAGCCGTATTTGAGCAGGTAACCGAGGAACAATTTGACAGTATGCTTAGCTTCGTGGAAAAGTATTGTAGGCATTTGGATGCAGAAATTAAGAAGCAAGGTGTAGCTATAACAAATCGAAATGATTTTGAATAATGGGGTTGTATCAAAAAGTAGCCTAAAGGGGGCTGTATCAAAACGCTGAAACATCAGCGTATGATACAGCCCCACTTTATTATTGACACGGAAACAATAAAGTAATAGAATTGTTATGTTTCTGCGGAAACTATTTAATTTTTTTTCGAGAGGTGAGAATTTTAAATGCGTAAAAATCGTTTGTGGATCATTGTGGGGATTAATTATTTGAAATGTATATTATCATTAAACATGTTACATCATAATAGAGAGCATTAAATTATGGAAAGCGCTCACAGGCAGCCACTTTGTGTATTATCAATAAACATATTACAAGGGAGGTTTTTTACAGTGTTTAAGCATGTCAAAGATATGGAGTATACTGTACATGTCGATAAACCAGATCCTCGATTTGCAATTTTATTACTGGAGCAATTCGGCGGTGGTAATGGTGAGCTTAAAGCAGCCATGCAATATTTCTCCCAAAGTGTAGGGTGCAATGATCCTAAGATACGAGATTTGTTGCAAGATATTGCAGCCGAAGAGTTAAGTCATTTGGAAATGGTTGGCGAGGCCCTAGCGATGTTGGTTGGACCGGTGGATAATATTCCTAAAGATTTCCCGGCCAATCATATGGCCTTGTTAGGAGGAGGCCCTCTTCTTGTGAACTCTGCCGGAGTTCCTTGGTCATCTAGCTTCGTCAACTCAACCGGAGATTTATATACCGATCTTTCGGCCAATGCAGGAGCAGAATTGCGAGCTAAGCTCATTTATGAGCGTTTGTTGCAACAAACAGATGATGCTGGGGTCAAAGATATGATTCGTTTTCTTTTAAGCCGTGAGGAAGCACATAACTTCTCATTTATGCAAGCGATTAATACCATAGCAGGAAGCGGAGTCAACAAAGACTTCCGTGATTCTGACTTCTCTAAGAAATATATGAACATGTCGACAGGACAGGGTGATAGTCGAGGTCCATGGAATGAGGGTAATGGGACTTCTTATGAGGAAAACCCAAACGAGAAGTATGGTGGGCCTGCTCAATATGGCAAAGATCCGTCGCCAGCCGGAACGAAGGAAGTCGCCCCCGGTTATAATGACCATACCCGTAACAATCCCCAGTATTCTCAACCACAGCCTAAGCATTAACCCATAATAAAATAAAAACATTATCAAAGAAACAAAACGGACAGCAATGCGCTGTTCGTTTTGTTTCTTAATTTTACAGCAGAATCACGAGGCCACAGATCAAGGGCCTGATGTGATGCTCGTTCGTGCGAGACACTCCTATTGACAAATAAGTAGGGATCAAGTAGTATATGACAAGTAAATATATTTCGTGGACGAAGTATTCGCGAGCGAAATATTCGCATACGGACTAGATTGACAAGGCGGTGAAGAAATGGAAAAGGAGAACTTAAATGATATCGCAAAGGCTGCAAAACTTTTCCGAGAAGTAATGCACCTTTTCAAGCAAAGTATGAGTAAAGTGTTTGAGGATATAGGTATTACAGCCCCTCAAGGCATGGTGATTGGAATTTTAAGTAAAGAAAAAACACTTAAGATCACTGAATTAAGTGCTAAACTTAGTTTATCTAATAGTACTGTCTCAGGCATTGTCGACAGACTTGAGAAGCAAGGAATGGTAGAAAGAAAAAGAAGTGTAGAAGACAAAAGAGTTGTCTATGTTAGTATATCTTCTGATTTCAAAGAAATGCATCAGAATTTTCACAAACGGATTGGGGAAAAAATTGAAGACGCCATGAGCAAAGGGACTCCCGAAGAGCTTGCTAAAGTGTTTGAGGGTTTAGATGCTCTGAAGAAGCTTCTGGGTGGTTGCGAAGAATAATTTGCATGATAACGGATGATTGGAGAATGATAGTTTAATGATCAAATTGTATAGATTTCTAAAACAATATAAAGCCTATATAGGAGTTATTATTCTGCTTCTTTTTACCCAGGTACTTTCAGATCTCTATTTGCCTATGTTAATGGCAGATATTGTTGACAAAGGCTTAGCTAACAAGGATATAAATTATATTCTTAAAATTGGTGGTTTCATGTTACTCATTGCAGCAGGAGGAACGGGATGCGCGATAATGGCGACCTATCTCTCCTCAAAAACAGCTGTAGGTTTTGGGAGAATATTACGGGAAAAGATTTTTGCTAAAGTTGAAAGTTTTTCCTTGCATGAATTTGATAAATTAGGAACCGCTACACTGATAACCAGAACGACAAATGATGTAACACAAATTCAGCAAGTATCGGTTTTGATCCTTAGTATGATGGTTACGGCGCCTTTAACATGTGTCGGCGGGGTTATCATGGCTTTGCAACAAGATAAATCTTTAGCATGGGTACTTGTGGTTGCTATTCCAATACTGTTCATTGTCATTGGTGTTACTCTGAAACGAGGCTTGCCGCTATTTAAGGTAATGCAAGAAAAAATTGATAAATTGAATCTTGTTTTACGAGAAAAACTTACGGGTATCAGAGTCGTGCGTGCTTTTAATCGCATTGAAAAAGAAAGAGTGCGCTTTGATGTTGCCAACGCAGACCTTATGAACAACGCAATTCAGGTTAATGTAATTATGGCTGTCTTAATGCCGGCCATGATGTTGATTATGAACTTAACGACTGTGGCCCTTATTTGGTTTGGTGCTCTGAGAATCGACGATGGAACGATGCAGATCGGATCCCTTTTAGCCTTCATTCAATATGCTACTCAAATATTATTCTCATTACTCATGCTTGTCATGTTATTCATCATGGTACCTCGTGCGCAGGTTTCTGCGGTAAGAATCAATGAAGTACTTGAAACGGAGCTCGACATTATTGATCCCCAAAAACCAAAACCAGCAAATAGCAAAAGAGGTTTTGTCGAATTCAAGGAAGTTTCCTTTAGATACCCTGGTGCAGACCAAACAGCTCTTAGCAATATAACCTTTAGCGCAAAACCGGGTGAGTTGACTGCAATTATTGGAGGTACTGGTTCAGGTAAATCTACATTGATTAATTTAATTACTCGTTTCTACGATGTCGAAAGCGGAAGTGTATTGGTTGATGGAGTAGACGTGCGAGAAATGAGTCAGAAGGCACTTCGTGCCAAGATCGGTTTTGTTCCTCAAAAAACGGTGCTTTTTTCGGGTACTATTGCTGAAAATATAAAATACGGCAAAGAAGATGCTACTAGGGAAGAGATTGAACATGCAGCCCAAGTTGCCCAAGCGACGGAGTTTGTCTCGGAGATAGAAGCTGGCTTTGATCATCAGATTGCCCAGGGAGGAACTAATGTTTCCGGAGGGCAGAAGCAACGCCTCTCGATTGCCCGTGCTCTAATTAGAAAAGCTGAAATATATATTTTTGATGATAGTTTTTCTGCCCTGGATTTCAAAACAGATGCTAAGCTGCGTGCAGCCCTTAAACCTGAAATTGCAGATGCCACGGTATTTATCATTGCTCAAAGTGTTTCAACAGTTAGGGACGCTGATAGAATCATAGTCTTAGATGATGGACAGATATCAGGCATGGGAACTCATAAAGAACTGTTAAAGACCTGTAAGGTATATCGCGAGATTGTAGCCTCACAGCTTTCAGAGGAGGAACTAGCGTGAGTGAAGAACGTAAAGTTGATAAACCCCAACAAGGAGTTTTCGGCGGCAGAGCAGGGGGGCCGGCGGGATCCTTGGGAAAACCGGTCGAAAAAGCCAAGGATTTCAAGGGGACACTTTTAAGACTGCTTAGTTATTTAAAACCTCAGAGAACAAAATTTATGACAGTGTTTATTTTTGCCATTCTGAGCACAATTTTTAGTATTGTTGGCCCTAAAATCATGGGTCAGGCGATAACCAAGATTGGAGAAGGCGTTGAAGCCAAAATGATGGCTCTGAAGATGCATCAGCCCGTCCCAACCATGGATTTCACCTATATTGGTCAGATCGTATTAATTCTTTTAGTGTTATATCTTATTAGTGCGACCTTTAGTTATCTGCAACAATATATTATGGCTGGAGTAGCTCAAAAAACGGTTTATCATATGCGGAAGGAGGTTGATGAGAAGCTTTCACGGTTGCCCCTGAGGTTCTTTGATGCGAGAACACACGGTGAAATTTTAAGCCGTGTTACCAACGACTTTGATAATATTTCAACGACGCTTCAGCAAAGTCTTACCCAATTGATTACTTCGATTGTAACCATTCTTGGGGTTGTGGTTATGATGCTTTCCATCAGCCCGTTATTGACAGTTATCGTTATATTAACTCTACCTCTATATGTGCTTGTAACGATGAACATTGCCAAACACTCTCAGAAACACTTTGCTGCCCAGCAAAGATCACTGGGAGAACTTAATGGGCATGTTGAGGAAATGTACACTGGGCACAAAATTGTTAAGGCCTTTGGACGTGAGGATGAATCCATCGAAGCCTTCAATTCAATTAATGCTAAACTCTATACTGCCGGCTATAAAGCACAGTTTATTTCAGGTATAATAATGCCTTTAATGAGATTTGTCAGCAATCTAGGATATGTTATTGTCTGCGTCATCGGTGGTGTTTTTGCAACTCGGGGTACCATTACTATTGGAGATATTTTAGCATTTATCCAATATTCCAGACAATTCACTATGCCGATTGTACAGACTGCCAATATAGCTAATATTATTCAGTCGACTGTGGCCTCGGCTGAGCGCGTCTTTGAACTTCTAGACGAAGTTGAAGAATTGCCGGATCATAGTGACGCTAAAATTATTACCTTCCCTAAGGGGGAAGTGGAATTTGAAAATGTAGATTTCAGCTATAAAAAAGACGAACCGCTTATCAAGAACATGAATATCGACGTTAAACAGGGACATACAATCGCTATTGTTGGGCCGACGGGTGCGGGTAAGACCACGCTTGTTAATTTATTGATGCGGTTCTATGAAATAGGTGCTGGTAAGATCACGATCGATGGAGTTGATATCAGAGATATTAAGCGAGGTGCATTACGCAATATATTCGGCATGGTGCTCCAAGACACCTGGCTCTTTAATGGTACGATCATGGAAAATATTGCCTACGGTCGAGAGGGGGCAACGGAAGAAGAAGTTATGCAGGCAACAAGAGCTGCTCATGCCGATCACTTCATTAAAACACTTCCTGATGGCTATAAAACAATCTTAAATGAAGAAGCCTCTAATATTTCGCAAGGTCAAAAACAACTGCTCACGATTGCTCGGGCCATCCTTGCAAATCCTGCAATCCTAATTCTTGATGAAGCGACAAGTAGTGTTGATTCCAGAACTGAGGTTTATATTCAAAGAGCTATGACGGAACTTATGAAAGGCAGAACAAGCTTCGTAATTGCGCATAGACTTTCAACGATTAGAGATGCAGAATTGATATTGGTTATGAACAAAGGAAGTATTATCGAAATGGGTAACCATTATGAGCTACTTGCGCAGAATGGTTTCTATGCAGATCTTTATAACAGTCAATTTACTGGAGCCAACTTGAATAATGAAGTAGGATAAAAAAAGGGGCGCGAGAGTAGTCGTGCCCCTTTTGGTCTCAATCATTATGGTCAAGATGATGTTTAGTGAGTTTATGGTCACGTGTGTGTTCAGGAGCTTGATAGTGGCAGTCCTGGCCATCCTCGTAGGAAGTGCGGTCGTGACGGCTATGACGATCGTGATCATGGGCATGTGAATGGGGATGTTCATGATGCGGATGGTCATGTTCATGTGAAAGTCCAAGGGCATGGGCTATTATATGTTCTTTATCAGGTAGGGAATCAAACCAGCCGTTATTAGCATCCTCTTTGCTGTCTTGAAAATACATATAGGGTTTAATGTCTAGTAAGGGAGTTCCGTTATAGGCATCAATCCCCGAAATAACAAGTTCGTTACCCTGTATTGCTTTTAATTGGACAATGCTTAGGCCTATGGGGTTGGGCCTATTGGGGGAACGGCTTGCAAAGAGCCCGATTTCAAGCTCGGGAGCCCAGGGAGAGTGAGTTAATAGCTTAACTGAGGGGGTTACTTGATCTAGGTGATAGAGGATATAAATGTAGTTGAAATTCTCGAGGGTTTTTAGAGCACTTGCATACTCTGGATTAAGTGTTATCCAAAAATCACCTGGTGCGTCAGGAATTGGTTGGTGGGGGGTATTGAAGTCAAAATAAGGTGTATGGATTGTGCCAATTGATTGAAATATGATAGCCATGAAAATCCCCTTTCATAATTAACCATGTTCTCTTGCTCCACCGATATGAAAATGAGAGCGTTCATGAATGAGGTTTACATCTAAAAGGAGTCCTCGGTTACTAAGAATTTCGTACGCTGTTCCATCTGCTGCAATCGTGTGATTTTCGCGCAAGACAATCACTCGCTGGGCGATTTCTTCCACAATGGAAAGATCGTGCGTTGCGGTAATAATCGTTTTTCCTGCGTCTTGGAGGGCTGAAAGAAATTCTACAAGCCAAAACTGAGTGCGCGGATCAAGGCCATTTGTCGGCTCATCAAGAAATAGAACTTCTGGGTTAGCAGTAAGAACACAGGCCAAGGCGACTTTTTTCTTCTCTCCACCGCTCAGTTTATAAGGCGGGCGGTCTAACAATGGTGTAATTCCCAGCAGATCAGCGGTTTCAACAATCCGTTGTTCTACCTGTTCGGTTGAAAGGCCAAGTTGCAGTGGTGCAAAAGATAATTCATCCCGAACGGTAGCGGAGAATAGTTGGGCATCAGAATTTTGAAAAATGAAGCCCACACGTTGGCGAAACTCGGATAAGAATGAAGGTTCTTGCAGCTTCTTCTCCGTAAGGTCCTGTCCAAAGGCCACGATCTGACCGGATGTGGGATGAACAAGTCCAGCAAGAATCTTGAGTAGCGTGGACTTCCCACTGCCGTTGGCTCCGAGAATAACAAGACTTTGAGTTGGGTAGAGTTGCAGATGTATGTCGGACAGGACGGGATGATCGAGAATATAGGCGTAGGAAACAGCTGTTAATTCGAAGAGCGGGACAGTTTGTTTTGACAAGTTTTTATCCTCCTAAGACTTTGTCGGCAGCGTAAAGCGATAAACTTAGCATAAGGCTGACTCCCATGCTAAAGACGTCGAACCAGCGCAGTTGGAAACGCTGAAGGGTATAAATTTCACCGGTATATCCTCGTGCGATCATAGAGGTATAGACATCTTCACTCATTTTCAGAGATTTACCGAAAAGGCTTGCAATGGAGGAACCCACAAATCGTCGTTGTTCAGCTCCGGAAGAATGCCCTGAGTCACGTGCCTTACGTGCCAAGAACATGTCTTCAAGGAGGGTGATAAGTACAAAAATGTAACGGTAGGTCATTTCCAGGGTAACAACGAATATCTTAGGAACAAAAAAAGTGCGTAACGCGCGCAGCAGGTTGTTCCAGCGTGTGGTTAGGGTGAGGAGAACGGCGAGAGTGACAGAAATACCGACCCGGCTGATCAGGAGTATTGCCCCCCAAAAGCCCTGGTGAGTGATGCTTAATTCACGCGGAAAATGAATAGGACCGATATGGAGTGAGGCCGAGAAGGTCCAAATGGTCCAGAGAGGGTCGCCGGGGCGTACCCAATTGAATAAGGCCGGAAAGACCATAATTCCTGTAAACAATGGGATAACTAACCAAACTCGCTGCACGAGGAACCGAGCCGGAACCTTGGATAACGTGGCCAGGATCAGAATAGCTAAGTAGACACCCCAAAGTAAGGGGAGATGGCGCAGGAGATTAACGGTTATGAGGAGTAAAAAGATGGCGAGCAGTTTTATCCTAGGATCTATGGCTTGCAGAAATCCTGAACGAAGAGCAATCTCCTCAGAATAGACAGACTCCCTTACGAAACGGATAATATCTTGGAGGGTTTTCTGAATAAAATTTGATTGCTTCAATTTTGAAGGAAAGGGCGAAAGTGGACTATTTGTTTGAAGCCATAGAGGAAGATTCATGGTTAATTAGCTCTCTTTCATTATTAAACGTCGGTTCTCTCTAAAATAATACGATGGTTGAGAAGCGTCATGTCTTTAATTTTGGCTTGGATGAACATTTGTTTCCCGAAAATATCCATAAGTTTAAGACCATTTTCATAGGGTTCGATGGTATCGACTGACTCCATGAACAACACTTCGTTTTCTCCATCTTTAAGATAGGCATTTGCTTCACACATTATAGTTTGCTCCTTCTTTTTAAAAATTAAAATGACTATATTACCCGAGCTTGGGACAGACCTTCATAGTATTTTAGTGCCTAATCAAATTATAACTATGATTATATTCGACAGGCAGAAGGCATTTCCTGTAAATGTGTATAAAATATAAAGGCATTTCAAGCGAGATATACTTGTAAGATGATGAACGTTACAAATAGTCTGCGTCATATACGAGATTGTATCCTTTTCGGCTGCTAAAGCCCCTGTCTTCACTTATAAATATTTGCAATAACGTTAGCCACTGGGATAAGGAGCAATTGTCCCATTATGGTTCCTATCAGCTTGGCACTCATTAACATAACGACAAGAGCTTTGACATCTTCATAGGGTCGATTTCCTTTATAAGCCTGATCAGTAATAATCGATGATTTGGGATCAATAAAAAGCATAAAAATAATATTTGCAGCAGTATTAATGATTCCTGCCGAGGCTGAAGCTGCCAAGCGATGCTGAGCAACAACAAGTAAAGTAGCATAATAAGCAGACATCACGCCAATGGTATAGATTCCGGTGACAATAATATTGAGAAATATTAAATTTGTGGGTATTTTGTGATACGGTAGCTGATTTATCATTTCTTTTGAAGGCAAAGTAATATTTTCGATAAACCTACTGATACTGCGAAATTTCAAAGCATCAATCACAACCAATGACACGGAGCCTGTCCGTTCCAGATTATTTACTGCTCTAAAGAAGTTTTTTAAAAAAGTGGGAGTCAATAGTATGCCAAAAAATGTTCCTGCTGTCGCTACCCAAATAACTTTGCGGATACTGGGTAGAGGATTAATACTTTGACTAATGGAACTATCCATTAAACCTCCAATTAGCGGAGCTTGTAGGGTATGTGCTATCAGCGAGATTAAATAAAATAAGCTAAAAAATGTCGTAGACAAGGCAAATTGTCCACTTTTGACAGAGTTAAGCCTTACAGAGTAAGCAAACGTATCGATTATATAAATTATAAAAGTCAAAAAGAATAATTGGCAGATATTAAATTGCACTTGCTCACCCCCATCCTTAATATGACTATGTTGGATTGAGAGTAGAAATACTGGAGAGTTCTCCTTCACCTCTAATCTTTATTAAATAAAAGTAAAGCCTGATTCAGGACATGGTTTACAAAACTTTGTAATTCAGGTTATAATAAATTAATTAAATAGCGAGGGATGAGTGATTCTTTTCTGAGGGAAAGAATTGAAAAGGGAAGTCAGTTGAACTGACGCGGTGCCCGCCACTGTAAAAGGGAGTCTACTTACAAAATGTCACTGGGAATTGTTTTCCGGGAAGACGTGAGTCGATGAAGATCTTAAGCCAGGAGACCTGCTTATTCCAAAGTCAAACTACCTACGGGAATGTTAGGGGGTGAATTAGCTGTACCTTGGGAACTATTGTTGTCAGATACCAGTTAAACCTTTTGCCGTTGTACGTGGTAAAAGGTTTTTATTTTTCACTAACTCAGTTAGGACTTGTCTAGGGGGTACAGTGAAAGCAGTACCGGTTCTGAATTCTTTACGAACGCAATACCTTCAGCGGATTGGAAAAATGGGCTGATTATTGCGTCTTTGCTTATGTTTTTATTGATCTTAGATATTTTGACCTAAAGGAAGGATGCATAATGGGACTTATTGACATCTCGGAAGCAGGGTATACATATAGTGACGGGTGCTCAGCCCTCAAAAACATCAATCTCTCCATCGAAAAAGGGGAAAGAGTTGCTATACTTGGACCTAACGGAGCGGGTAAGTCGACTTTATTCCAACTTTTTAATGGTCTCTTACAAGCCACATCAGGTTCAGTTACTGTGCAAGGATTATCAGTGTGCAAAGAACATTTACCGGAAATTCGCAGCAAAATCGGCATGGTTTTTCAAGACCCCGATGACCAACTCTTTAATTCTACAGTTCGCCAAGAGATTGCTTATGGATTAATGAATATGCGCATCTCGGGCAAGGCCCTAGATGAGGCTATTGCTTGGGCCCTTCGAGTCGTGGACATGCAGGAGTATAGTGCCAAAAGTCCTCATAATTTAAGCGGTGGCGAAAAAAAAAGGGTTGCTTTAGCAAGCGTATTGGCTATGCGACCGGAAGTGTTGGTTTTAGACGAGCCAACCGCTGCTCTCGATCCCCGTGGGGTCAGTAATTTAATAAGTTTGCTTAATTCAATCAACCGTGATCAAGGGATTACTTTGATTTTTGCCACTCACGATGTAGATATTGTTCCCTTGCTCGCTGACAAGGTTTACTTGTTGAGTAAAGGAGAAATCGTATTAGGAGGATCGACAGCAGAAGTTTTCAAAGATAAAGAAGTAATTCGGAAGATTGATTTGCGTTTACCGAGGGTGGCTCATTTAGCGGAGCTGCTCGCACGCGACGGTATCTTAAATATGGATGCCTTGCCCTTGACTATCGGCCAGGCCAAAAATCTTTTTCAAACAAGATAAGGGATTACTGCGCGAGAAACACAAGATTCTTCTCAACAGCTATGGAGGGTGACTGACAAAAATGATCTTACTTTTGGGAGAAACGGCTGCGGCACGTGAAATTGCCGCATGCCTTGAAAATAGGGGGCTTGCGTTTGAACGCCCACTAATCTGGACGGAAAAGGCTTCCCTTCAGACGCCGTCTGTCATTCTTGACGCTAGTCATCCTACCTGTAGTGGTAAGTTTGCTTCGTTAAGGCTATGGTGTGAACAAAGGGAAATTCCCTATCTAAGGCTGGAAAGACCAGAAACTAAGATTCCGGCTAGTGCCTTAATTTATCCGGTTTATCATTGGGAGGAAGCCTTACTTCGCCTAAAACAACGCGTGTTCTCATTATATCAAGAGAAAGAACGGCTGGTAACGATCTTCGTTACGACAGGCACCCATCAACTTGAAAGTATTGTCCGTAGTTCCTTTGCTCGCTCTACTCGTTTGGTTGTGAGAGTGCTGCCGGAAGGACGGTTAGTACAAAAATGTAAGGACATGGGTATTGGCTCCAGGGATATAATTGCTATGCAAGGACCTTTTTCTAAAGAAATTAATCGAGCCTTATTTAAGTTTTATGGTGCAGATATTCTTTTGACTCGCGACAGTGGTCAGGACGGTGGGACAGACACGAAGATATCGGCTGCCTTAGAACTCGGGTTAGAAATTGTGCTTGTCAAAAAAACCAAAGATAGTATTGGTTTGACCGCATATAATGTCAAGGAATTACTGAATTGGGTCGATGGATATTTTGCGACTTAACTGGGAATTTTAATGAGAGTAAAGAAAAATTTTTAGCGGAGGTGCTGTGTAAATGCCAATGATTAACTTTGATGGGCCTGTTCTGACTATTGACCAAAAGAGGAGCTTAATTCACGGAATGAGTCAAGCCGCCTCTCAGGCTTTAGGAATTCCGATGGCAGCGTTTACTGTAACCCTAGATGAGCATGACTACAGTAACATGGGTATTGGCGGCGAAGTGCTGACGGAATCAGTTTATTGGGGTAAATACAAAGAACTTAAAGATTAACGGTAATCGCTTAGTGCGGCCCCTTTTCGGGGTCGTTTTTTATTACCGTGCGGCGAGAAGACTCCCTCCTCTTCATGTGGTGAGAGCGAAAACAGTGTTTTCGTTCTTAACGAAGTGTAGGTGGGGGAGGTTCACTACATTGTTATATTGAAATATGATAAGATAATTCTCAAGCAACGAAACAGATCTAAGAGAGAAGGTGTCCAATGCCCACTAAAAAAGATGTGGAACGAATCTTAGAGAACCGGGATTGGAAGCAACTATATGCTTGGGGCGATGAAAATAAGAGCCTCTATCGACAACTGATGGCGAGAATTTATGTTAAAGATGGGATCGTTTTTTGGCGAGCGGTCGAGGCTTTAGGAGTTTTCGCGCACTACATCGAGCAGAAAGAGCGAAACTATGCTCTGGAACTTGTGCGACGTTATTTTTGGATGCTTAACGAAGAATCCGGGGGGACTGCTTGGAATGCGTCTGAGGCCATAGGCAGTCTGATTGCTCATTGTCCGAGGACCTGTGGACAGTTTAATTGGATGCTTTCTGGCTTGCTGGAAGATGAAAGCTTGAGAGATGGTGCGCTATGGGGGTTAGGGCAATTGGCTCAAGTTAATCCACCCTTAGTGGACCCTCTGGAGGAACGAATAAGGCCCTTCTTAGAGTCTGAAGAATCGTTAGCTCGAGGGTTGGCTGCTTTGATCTATATACTAGTGAGAGTACCACTTGATGACTTTGCGCTTTATCGGGCCGAAGGGCCTAAATGGAGCGTCCCCTCAGAGTTGGATCAGCGTTTGAAGAATGACCAGAGTCTACTTGAAATCTATCAAGATGGGGAACTACGGAGCTACCGTGTGCAGGAACTATGGCAGGCCCAGACTGTTGCTTTTTGGACAGAAAAGCTGATGATTAAGGACCTTGAAGTTGAGTTAACGGTAGCCACCTCTTCGTTGGGGTTGTGTTGGTTGGGACTCAGCCCAGCGGTTGAGGAGGAAAAGTCCTTGCGGACTTGGGCGTCACGATGGCTCCCAAAATGGTTTTTAATCCGTAAGCGCGAACCGAATGGTGAAGTTATTCGACAATTGCAAGAGTACCTTGCGGGGAAAATTAAAGTGTTTACGATACCCCTACATCAGCTGGGGACTCCTTTCCAGCTTAAAGTTTGGGAAGAACTCAGGCGAATCCCGTACGGCGAGACACGTAGTTATGGCGAAATAGCAACTAAAGTGGGTAACCCCAAAGGACAAAGAGCTGTGGGTATGGCTAATAATCGAAATCCAATTGGTATTGTGGTTCCTTGCCATCGGGTGATTGGTAAAGGCGGAAGTTTGACAGGGTATGCAGGTGGAGTAGAGATTAAACAAAGACTTTTAGAATTGGAGGGACTATGATATGACAAACAATTCGTTGTTTACAGGCGTCGAACACATAGGAATCAAGGTCTTAGAGTTAGAGAAAACTATTCAGTTTTACATAGAGGTACTCGGCTTTAAGCTTTTAAAGCGGATTAAGCCTGGAGACGTAGAATTGGTCTTTCTAGAATTAGGAGGGACTATCGTGGAGCTGGTTGAAGTAATCGATGGTCACCGATTAGAGGATGGGGTTGTCAATCACTTGGCTCTGAGGGTATCAGATATATTTAAAGCAATTGAGCATTTGCAAAGTCATCAGGTAGAGCTGAGTTCGACAGAACCCATGGCTTTAGAAGAAGGTCAGTATAATTTCTTTTTCCGGGGCCCGAGTGGAGAAAGGCTCGAGCTTTATCAGGATAATCATTAATAAAGAATGGAATTACAATATGCAAAAGCGATATCATACCTTTAACGAACATTTACGGGAACAGTTCGGAGGGAAAATTTTCAAAGTCTCCTTGGACGCTGGATTTACCTGCCCTAACCGAGATGGGACCCTGGGAAGGGGTGGATGTCTCTATTGCAGCGAACGAGGATCCGGAGATTTTGCAGGAGAACAGAGGTTATCCCTGCATGATCAGTTTATTGAAGTGACGGCACGGATGAAGAAAAAATGGCCCAATGCCAACTATATTGCTTATTTTCAAGCCTATACGAACACCTATGCCCCGGACAAGCGGTTGCGTGAAGTCTATGAAGAAGCTTTGGCGGAGGAGAAGGTTGTCGGGTTATCCATCTCGACTAGGCCGGACTGTTTGCCAGAGACAGTGTTGGATTATCTTGAGGAGCTGAATCAAAGAACCTATTTGTGGGTCGAACTGGGGTTGCAAAGCATTCATGATCGAACTATGAAATGGATTGAACGGGGTCATAACTATGCCCAATTCTTGACAGGTCTTGATTTGTTGCGCTCTAGAGGAATACGGGTTTGTGTCCATATAATTCTGGGGTTACCTGGGGAAACAAAAACTCAGATGCTGGCTACGGCACAAGCAGTCGCCAAGCTGCCTCTCCAAGGGATCAAGATACATTTGCTTCATGTGTTGAGAGGAACCCCTTTGGCGGCAATTTATCAGCGCGAACCGTTTGAGCTGATGACGAAAGATGACTATGTTTCACTGGTGGTTGATATTTTAGAGATCTTACCCCCTGAAATGGTAATTCATCGTCTAACCGGAGATGGGCCTCCGGAGGATCTTATTGGGCCGCTCTGGAGCCGCAAAAAATGGGAAGTTCTTAATGCGATTGACGCCGAGTTAGTGCGACGGGACACCTGGCAAGGTAAAAGGGCATAAAGAAAACATGGCTAGCGTCCACGCGAAGACACTGTCTTCGCACGGGTTAGACTTCTTGCAAGCGCTGGCCATGGATTGCTGAGTGTCCGTATTAATAAAGAAAGAGCGACCCCGAAGAGCCGCATCGAAAGAGGGGAATTATAGATTAAAACTGTTTCAAAGGCCTCGTGGTCATGGGAAACAGAGGTGGGAGAATCGAACATTGGGAAAATTCGTTAGATGTTTTAGGTTGGATTGGAGTCTGTTGAAAGCTAGGTGCTAAGTTCAAGTAACGTTTCAGATCTGAATTGGCATCTGTGATCCGTTGGATAATTTGGTCGTTGTTAAGACGTTCAGACATTGACACCGCCCCCTTTCAAAGGTTAGTTAATCCAACTATGTAGTTCGGCTGCCACAAAAGATTGTCAGCCGCTTTTTGGTATCTTCGCTTTCTGACTTAAGGTGATTGAGTTGAATCCAACTGACAACCTTATTATATCAAGTGAGTTGTTAGAAGTCAATGGGATGATGCCTCCTGAAGTTGGCTATGTTATAATAGGATTAATAAGTAAGGGGTTGAAGGTATTGGACCAAGCACGTTACCAGGAGATTGCCATCGATATAGCACACGCCATCATGATGGGAGAATACCATGAAGGAGAAAAAATTCATGGACGTTCTACTTTGGCAGGGCGATATAATGTCTCGCCGGAAACTATTCGCCGTGCCATCGCAATTTTGCAAAATATCGGCGTTGTTGTGGTCAGTCAAGGTGTTGGGATTACTGTGACATCGAAAGCTATGGCCGAAAAATTTATTAAATCATTTAATCAAAAAGGCGAAATTCAGATCTTTTTAGACGATTTAAAAAGTTTAATGGATCAAAGACGTGAAACTGATTTAAAAATTGAAAGACATATGAACAAATTGCGGGGCTATGCCGACCGAATAATGTCCCGTTGGCTGGATGTCGGGGAAATCGAAATCGGAAAGACTTCTCCGGCAATTGGGAAGACCCTGCGGGAATTAAAGATTCGAGAGCGTACGGGGACAACTATTATAGCTGTGGTACGAGATGGCTTTGAACAATTTTCTCCGGAAGCAGGTTTCGTTCTTCGTGGAGAAGATGTGCTCTTGGCAGCGGGTTCCTCAGAGGGACAGGAAAAGTTACAACAATTAATTTTATGATTTGGAGCAGGTAAAATGTATCCTGGCATTGATATCATTGAAATAGAACGCTTTGTGCTTGGGTTTAAACGGCAACCCAAGTTGTCTGAACGTCTTTTCACAATGCGAGAGCTGGAGAACTTAAGCGGTAAAGGCATTCAGAGTTATGCAGCTCGTTTCGCAGGTAAAGAGGCTATTCTAAAAACATTGGGCACTGGTTTGCGCGGATTGTCATGGCATGATATAGAGATCTTGAGTAATTTGAGTGGAGAACCCCTAGTTTATCTTAGTGCTAGAGCCCTGGATTTGGTTCTGGCCAGAGGTGGATCCCAAGTGCGAGTCAGTTTATCTCATAATCGAACGCAGGCGATGGCGTTTGCAATTTTATCTTAAGTAGATGTATGAAAGGTTTTGGGATAAAACTTTATGACTATTACTTAAATATCAGTGCAGGCGATGTTTTTGTTTATACTTTTTACCAACTTATTTTTTATTATTCAGAGAAGACAGGGGAACGGGGTGGGGAGCATGCGTGTAGTCAACGCTGAACAGATGCGGCAGATCGAGGAAAGGGCCATTGATCATTATGGTATTCCGAGTTTGCTCCTTATGGAAAATGCAGCTTGGGCTGTTGTTGAAGAAATTCGGCGGCATCTCCATAAAGCCGGAGAGGTAAGTGTAAACGGCCGAAAGGCAGTGATCTTAGTTGGCAAGGGAAATAATGGCGGAGATGGCTTGGCCGTGGCTCGACATTTAGTTTTCCAGGGTATGGATGTCACAGTCTTTTTATTTGCCGGACTTACGGAACTAAAGGGAGATGCAGCCTTAAATTTACGTCTTTTTCAAGGGACGACTGGGAAGTGCTTTGTAATAGAAGGCGAGAAACAACGTCGTTTGACCCGTTTAGCCTTGGCGCAAGCGGATATCGTTGTGGATGCACTATATGGAATTGGAATGCGTGGAGCTTTGCCCAGTTTGATCGAGGAATATGTCAATGAAGTGAACTGTTCTTCTTCAGGATGGGTGGTCTCCATTGACATTCCCAGTGGGGTGGAGGCTAATACGGGTAAGGTTTACCGCACTGCGATACGCGCTCAAACTACAGTGACCTTCGGCCTCCCTAAATGGGGTCTTTTTCTCGGCGAAGGGCCTGATTATAGCGGACGGGTCGTCGTGGATCCCATTTCTATTCCTGAATCATACTTTACAGATGAAGGGATTTCTACCTTTGTGTTAACCGATGAGGATGTTCACAATATGCTTCCCGTTCGCAAACTTAGTGGCCACAAAGGAACCCATGGCAAAGGAATTCTTGTGGCGGGTTCTAAAGGAATGAGTGGGGCAGCCGTTTTAGCCGGACGGGGTGCTTTGCGAAGTGGCATTGGACTGTTACAAATCGTTACCCCCCATGGGATTGCGAAGGAAGTGGACGCCAGCGTCACGGAGGCGACTGTTTGGTCCGCTCCAGGAGACGATTGCTTGAACGGAGAAGCTTGGCCGGTAATCTTAAAGCAATCTGAAAAAGCCCAAGCTTTGGCAGTGGGTCCTGGCTTAGCCCAGAATTCTCAGTTTGTCCCAGTATTAGAAGAAATCCTGGGAAACATAGGTTGCCCAGTCGTCTTGGATGCTGATGCGCTTAATTTAGTAGCGATAGAGCCGGGTTTACTGAGTTTGAGAAATGGTCTCGGTCCGTTGATTCTTACCCCCCATCCAGGTGAAATGGCCCGGCTTTGCGGGTGTAGTGTCGAAGATATTGAGCTTAATCGCTTGGACATCGCGGTGGCGAAAGCTGTGGAGTGGGAAGCAGTAGTGGTTTTAAAAGGTTCTGTGACCATTATCGCTTCTCCGGACGGTCGAGCCTTTTTCAATCCCACCGGAAATCCGGGACTGGGGACAGGAGGGACGGGAGATGTGCTTACAGGCAGCATTCTCGCTTGGTTGGCCCAAGGAGTTACACCCCTTGAAGCCGCATGCCTGGGTGCATATTTACACGGAAAATCTGCAGATGACTTAGCAACAGAGTATGGATGGTCAGGATTCACGGCCTTGGAAGTGGCAGATCGATTGCCTAAAGTCCGGCGAGAGGTGGAAATGAAGCTTCCAGAGAGAAAGAGAGGAGGGGAAAATGGGGTTGCGACAAGTTTGGGCTGAGGTAAACCTTCAAACACTGAGAGAAAATTTTAACAAACTACAGGCTTATACCCGAAGTGAGATGATGCCTATCGTCAAGGCAGATGCTTACGGGCATGGAGTGATTCCCATTGTGAAAACGCTCCGGGGGTGTGGCGTCAGGCGTTTTGGCGTTGCTCTATTGCAAGAAGCACTTGAGATTAAAGCAGTGTTTCCAGAGCTCACTGTTATGGTGATTGGAGCCAGTGAGCTGGACCAGATGGAGGCTCTAGTTAAGGAAGAGATCATTCCTGCTATATTTAACCTGTCCCAGGCTCAGGCACTTTCTGAGGCAGCTGTAAAACAAAATAAAACGGTGAGATTACATCTCAAAGTAGATACGGGAATGAACCGAATCGGATTTCGCGAACAAGACTTTGCGGAAATTATGGAAATATCAGCTTTACCGAAACTCTGTATCGAAGGAATTTTCACCCACTTTGCCACGTCCGATATTAGAGATCTGTCATTTGCTCGGGAACAGTTAAAACGCTTTCAAGCCTGCTGTGACAAACTGAAGACTGCAGGGCTGACGATTCCAATTCGCCACGCGGCTAACAGTGCAGCGATCATTCAATTTCCGGAATCCCATTTTGAACTTGTCCGTCCGGGTATTAGCCTTTATGGCCTTACACCATCATCTCAGATCGGCGGAAATGTTGGTTTGGAACCGGTGATGTCTTGGAAAGCGAAGGTGTCTCATGTTAAAAGTATAAAGACAGGTGAAACCGTCAGTTATGGTCGTACATTTCAAGCGGCTTATCCTACGCGTATTGCAACTATTCCGGTGGGTTATGCGGATGGCTTGCGGAGGACTCTTTCCAACCAGGGAGAAATGCTAGTCCAAGGAACACGCTCTACAATGATTGGACGGGTCTGTATGGATCAGACTATGCTTGAGGTGACTAAGATCCCAGGCGTACAAGTAGGAGATGTCGTTACTATTTTGGGGAAAGATGGTTATGATCAGATTACGGCGACAGAAATGGCAGAATGGATTGGAACGATCAATTATGAAGTGGTCTGTGGAATCTCCAGACGAGTTCCCCGTGTCTATCTCGATAATGCCGAGGAAACAACTGTGGCAACCACCAGTAACCAATTATGATAACGGCGATCTTTTCCTGGCCAATCCTGGAGAATTTTTAAAAGAAGCTCACATTTTTAAAAAAAGTGTGAGTTTTTTATTTTCTTTTTCATTAAAACATCGCAAAGAAGGCATATTACCTGAGTAAGGAGAGGAGCAACATGGAGCAAAAGGAAAAAGTCTCTGGGACTCAGGTTGCCGTGTTGTTATTTATTTTCATTACTGCAACTTTAACGCTTTACGTACCGAGTTATTCAGCTCGAGAGGCAAAGGAGTCTGCCTGGTTGGCGGTATCCGTTATCCCGCTTGTCTATGGTTATCTGACTCTTAGGGTCGTCTATAAGTTGGGATGCTATTTTCCTGAACTGACTTTCTACCAATACTGTGAAGTTATTTTAGGTAAGTTTTTAGGTAAAGGCTTAGGAGTCATTTACATAGTGGCAATGATGGCTACCAATATCTTGATTCTAAGAGAATTCTCTGACTTCTTAAGCTTGACGACCCTCCCCTTAACCCCGCAAATTTTCCTCTTAACTACGATCGTAGCTCTCGCCTCCTACGGTGCCTATAAAGGCTTGGAGGTTATTGTTCGGGCAGTACAATTTGTATTTATTATTTATTCCATATCTTCGTTAACGATAATTTTGTATGCTTTGACGAATTTCAAAGTGGCGAGATTATTGCCTATTCTGGAAGAAGGGGTATTGCCAATTATCAGAGGGTCAATAGCCCCTGCATCCTGGTATGGGCAAATCTTCGTTGTTGCTTTTATTTTTCCTTTTGTCAACAAGCCTAAGGAGCTAAAAAGAAAAGGAACAGTTACCTTAGTGGCGATTACAGTCTTTGCCATACTTGACGTGGCTATTACAGTAGGGGTATTTGGCGCTAACTTTACTTCCTCCATAACGTTTCCAATTTGGTATTTGGCCAATAGTATTGCTCTGGGTCAACTGGTGCAAAGAATTGAGAGTTTCCTGTTGGTTTTCTGGATCTGTGGGATCTTTATCAAGGCAACTTTTTTTAGTTTTATAGTCGGCCTAGGTATTACTCAGGTTTTTGGATTTAAAAATACCAAGGCAGTATTAAGTACAACGGCGGTTATAGAGGTGGTGATCGCGAATAATTTTTTCAGTGGTGCTTCGTTGGTTCAATTTATTGTTTGCTATATTTGGCCTACAGTAGGGATTGTGTTTTGTTTTTTTATCCCCCTGTTGCTTTTGGCAATCGCTAAATTAAGGATGAAGCATCGGAGTAGCCCTAATTGAGATGTAAGGAGAGGAGTAACATGGAGCAAACGGAAAAAATCTCTGGGGCTCAGGTTGCCATCTTGTTGTTTATATTTGTTACTTCGACAATAATAATCTATGTTCCGGGTTTTGCAGCCAAAGATGCTCAAGAGTCTGCTTGGCTAGCGTCTTCAATACTCCCATTCATCTTTGGATATCTTACCCTGGTGGTAATTAATAAGTTGGGAAGTTATTTTCCTAAGCTGACGATCTTCCAATATTGCGAAGTGATCATGGGTAAATTTTTGGGCAAGGGTCTGAGTATATTCTACATAATATTTTTGTTGACCATGGATGCCTTGGTGCTGAGGGAATTCTCGGACTTTCTAATTACGACAACTCTGCCTTTGACTCCGAGATTAGCACTTTTAGTGAGTATTATAGCTTTGGCAACTTATGGCGCGTATAAAGGATTAGAGGTTATCGTGCGGGCAGTTCAATTTATATTGGGTATTTATGTGCTAGGATTTACGATTGTTGTCTTGTTTGCTTTAACTAATTTCGAGTTCGGAAGATTACTCCCTATTATGGAAGCGGGACTCTGGCCAATAATCCGAGGCTCAATGGTTCCTGCAGCTTGGTATGGAGAAATTTGTATACTGGCAATGCTATTTCCTTTTGTTAACAAACCCATGGAGCTAAAGAAAGAAGGGTTTATATCTCTAGTTGCCATAACCTTATTTGTAACGGTGGACGTGGTAGTCACCCTTGGAGTGCTCGGAGCTAGCGAAACCTGTTCGCATATCTTTCCTTTTTGGGCGGTTACGAGAAGTATAGATCTCAGTGAGGTTGCGCAACGGTTAGAAAGTCCTATTTTAGTTATCTGGATAAGTGGAATTATGATCAAAGCAACGTTGCTGAGTTACTTAATAGGTTTGGGTCTAACCCAAGTTTTTGGATGGAAAAAAATCAAAGTAATTTCAGGAATCTGCGCGATTACTGAACTGTTGATTGCTGATATTATGCTAGGGAATGCTGCGCAAATAAGCGTTATTTTAAGAAGTTATTGGCCTCCGTTTGCGATGGTATTTGAATTGGTCATCCCTACGTTGCTCCTGGGAATGGCGAGAGTAAAACAACATTTTAAGAGCTGAAAGAAGGAACCTTCCATTTAATAAATATAACAAAAATAGACATATTAATGTCATATTCATAGATAAGTTTAACCTAAGAAGGGGGGGCTCGCCAATAAAGCTTAAGTCATTGCTCACTAAAGCCTTAAGTTATTCTCGAAAAAAGGAGCCAAAAACACCAGTTCAAGAGTCCGCTGAAAGACGTCCCCTCTTCACCTCTCTGGAGCAAAACTCAACCGAGTTACAGAAGATCTTTGATTTATGTGAAGATATTGTTTTTAGAAAGTTCACTCTTAATTGTGAACCGCCTCTCAATGCCATTGCTGTATTTGCTGAGAGTATGATTGATGAGAAAAGCGGCAGTGACACTATTCTAAAGAGTATCATGCAAGAGACCGTTTCTTTACCTTCCAACCTCGAGGTAACCCAAGCCAACGCAATTGAGATTCTCAAAGGTCGATTGCTGACCGCCATGAGTACAAAAGACACCAGCGACTTTCTCGAATTGACAGATTTTGTTCTCGATGGGGGAGTTGCCCTTGTTGTGGAGGGCTCGCCCAGCGCCCTGATATGTTCTGTGGCCGGTCCCAGAGGAAGAGCAGTGGAGGAACCGATCACTGAACCTGCCGTCCGGGGTCCAAGAGACGGCTTTGTCGAGGATTACCAAACTAATTTATTTTTACTACGAAAAAGGATAAAATCCAGTCGTCTTAAAGTAGAGTTGGTCAAGGTTGGTGCAATTAGTAAGACCACAGTTGCCCTGTGTTACATCAAAGGTATTGCCGAAGATAACCTAATCGAAGAGGTCAAAACGAGAATTAACAGGATACAAATCGATGCGGTGGCCGGTAGTGGAACGATTGAAGAAATGATCACAGACCAGCCGTTTAGCTTATTCCCACTGGTACAGTATTCGGAACGTCCAGACAAGATCGCCGGTTCATTAATGGAGGGGAGGGTCGCAATACTTGTGGATAATTCCCCCATGACCTTAGTGGTTCCCACAACTTTTATTTCTCTGCTGCAGGCCAGTGAGGATTATGAGAACGAATTTATCTTTGCTTCCTTTATTCGCCTCATACGGTTCGTATCCTTAAATATAGCGCTCTTGCTGCCGGCGGTAACCGTAGCAATTATGACCTTTCATCAGGAAATTATCCCAGACAAGCTGATGGGTGTCATCATCATCACACGGAAAGAATTACCGTTCCCTTTATATGTAGAAATATTAATTATGGAGATCTTTTTTGAAATCTTAAGAGAAGCAGGAGTAAGGTTACCCAGAACCATTGGACAATCTGTCAGTATCGTCGGCGGCTTAGTTATAGGCCAAGCTACGGTGGAAGCGGGTTTTGTAGGGTATATACCAGTGATTGTCGTAGCCCTAACCGCTGTAGCGACCTTTGTGATACCTAATTATGCTGCGGGAACGGCAATTCGTATTTTAAGATTTGCTCTCATATTCTTAGCAGCCTTTTTAGGCGGGGTTGGCATTATGATGGGTCTGATGTTCATTTTGTTCTATCTCTGCAGCTTGCGTTCATTTGGGGTGCCCTATTTGACGCCGATTGCTCCCGTAAGTCTTAGTGACCTGAAAGATACCTTCATTCGTGCCCCTTGGTGGGCGATGCGTACTCGCCCCCGCTTAATTGGGGTCAAGGAACCTGTCAGGATGGACACCAATCAAGGACCTGTGCGGCCAAGTAAAGGAAAGGAGTAACATGGAGCAGAGAAAGGTGCGGGGATTCATAGGGATGAGCTTACTTGTCATTGGTCTGCAGATGCTTTGTCTGGGGTGCTGGGATCAAAAAGATGTCAGTAACCTGGCTATTATTACGGTTTTAGGGTTTGATAGAATTACTGATCAGGATGGGGTGGATAAATGGCAAGTATCCAGCTTTGTGATGCAGGCAGGTAAGGCTGAAACTGATGGAGGTGGGGAAGGAATACAAGGAGCAAAACCGGAAATTGAATGGAGAGGTAAAGGGTTAACGATCCCAGAGGCAATTTTGGATTTTACCAAAAGGTCGCCAAGGTTTCCTTTTTTCGCGGACACTTACTCGGTAATTATCGGGGAAAGAGCAGCCAAAGAAAAATTATTGGAAATTGTGGATTATTTAGATCGATTGAGGGAGTATCGACCGGGCTCTTTTATCATGATTGCTCAAGGAGATGCAGCGCCATTATTTGAAACAGAACCAGAGGCCTCTATCTCAGTCTCGCGAGATTTAAAGGAGTTAGCTCAAAACACTGCGGATAGCACGGGGATTGCCAGAGGGGTTAAACTCATGGACTTTACTTCTAATCTACTTAGCACGGATAGAGATCCAGTAGCTCCAGAAATCAGGCTGATCAAGCCCCAAGAAAAAAAAGGTGACGAGTTAGCCGGTCCCGCTAAGGCTATCTTAGTTGAGGGGTTAGGAATATTTAAAGATGACAAATGGGTGGGCTGGCTAAATAAAGAGGAAGCTGTGGGCTATGATTTATTGGCGAATAAGATCAATAAAGGAGATATCACGATTCGGGCCCAAAAAGAAGGCCAATGGTTTACGTTTCTAATCACAAAATCAAAACCTACACTTAAAGCCACCTTAACCGAGGATAAGCTTAACATCAATGTAGAGATTGAAATCAAAGGGAGAATAATAGAGGATAATGGAGTTGATCTGGCGCCTAGTCAAATCGATCAAGTAGAGCATACGCTTTCAGAAAAGATTGGAGATATGGCTATGCACACCATAGATATCGTTCGAGGCTATGAATCAGATTGTCTGGGTTTTTCAGAAGAGTTGCACCGTTATAGTCCTAATGACTGGAAAAAGATTAAATCTCATTGGAGAGAAACCTACTTGAATGCCAATGTGAACGTCCAAGTGAACGCCTTAATAGAAAATACTGGTAGGCTAGGGCAAAGGTTAGAAATGAAAAAGTAAAACTTATGTCGAAAGTAGGGGCTATTAACTTTTTTAGGAATTTATTTTAAAAATACAAAATACTTTTAGGTTTATGGTTATCATAAATCAGTGAATATGTTAGAATTGAAAGTATACTCGGTAAGTAGTGGGAGTTTTTTGCCTGCAAATAAAATCAGCTATTCAAAACATTCATGTTACAATTTTGAGCATAGAGAACTGAAGACTCCAATAAAGGGTGTGTATTATGCAAAGTTATGGTTTACCAAAGAAGCAGGGTCTTTATGATCCGGCCTTAGAACATGATGCTTGCGGTATGGGGTTTGTTGTTAATATCAAGGGTGAGAAGTCTCATGACATTATAGATGAAGCCTTAACTGTACTGGAAAACTTAAGCCACAGGGGTGCAAGCGGAGCCGATGAAAATACCGGTGACGGTGCCGGAATACTGATTCAGATACCTCATGATTTCTTCAAAAGGGAATGTGGTGTTCTGGGTTTTGAGTTGCCGGAAAAAGGCAGTTACGGCGTTGGCATGGTCTTTGCGCACAAGTACGATGATTTTAGAAAAACACAGATTGAAACCTTCGAAAAAATCGTTTTGGAGGAAGGTCAGAGGGTCTTAGGTTGGAGAGAAGTTCCGATCGATAAGACAACCATTGGCGAAACTGCAATCGCAGCTATGCCTAGATTCATTCAGGTTTTCATCGAAAAGGATGCCGGCATAGCGGATGAGATGGATTTTGAAAGAAAGCTTTATATTATAAGAAAAAGAGCAGAAAAAGTCATTGTACCAATCAGTGAAGACAAGGGAGGCACTTTCTATATATCCAGCCTTTCTTCCAAAACCATTGTGTATAAAGGCATGTTGACAGCAGAACAACTTAGAAATTTCTATCTTGACCTGGCAGATTTAGATTTTACATCCGCGCTGGCGATGGTTCATTCAAGGTTCAGCACCAACACTTTTCCAAGCTGGGAGAGAGCACATCCCAACCGCTATATTGTTCACAACGGCGAAATCAATACCATTAGAGGGAACGTCAACTGGATGAAGGCGAGACAGAAATGTATCGATTCACCGCTTTTTGAGGATCTCACCAAAGTATATCCGATCGTCGACGAGTTGGGCAGTGACTCGGCGATGTTTGACAATAGTCTTGAATTCCTTCACCTGACCGGAAGGTCTCTTCCCCATGCTGTAATGATGATGATTCCTGAGCCTTGGAAAAAAAATGAGTTGATGTCTAAGGAAAAAAAGGACTTTTACCGATTCCATGACTATTTAATGGAACCTTGGGATGGTCCTGCGGCCATGGCCTTCTCTGATGGTGTGGTCATTGGCGGAGTATTAGACAGAAACGGACTACGACCCTCTCGGTATTATGTAACAAAAGATGACAAGGTTGTCATGGCTTCAGAAGTTGGGGTCTTGGACATCAAGCCTGAAAATGTTAAATATAAGGGTCGGCTGGAACCGGGCAAAATGTTGCTGATCGATACCGAAGCGCAGAGAATCATCTCTGATGAAGAACTGAAGGAAAGTGTATCGATACTACATCCCTATGCAGAATGGAATAATCGGCATATCGTTCATCTTGACGATATACCCGTTGAGAAAATGCCTGAAGAGAAAATAACAGATGAGCTGATTAAGCAGCAGAAGGCCTTTGGCTATACGTTTGAAGATATAACGAAAACAATTCAGCCTATGGTAATACAAGGCGTTGACCCTATCGGAGCCATGGGGATGGATTCTCCGCTCGCTGTATTATCTGAGAAACCTCAGATGTTGTACCTATACTTTAAACAGCTTTTTGCCCAGGTCACAAATCCTCCGATCGACGGAATAAGAGAAGAACTTATCACTTCCAGCAGTATACTCCTTGGAGATACCGGAAACCTGTTGGATCCTGATCAAAGAAATTCAGCCAGTATCTTCTTGGAACATCCGATCCTGACTAATGAACAGCTAAATACGATTAAGCATCTTAATAATGACAAGTTTAAAACAGCAACTCTCTCTATCCTTTATAAAGCGTCAGAAGGCGCCAAAGCGATGGACAAGGCCTTGGAGAGAATTTTTAGAGAAACTGACCAAGCGATCAGCGCAGGAGCTAATATCATTATCCTTTCGGACAGAGGCGTCAACGAGAGTCTTGCAGCCATCCCTGCCCTTTTGGCCTCTGCAGGGCTGCACCAGCACTTGATCAGAAAAGAGATTAGGACCAACCTTGGAATTGTTTTGGAATCAGGAGAACCAAGGGAAGTACACCATTTCTGCACCCTGATCGGATATGGGGTCACAGCTATTAATCCATATCTAGCCTATGAAACCATTAAGGACCTCGCCCAAAAAGCGTTCTTGGACGGGCTAACTTATGAAGAGGGTAAAAAGAACTTTATCAAAGCTTCTGTTAAAGGTATTCTTAAAGTTCTCACTAAAATGGGGATTTCAACCGTGCGCAGCTACCACGGAGCCCAAATTTTTGAGGCAGTCGGTCTTAGGAAGGACCTTATCGACAAATATTTTACTAAGACCCCATCCAGAGTGGAAGGGATAGGGCTTGAAGAAATCGCTCTAGAAAATCAGATGCGGCACGATAGTGCCTATCTTGAAAATTCGCCGTATACAGACACTCTTGAAGTTGGCGGCTGTTTCCAGTGCAAAGAGGGTGGGGAACTCCATCTCTATAATCCCGAAACTATCTATATGCTTCAAAAAGCCTGCAGGGAAGGAAATTACTCTCTCTATCAAGATTTCTCTAAAAAGGTTAATCAAGAAATATGCACCCTCAGGAATCTTTTAGATTTCAAGTACCAAGCAGGGGATACGATTCCCATTGAAGAAGTGGAATCGGTGGATTCTATCGTCAGAACATTTAAGACCGGAGCCATGTCCTATGGCTCGATCAGCAAGGAAGCCCATGAATGTATGGCGATCGCTATGAATCGACTGGGCGGCAAGAGCAACACCGGTGAAGGCGGAGAGGATACCGAACGATTTACGGTTATGCCGGGCGGGGACACTAAAAACAGTGCTATCAAGCAGGTTGCTTCAGGACGCTTCGGCGTGACCAGCAACTACCTGGTGAATGCTAAAGAGATACAGATTAAAATGGCTCAGGGAGCAAAACCCGGTGAAGGCGGTCAGCTGCCAGGACGGAAGGTTTATCCGGAAATTGCCAAGGTAAGGCATTCAACTCCAGGCGTCGATCTTATTTCGCCACCGCCGCATCATGATATCTATTCGATTGAAGATTTAGCTGAACTCATTCATGACCTAAAGAATGCCAACAAAGAGGCGCGGATTAGCGTCAAGCTCGTTTCTGAAGTGGGTGTAGGGACCATTGCGGCAGGGGTAGCCAAAGGAAAAGCGGATGTCATCCTGATCAGCGGCTATGACGGAGGGACAGGAGCGTCTCCGAGTACAAGCATTAGAAATGCAGGCCTTCCTTGGGAGCTGGGACTTGCCGAGACTCATCAGACTCTGGTCCTCAATAAGTTAAGGGACAGGGTGGTTGTGGAAACCGATGGCAAGCTGCTTTCAGGTAGAGATGTTGTGATTGCGGCAATGCTTGGTGCCGAGGAATTTGGCTTTGCGACAACCCCTCTGATTGTCATTGGCTGTGTCATGATGAGAGTTTGTAACCTCAATACCTGTCCGGTAGGGATAGCCACTCAAAACAAAACGTTAAGAAAAAACTTTGCCGGTAAACCTGAGCATCTTGAAAACTATATGCGCTTTGTCGCACAAGAAATACGTGAAATTATGGCTAAACTGGGCTTTAGGACCATCCATGAAATGGTTGGACGGACAGATCGGCTTAAAGCCAAAGAGAAGATTAAGCACTGGAAGGCCATGAATCTTGATTTGTCTCAAATTCTGTATCAACCGTATGCGGGTGCCGATGTGAGCCGATTTAACACCCAGTCACAGAACCATATGCTGGAAAAATCGCTGGATATGAAAAAGCTGCTAAGGATGTGCCAGCCGGCGCTTGAGGAACAGAAACCTATTAGGGCTAAACTGAAGATCAATAATGTCGACAGGGTTGTCGGGACAATCGTCGGTAGCGAAATTTCCAAGCGTTACGGCACAGCGGGACTTCCTGAGGATACCATTAAACTTACCTTCGTAGGTTCTGCCGGGCAGAGCTTTGGAGCCTTTGGGCCTAAAGGAATGTCTCTAGAGTTGGAAGGAGATTCCAATGATTATTTAGGAAAAGGCCTTTCCGGAGGTAAGATTGTGGTCTATCCTCCGAAAACCTCCGATTTCGAGCCTGAACAAAATATTCTGATTGGGAATGTCGCCTTTTACGGAGCAACCTCAGGAGAAGCCTATATCAACGGAATCGCAGGCGAACGTTTCTGCGTAAGAAATAGCGGAGTTAATGCCGTCGTTGAGGGCGTAGGGGACCATGGCTGTGAGTATATGACAGGCGGTAAAGTGGTTATCCTGGGCAAAACAGGCAGAAACTTTGCTGCAGGAATGTCGGGCGGTGTAGCCTATATTTTAGATTTTGACGAAGTATACTGCAACAAGTCCATGGTGTTACTGGAAAAAATCGAATCTGAAGAAGAACTGAATGAAATCAAGATCATGATTGAGAAACATGTTAAGCTTACTAACAGTCCGCGAGGTAAGAAGGTTCTAAATGACTGGAACAGTTATTCGCTGAGATTTACCAAGGTCATTCCTAAAGATTACAAACGTATGCTTGCCAACATTGATAAGGCTCACAAAGCGGGCTTCAGCGGTGAAGAAGCCTTGATGGCTGCGTTCGAAGAGAGTCTTAAAGATTAAAGGACTATAGAATTAAGGTGGGACTTGAATGGGAAAAGCTACTGGATTTTTAGAATATGAAAGAATAAATCCCAAGAAACGATCTCCAGAAGAAAGAATCAAAGACTGGAATGAACTGAGGCTTCCCCAGGATCTTGAGGCCATAAAAACTCAGGGCGCGAGATGTATGAGTTGCGGAGTTCCTTTTTGTCAAGGCGGGGTTCTGTTAAACGGCATGGCAGCGGGATGTCCTGTGCACAATCTCATCCCCGATTGGAATGAGCTGGTTTATAAGGGACAGTGGGAGGACGCCTTTAAAAGGCTGATTAGAACCAACCCGTTCCCGGAATTTACGGGAAGAGTATGCCCTGCGCCTTGTGAAGGTTCATGCACAGAAGGTTATATTATGGAGTCAGTGACCATCAACAGTCTTGAATATGAAATCATTGAGAAAGCTTTTGCCGAAGGGTGGGTAGTACCGAAAAAATCTAAAGCAACCGGTAAAAAAATTGCGGTTGTCGGTTCTGGCCCGGCAGGGTTATCAGCTGCCTATTTTTTAAATGTCGTCGGACATAATGTCACGGTCTACGAGCGGGACGACAGAGCAGGTGGTTTGCTGATGTATGGGATTCCCAACATGAAGCTCGAAAAACGATTTGTGGAAAGGCGCCTTGAGCTCATGAAGGCATCCGGAATCCAATTCGTGTTCAATACAGAGGTGGGCAAAGACATCCTTGCTCAGGAACTGGTTGATCAGTATGAGGCGGTTGTTCTGTGTGCCGGTGCAACCAAGTCACGAGGTCTGGAGGTTGAAGGAAAAAATCTGCAGGGTGTTCACTTTGCGATAGATTTCCTGAAGGCTAATACCAAAAGCCTTCTAGATTCTGAGCTTAAGGACGGCAATTATATAAGCGCTACAGGCAAGAATGTCATTGTCATTGGGGGCGGGGATACAGGAACTGACTGTGTCGCCACATCCTTACGACATGGTTGTAAGAGCGTCTACCAATTTGAAATTATGCCTGAAGCGCCTAAGAAGAGAAGAGAAGAGTCTAATCCCTGGCCGGAATGGCCGCTCAAGCATAAAGTGGATTACGGCCAGGAAGAGGCTATCAGCCTCTATGGCAAGGATCCCCGCAATTACCTCATCTCTACGAAAAAGATTGTAGGCAATGAGAACGGAGAGGTCAAAGAAGTTCATACTGTGGAAATCACCTGGGTTAAGAACCCCTCTGGAAAGATGGTTCCTCAAGAGGTCCCGGGCAGCGAAAAAGTATGGCAAGCTGACCTTGTGTTGCTGGCTATGGGATTCTTAGGCCCGGAAGATACGATCCCGAGTGAGCTTAAGCTGGAGAGAGACTCCAGGAGCAATGTGCAAGCTGAATACGAGGTTTTCGAGACCAACGTGGAGAAGGTGTTCACCGCCGGCGATATGAGAAGAGGGCAGAGCCTAGTTGTCTGGGCTATCCAAGAAGGAAAGCTTGTCGCAAGGGAAGTCGATAAATTCCTGACGGGTAAAAGTGTGCTTTAATTACAATACTTGTTGATAGTTTGAATGTGCATAAAACCCTCTTCTGCGTCATAGGTTTTGGCAGGGGGGAGGGTCGTGGCTTGTTTGATCTAACCACTTGGATGACGGTTGCTTTTTTTGTCTTTTGCCTAGTACTCGGTTGGTGCGCCGCCGGAGCTCTTGATTTCGATGGGATTTTACGACGTTCGACGTCTCCGGGAGGGCGTCTACTACTCCGGGTAGGTGTGGCTCTTGTTTTGGCTGAAGGATTTCGACTTTTTTTGAGCTTCGTTGTCGGTCCGGTGCTGGATATGTTTGTCAATCAAAGTGTTAATGGTTTTAAAGCCTTTTAACGAACAGCACGCACTAAACAGAGGGACGGTTCTCTTGCTTCCTTGAAGGGAAGCAGGAGAACTGTCCCCCTGTTTTTTCCTGTTTTTGCTTTTGTGATGTTCGTGAAGAAGAAGGGCTGGCGTGAGGCTTGTATGTTATAATAGGTAGAAGTTATAGTGATTGAGAAGGATCATCTAAGTTAATGTTTGCCGTAAACTATTTTTGGTTGATAATACACGTAAGAGTGCTACAATTGTAAAGATAACGATTAAAGGAGTAAACATGAAGAAAACGTGGCGTTATTGGGTTGCCTTATGGGCAGGTAAAATAATAACTATGGCTCTGTTAGTCACCGGGAAAAAGGGGACAACCTTACCCGGAAAAATAGCAAACTGGATTGACCCTGAGATTATGAGGCATTTGAGTTCGGCTTACACAGATGGGATTATTATGGTCACTGGGACGAATGGGAAAACGACTACTGCCAATCTCCTAGCGAGCATATTACGTGAGGCCGGAAAAGGCTTCGCATTTAACCAGGCCGGAGCGAACCTCGTGACAGGGATCACAGGAGCTTTGATTCAAAATACCCGTTGGACTGGACGATCACGGGCGAGTTTAGCTTTGCTGGAAGTGGATGAAGCTACTGTACCAAAGTTCTGCGAACAAATAAAACCCAGTTTGGCGATTGTCACTAATTTCTTCCGTGATCAGCTTGATCGCTATGGTGAATTAGATACGACCGTCCGCTTGGTTAGAGAGTCAATACCTAAAGCAACTGTGATTGTGTTAAATGCGGATGATCCTTTAGTTGCCCAGTTTGGCACGAATCATGCTGAAGTCGTTTATTATGGAGTGGAGCGTACTCCAGATAGCATGAGAGAGAGTCAGGAAACTCGGGAAGCAAGGTTTTGTCCGTTATGCGGGGCTGAACTTGACTATACGCTTTTTCATTACGGGCAATTGGGGATTTTTAATTGCTTAGGCTGCGGATTTCACCGCCCTGAGCCTGAAATTTTGGCTCAAGAAGTCCGTCCGGAGGAAGGCTTACTTCTGTTTCGGGTAGATGCGACCTCATTTGCTATCGCTCTGCAAGGGTACTATAATCTATACAATGCTTTGGCAGCGCTTACGGCAGCTCGTCACCTCGGCTTGAACGATGGGTTGATTAAAAAAGGGCTACAAGAGTTTATTCCGCAAGCCGGACGGATGGAACGCTTCTATTTGCCAGAAGGGGAAATCACCTTAACCCTCGTTAAAAATCCTACGGGGTTTGATCAAGTCATTCAGACGATGCTTGGTGTTGATAAACCTCTGTGCATTATGATTGGGATCAATGATTTAGCGGCCGATGGGCGGGATATTTCTTGGCTTTGGGATGTTAATTTTGAACGCTTAGGAACCTATGAGGCCCGTATTCGTCAAGTAATTTGCACAGGACTTCGTGCTGAGGACATAGCTTTAAGGCTTAAATATGCCGGGGTAACTGAAGGGAAACTCATCCTTGAACACACTTTGACGGGAGCGCTTGACCTTTTGCAAACGAATCGGGCAGAGGAAGAGGTTGCCTTTATATTGCCTACCTACACCTTGCTTTTCCCAGTGCGTGAAATTCTGGAAAATCGCCAAAAGAAGGCGGGAATGTCTTATCTAAATGCGAAGGGCCGTGGAGAGGGGGCAACTACGTGAAGCTGAACATTTGCCATCTTTATCCGGATTTACTTGACCTTTACGGAGATCGAGGTAACATTATAGCGTTGGCTTCCCGCTGCCGATGGCGGGGGATCGAGCCGGTAATTAGACAAGCCTCTTTGGGGGAAGACTTGGACTTTATGGGTATGGATATTCTGTTTCTCGGTGGCGGTTCTGACCGTGAACAAGGTCTGCTGGTGCAAGATTTAATGCAGCGAGAAATGGAACTCCGAAGCGCTATTGAGAACGGACTGGTGGTACTTGGCATTTGTGGCGGCTATCAAATGTTGGGAAAATTTTATCAAATGGTTAGTGGAGAGAAAATTCAGGGATTAGGCATTTTAGATGTCTGGACCATCGCCGGAGCGAAACGTTTAATCGGAAATGTTGTCGTGGAACTTGATGAACGCCTGCTTGGCGTTAATACGAAATTCAGGACGTTGGTCGGGTTCGAGAATCACTCTGGTAAAACATATTTGGGCGAAGGGGTTATGCCTTTGGGCAAAGTTATGTTTGGGAATGGAAATAATGGCGCTGACAGCGAAGAAGGAGTACGCTACCGCAATGTCTTCGGAACGTATTTGCACGGTCCGCTCCTTCCAAAGAACCCACACTTTGCCGATTTGTTGCTGGAACTGGCGATTCTTAGACGCGGAACGGGCACTCGTTTAATGGAACTCGACGACCGTTTAGAAAAGCTAGCTCATGAGGTCATGGTTAAAAGGTTATTGAAGCAAACCTAAATTTAATCCGATGGATAGTTTGGTGCAAAAAACAGTATATCAAGCGTGATATATGTTATACTATCATTAGTGGACGATGTTTTAACAAAATTTGTAGTGAAATTCACGGACTGCCATAATTTACATGTTTAAAAAGCCGTGTTTTTAAGAAGTTTAGGCTTATTTGCTCTTCTTGTTCGTTGACACTTTTTTGTGTTATTGTCTATAATAGAGTATAGCTTCGGCTAAATGACTGGGGGTGCTTAATGTGGCAGAAAGTAAGCGAATTATGATCAGTTTGCCGGAGAGTTTGCTTGCGGAAGTAGACGGGATAGTCACAGTAGAGAAACGCAATCGCAGCGAATTTATTCGAGAAGCACTAAATAGCATCCTTCACGAACGCCGGAAAAAAGGAATTCATGAGCAGATGCGTAAAGGATACTTGGAAATGGCGCAACTGAATTTATCCATAGCAAGAGAGTTGTTTTCAACGGAACAAGAAGTATTAGTGTACTATGAAGAAACGATGGTGGAGTGTCGGAGATGAACATAAAACGCGGGGAAATTTATTATGCAGAACTTAACCCCGTTGTCGGCTCAGAACAGGGAGGAACGCGTCCAGTCCTTGTGATTCAAAACGACATAGGGAATCAATTTAGTCCGACAACAATAATTGCCGCGATTACATCACAGATTGCGAAAGCGAAATTACCAACTCACGTCGAAGTGAGAGCTAAACGAAGCGGCTTAGAACGAGATTCCGTCATTCTAACAGAGCAAATTCGGACGATTGACAAGAGTCGTCTTAAGGAAAAAGTAGCCGTTTTGGATGAAGAAGTGATGCTGAGGGTAGACCAAGCCATTGAAATAAGTCTAGGGCTTGCGGATATTTGAAATATAGCTTCAGATGAGAGGGAGACAGCGTAGCGGGGACAAAACCGACGCTGTTTTTGTTTTACTGGTTATACCCTATAGGAGAGGAGCGTTGAATGGATGGTAGGAAAACCAGTGGTTGGAATCACAGCAGCTCATTGTTCGGAAGAACTAAAAACATTTCCAAGGCAGTATTATGTGGATAGTATTAGGAAGGCGGGTGGGATTCCGTTGATTCTCCCACCAGTTAAGACCCAGGAAGAGAGTAGTGACGTTTTAGGTCTTCTTGATGGCTTGTTACTAACTGGCGGCGGAGATATTTCTCCCGTATATTTAAGAGAGGATCCTCTCCGTGGTATTGGTAACTGTTTACCGGAACGGGACTGGAGTGAAATCTTGCTTACCCAGCTCTCCCTGCAGAAAAATCTTCCGATTCTGGGAATATGTCGAGGCATTCAAGTCTTGGCGGTAGTTGCAGGGGGAAGAATCTATCAGGACCTTCCCAGTCAACATCCCATAGCAATGGAGCATAGACAAACCGTCCCGCGTCAATACTCCTGGCATGACGTAGAAATCGCAGAGAAGTCAGTTCTCTTTAGCCTACTGGGTGAGAGAAAGGTTGGCGTTAACAGCCTTCATCATCAAGCTGTATTAGAAATTCCGCCAGAATTTATACAGAACGCCCTGGCCTCCGATGGGATTATTGAAGGCATTGAAAAGCCCGATGCTAAGTTTTGCCTCGGGGTTCAGTGGCACCCAGAGAGTATGGAAGCTGATATACATAGTAAAGCTTTATTTAGAGGGTTTGTCGAAGCGTGTCTTCTAAGCAAGGGGACTTGACAAGGGCTGGGGGAGAGTTGGTATGATTTAAGGAGGTGGTCATGTTGGATGAAAAGGTAATGGAAATGTTAGCGAGGATTCTCGCAGGGCAGAATGACCTCCAAAATGAACTTAAGCAAGAGATTAGAGCGGTTTCTACGAAGGTAGATAAGCTAGAAATGCGAATGGAAAATGAAATTGTCGATAAAATTAAGATACTGTTTGATGCTCGGGAGGTTCAAAACGTAGCAATTGCAAATATTGGAGAGACTCTTGATCGTGTCGAAGCCAAGTTGGACGTTTTACAACTCGAAACGGCACATATTCGCAGAATCAAATAGTTGGATTGGTCCTTTTTTCATACAAAATGAAAACACCCGCCGTCCATAGCAGGTGTTTTCTCCATTTTTGGTGTCGCGCCAATCGACGCGATCTCAATGTCAGCTCATTTCTAGTTTAGAACATGAACAAATCTTTGTCAACTTTTATAATCAGAGTCCTGTCTGCTGCGACAAGGTCACCATTGTATTACATACATAGTTTACATATTAGAAATAACCTAAAATCCCGCATTTTTTTATACCTACAAGGAAAAACACTGTAAATACGCCTTGGGGAATTCTGAACGGGGAACCACAGATTACACAGATTACACAGATTAAGAACGATTAGATAGAAACACACAGACAAAGGA
>JARLHW010000079.1 GCA_031292075.1 Desulfosporosinus sp.
CACCGCACCCTTTCGGACTGAAGCAGCTTACGGCTGTTTGAAGCCTGCTCCTACAAACCGGCTTCAGAGGGTCTACCTCCATCTCGGATACAGCATCGCGCTCATCGAGCGCGTTCTTGGCACAAGTCTCCACGTGCCCTGGTCACTGGACATAAGACTATAAAAAATATGTTTCCTCAGTCAAGGGTATACTCCTTTTCTTGACTGAGGAAACATATTTGATATCTCTTCAACCCCAGTGATGGCAGCACTTTGAAGTTATTCTCTTCCCACATATAGCACTATTGGAGTCTCCACGTGCCCTGTCTCTGAGATATAAATCTCCTCTTAACTGAATTGAAACGAAATCCTTAATCGTCCATGGCAGGATCCCAGTGACCCCCCTATACATTAACGCACATGTTAAGCAAGACAGCCGCCCCGGCGGGTTATTGCTGGGTAGAAATATTATTGTGTGGGTGGACTAGGAGGGGTAAGCGCCACTCCTGTGGTTGACCTATCCCAAATGACTTGCACTTATTAATAAAGGAATATTACTTGTAATATTGTGCCATTATATCACTATGAAATGCTCGGAAAGGTGATCATTATGAATAAATTTTTAACCTTCCTTCAAATTATTGAGTTAATAGGAAAATGGATAGTAGCTTTAATTCGAAATTACCATATAACCTCTGCAATAATACTTTTCGTCGATATTTTGGACAGACTTGGTAGTCCTGAGAATAGGCCTGTCGATGGGTGGGAGATCTTTTTTGGCTCTTTAGTTTTCATCTGGTATTACAGAAAACAATCAGCCAAAAAAGCTCTCCCACCTGAATCACCAATCATCAACGTACGCATTGACAATGAAAATATTGTAGGTATCACAAACAACCACCTACTCCAAAATGAAAACGATGAGTAACCATAACATCCTCCCCGACGGAATTCACCCAGATAGGAGCGCCGTCTACATTAAGCACAGTTCGGCGACGAGATGAGACAAGGTGATTCCCGCTATCCAGTACTTTGTAGCTTCTACAGCTATCGACTCACTCGATTGCAAGTTCTAACTTGCATCGATTCCTGTTCCCACGCAAATTCATAGGGCAACGTTTTATAAAATCGAGCCCACATGAGGTTGATCCATAAGCAAGATTCCAATATTTCTCCACTTGCCCAACTGATCCATTCGATAAAAGTTCCCTTGGGGTGGGAAAAAACATCCCTGAGCTGTAGTAAATAAGCGCACCTCTCCCTTTCCCAAAGCGATATCACTCCAATTCTTACCGCATGGTCAAGAAGGAGGGATTTGTTTCGAGGAAGCGGAGCCCCCTTGACTGTAACTTTTCTGGCTACTTTTCTATTAGCCCACTTCAATATGTTTTCTCGTGGCCCTGACATTATTTCTACAACTTGGATTCCTTCAATTTCCGCTGAAACCTCAACATCCGCAGTTCCAAGCCATTCATCATACAACGCCCTCAGAGAGGCTTCCAATGCCAGTACTGCATAATGAACCGAAATCGTGAAGAATTCCCATTCATGGTAAGCATTTACGTATAGTAACCTTGCACGCTGCGTGATTTGTTCTATATCATCAGGGCAAATCGTGAGCAATCCTGAATTTTTTTTCATGTCGCTTACTAAGTCTAATGCAGAGAGGTTAGTTATTTGGCTACCAATCATTCTAGTCACTGCTTTTATTCGTTTGTCAGGCTCTCCACTAGGAATACGTACCTCTATTGGTCGAAAACCAAGAGCACTCAGTGCTTGACCACGCAAATGTATTAAAAGATCCTGTTCGTCTCTGATCATAGATTCTAGGGCATTTTTAAGCATTGAAACAGGAAAATACATTTCGTATGGTTTACCCTTTGGTACTATCATCCAAACATCCTGATTTCTCGGATCGAAAGTCTCATGCCATTGTGTATCCATATTCATCAACGTTTCATAAAACTCACTTGGTGGGGGATTTTCTATATACTCGAATGTACCTTTACCCAGTCGAAACCGTAACAAATAAAATGTATCCATGAGATACCACTCGACTGGACAGGGAACTACTTGTTTAACAATTCTGACCCCTGCCAGAACTCCAGGAGAGGAACTTCCATCACGCTTTACTTGCGTTTGTAATCCATGTAGAATGAAGTTTTGAGTAGCAATCAAAAAACCTTTGATTCTTTTTGACCATGAATCTAGATTTCTACTGTCTAATGTTAACCTTGGCATTTGTAATTGTTTCGAACTCGACATTTAATTGTACCTTTCTTCCATTTTCTAAAATTTTCAATACAATACAGATTCGTCAAAATAACCATCCTTATAATGTTTCCACACCTCCCCTTCATCTCCTCCCAACATCAGTGAAAATATTCCGATAAAGCACAAATAAAGCCAGACCGTCCAAACGATCTGGCAAATAACTTCAGTTGGCTACCTCGGCAATATCTAGTTTTATTGATCATATAGGGTTCCAGCAACCCGTCATATAAAAATACGCAGTTGTTAAGAAAGACACCAACCACGGCGAGGTTCGCCCCGGTATGTGCTTCGAGCACGGTTCGGGGGCGTGGGCAGACACCATTATTTTGCTTTTCTTGCTAAAAATGTGGAATTATCACCGAGATGAAATCTAAATTCACCTTCAATAATATCTTTTTCTTTAGCCATCACCCAACCACTTCCACTTGTAGGGTCGAACTCATCATTTCCTTCAAATGTAAACTCAAATCGGTCTTGTCCAACATAATCAGCTATCGTTCCATCTATTAGTCCTGAAACCAATCCAAATTGAAAGCTGCCGTGATTATTAGTATCAATCTTGATATGTGCCTGAACTTCCATGTTGTAATAATCTTCATCCCACATTTCCATTTCAACAATATTCCATTTCCCGATAAAACTCATGCTGATTCCCTCCATGTTCTTTGACTATACCGACGAGGTTCGCTCATGACTTTTCAGGATGTCTTGAAGACTTTTAGGATTCGCTCAGTCCTTCAAAGATCCCGTATCCCCTTACAATTTTAGCGGAACCACCTAATGGTCTCATTATTCCATTCCCGCATTTCTCGCACTTGATTTGATTGGGCCCATACATTACCTGGTCTGGGTATAATTCATCGAAATATATAGTCACTTTACCAGGTCTTTCTTCCTCTGCACCACATTCTACACAAACATACCTGGCACTATCGAGAGGCTTTTGAGGCCTTTCTATTTGAACACCCAGTTTTTTTCGTTTTTTCTTATTTTTGCTCATAACAATATATGTCCCTTACTGTAATCTTTATTACATAATATCAACGTTATTTTGATACACTCGGTCGCGAGGGCCGCAAGGCCTTTAGCCTACGTTCGTCCAGAAACGTATGCATCAAGTACGGTTCTGGGGGTTAAAAAGGTATAGCTTTAACTGTTGATTATTTTTATTTGCATTCCTTGCATAACATCTAAAGCCTTTTGGTTCAGGCTTTCGTCAAAGCTGGCAGTACAGGAGGCATCAACGATAATTTCGGCTTCGGGTAATGCTGCTTTCGCTAAAATGGCATTGGATATCACGCAGATATTGGATACAACCCCGATCAGTTCGACACAATCATACTTCTTATTTGTAAGGTAAGCAGCTAGCTCTAGTGACCCAAAAGTTGCTTTTTCAAAGCACTTGGTCGTCTCGTCACAGAGATCGGCAATTTTACCGTACACATTCCACCCCTCCGTATTCCTGATGCAATGTGGAAAAGGAAGATTTCTTCCTTCCTGTGTCTGCATGTAATTGTAGTTATGAGTGTCTAACGTAAATACGACTTCGTCGTCGTTTTGCTTGTACTGCTTAATTTTTTGGCCGATCGCTTTTTCCAGTATAACCGCTTTGTCAAAACCCAAGCTGCCATTTACAAAGTCTTTTTGATAATCTACAACAACTAATATTTTTTTCATTAAAAACCCGCTCCTTCATCATAGAAAGCAACCGTCTAAAAATTGCTTGAGTAACGTACCCACCGCCCACGATAAAGTCCCTGAGGATCACCAACGAAGCACTAGCACCCATCAAGCACGGTTCGGAGGCGAGGGCCGCAAGGCACTTAGCAGGTAAGGAGAGGATAATTCGGTCTTGATATCCGGTGTTAGAATTGCGTATACCCTTTTAAGGGGCCAAAAACATTTAGCATATACTCAAGTAACTCATTTCCTTCATACTCGTAACGTATATAGGCGTCAGTCATAAATGCAATTATTGGAATTATCGCATTTACCAATATTGAACAATGATCAGGAGTATCTAAATCTACTATGTTATCTTTTAAATAATCTAAATCCATTGATATTCGTTCGTTAATACTTAATCCTCTTGAAGTAAAAACGTAGGGATCAACGTCACAATAATTTCGTCCATTAAAGATAGCGTCTTTGCTATCCTCTTCATCGTTATCGTCTGAAAAAAACCACTCATCATCGTAATCTGGAGTTATGGAATAAACGTGGCATATAAAACTATTATTTATTAGATCCTGTAAATGAGTTACTTGAACTTGCTGAAATATACATCTCCATGTCAAGAAATAAATTATGCATAATTGAGACGGTGTAAAGTCGTTTGTTAAGGAAAAGGCAGATCTAAAAACAATATCTTCAGACCCAAGCTGACTACGAATAACTGCATCCAACTGAATAGAACCAAAATTTAAAAAAAATAATGCATATTGAGGTTCAATTACATGGACGTTAGGGATTTTATTAAACGAAGCTTCGATCATTCTAACCTTGTTTTTCATCTTAACTTCTGTTGTATCACAGCATAAAAGTATATAATAGTCGATCATCTTGTCACCATAAGCATTATACGAGTCTGTAAGTTGAGCCTTTAAATTTTGTAGATAATTTGGTTGCTCTAAATCATCTTGAGATTTGACCTGTAAGCATAAGTATGTAGAATTATCATTATTATTTTGTCGGACAACAATATCGGTTCCCTCATCTTTTATGCCTTGAATATCGTATGTTATTGTACGGTATTTATTGAACGACTGAAAAATCTGTTCAAGTTGTTTTTGAAACTTTGGACATAAATCTGCATTGTGTTTTAATTTATTAAATATCTTAATATTTTCATCTTTTGTTCGATTATATTGCATGAGTTTGAAAATTAACCTTTTTGTATTTTCAGGCATATTATTAAATTCTCCTTCTTTCGCCAATGTACAGAGTAATCTTATCATGATGTATATGTCGAATACATAAGAATAAAGGCGATAGAACTGTTGTCAGTAATTTAACAGATTTAGCCTGAATTATATGCTCTGCCACACCGATTCATTAGCCCAAACCCCATGATAAATGGTATTAAGAGAGCTGTCCGAAAAGGGCGGCTGATGCAATTCCCTTACACCGTGATTATTAGTTATTTCCAATATTTCTAACTGCCTGCATGGTATGGAGGCACAGATTAGCCCTATGAACAAGGTTGCGATGGCCTTTAACTAAATGTGACCAGGTAATAAAGTGAGGGCGAATCGGTCTAAAATGATTGTCATTGAGGGCGGGTGAGGCTAGCACCGGGATTTATCTTCAGGTATAAAGAGCGACAATTTGAGCTTGAAGCTTGGTATCAGCGATTTTTAGGCGATGACTAAAGGCGCCCTAGTTCGAGCGCCTTTAAAAGTTAAAATATTATTTCTTACTTGTTAGCTTAGGGAAAATGCATAGTTGATCTAGCATTTTCCTTTTACCTTTAAAGCAGTTTGCTCAATACAATGATAATGAGCAAAAGGACCATAAAAGATATCAAAGCTTCCAAGTTTCTCACCTCTTATTAAATTCTATAGGGTACCTATATATAGTACACGATTACACTAAATTTTATAGCGGTAAAATATGGACGAGGTGTTGTTAAGTCATGGCATTAAGATCATTGAGACCATGTAAGCAGGTCGGATACACGCACTTGACTAGAAGCACTGGGGATACTATGAGGAACACAAGCAGAGGGTCAATGAGCGTGACAAGTATCAAGGATCAGCAAGGCAACGTGAATACGATAAAGATTTATAGGTCATTAAATTCAATCCGACAGTTGCAACTGATAGAAAACACCAATAATAGTTTCAGCTTAAGTTTCATTTTCTCATCCCTTCTGCTCAAAGTGGCCCACCGTGGTAGTCAAGTATTTCAAATATATTCTTATAGGAAGTCAGCCACTCCAAAAGAGACCCTCCATTGGCAGCGATCACACCAAACCCTTGAGAGGGTTTTCTAGCCCCCGAAAAATTCAGTTGGGTGTATACCTTCCACACCTTTCCCTCATTTCCTCCCTAGTAACCTATAAATAATTCCAACAAAGAACAAAAAAATAGCCAGACCGTTCAAACGATCTGGCAAATAGCTACAGTGGCCCCAGGCTGTACTATCTATGCCTCAAGGATAAGACGTGACCAGAATAGAAAAGACAGAAACAATCACCTTAGTATATCGACGTGAGCGAGAGGAAAACGGACTTTAGCACTTCGGACGAAAACACGTTAAATTAGTCAGAAAAACAGAAAATTAATACAGGTAAATCGTCTGTCAGAGAGGAATTTGGATGAAAACGGAGAATATTGTTTTTATATACTTTACGAAATGTTGGTTATAAGACCCAAGGAGCAAAATAAAGGTAAATTGTTCAACGGAGGAATAAAATGGAATGGAAATCCCCGGAATACTCGAAAGGTAAAATCATTAATGCGGGAAAAATTATAAAAGATTCTGCGTCCAGTACTGAAGAAAGCAAAGAATCCTTAAATGTTATTGATAACTGGAGAGCTTCACATGCATTCCCGCTTCAAATTATTTATTGTCACCTAAAAAGAAAATATGATAAACCTGATTTTATTGTTGCGCAGAGGTTGAAGCGACTTGATTCAATCGTCAAAAAATTAGAACGAGAGCCCACTATGAGCCTTTGGACCATGCAAGATTTGGGTGGGTGCAGGGTTGTCGTTCCCACTATTGATGATGTTTACAATGCGGCAAAAAATTACAAATCATCTCGTGTACGCCATATTCTCAAGAAAGAATATGATTATATACAACATCCAAAACGTTCTGGCTACAGAAGTTATCATCTGGTGTATCAATATCAAAGCGACACTAAAGAGACATTTAACCGCAATATGCTTATTGAAATTCAAATACGAACACACTTGCAACATTTATGGGCAACTGCATTAGAAACTATGGGGCTGTTTACAAACCAAGCGTTGAAAGCCAGCAATGGTGAAGAAGATGCACTGCGCTTTTTTGCACTAATATCCTCGCTATTTGCGATAATAGAAAATACGTCAACTGTACCAGAAACATATGAAAATTCAGAAGATATTATTTCGGAATTGAAATTACTTGATTCCAAGCACAACTATTTAGGCATGTTAAGCGGGATTCGTGTTGCAGTTGATCGATTGGATGAGAAAAGTGGTAAGCGCATAGGCTACTGCATACTGATCTTAAATTATACTACACGACGTCTTAGGTTGAAATTCTATAAACCAAGCCAGATAGATGAAGCTACAAAAGAGTATAATCAAATTGAAAGCACCAGAGCTGAAGACAAAATTAATGCTGTTTTGGTATCGGTATCCTCATTAAGCACACTAAAAGCTGCTTACCCAAACTACTTTTCTGATATTGAAGACTTCATCAAAACTGTAGATAAAATTATTAACAAAAAATAACTAAAATCTATTTCAGACAGCGCTGTCTGAATCAGGGGCATGATAAGTCGTAGAACACATAGATTTACGAAGTGTCATGGTTAAACAGTTATACGGCTATATTGATGTTGAATAGATTTTGAATTTAGGTGTAAGTATGAATCATAAAAGAAAACCAAAAAAGGCATTTATGAATAACAATATCATTGCTATTCATAAAAATGTAATTAAAGAGATTATCATAGAGGCTTATAAGGAAATAGAGGAACAAAAGAGAATAAAACATACGCCTACTGAGTTTTTAAAGTTACCACTAAGTTTAATCTTTGAATCTTTAAAAGTTATTTTGGGATTATTAGCATTTGCGTTTTTATTAGTGCCGATTTTCCTTATATCTACTAAAGGATTCAACATTGCGAATTGCTTTCAAGGGGCGATATCAATATCAATAGCTGCATTATGCGGATTATTTGCTCTGGTTTTTCATAAGACGGGTAACGAAGTAGAAAAAGAAACTGATAAGTATTACATTGTTGCTTATTTTTCAGCTATTGTATCATTAGTTGCATTAGTAGTGGCTTTGATTGGACTGTTTAAGGTGATTAAAAGCTAGATAAAAAATTGTCGGGAATGTAAATTATTTTGTGTAAATGAATATTTTGCTTGAAGAAAAATTGGTTAAATCACAGGTACCTCTTACCAATTATAGAGGATAAGGCGATGCTAAATTTTTACTCCCCTCCACCCTCATCCCACTCTTCATTGCAAAAATACAATGCGCTGGTATGAGAATTTCTATCTTCTCAACCAACGAATTAAATATTTGTTCACGGCTCTCTTTTAGCCGAGCACAGAAAAAACTACCAACTGCTTTGGCAACATTTACATGTCGAACATGTTCCCACGCGCCTACCATACCACAATACTGTCTAACCCAAACCCTTCAAATATGTTCTGACGGACGTAGGTGGTCCTATTTAAATATTTCTAAATTTAAACACAATTTACAGAACCCTTGCTACAAGCCACTTTCAGACTGTGCATTTTTCGAGACAACAAACCGTCTCCACGTGCGTGGAGTGCTCGATTAGTCTGAATAGCAAACGCGTTGGGTGCTTGAAATGACGGTTTAGAAAACAGTTGATATTCGATATCGTAGACATTGGTAAAATGCTTTTCTTGACTCCATGAAACAAAAATTATTTTTTGAATCGAACAAAAAAGGTTGTTCCTGTTGGACCAGTTTCGATATCTATTTTCGCATTATGGCGGGCTACAATGCTGTAACAAACCGCTAATCCTAAACCCGTTCCGTTTTCTTTTGTTGTGAAGAATGGAGTGCCAATTTTCCCAAGCGCTTCTGGTGCTATTCCTCCGCCATCATCCTGTACTGCCAGTACAATTTCATCTTTATCCATATACGTTTTTATTTTCATAATTCCGGCTGGTGACATTGCCTGCGAGCCATTTAGAACAAGATTGAGAATTAACTGGTGGATTTCTTTTTTGTCCAGAGGAATTTCCGGAACTTCTTCTAGTTCCATCTGTATGTACTTGTCGGAAAGCACTCCATCAGCTTGGATTAACGGGAATATGTTTTCAACAATTTCTTTAAGACTTTGCATGCTTAATTCAACAACCCTATCTTTCGCTAAGGAAAGGAACTCTGTAATAATTGAATTTGCTCTGTCCAGCTCATCAATCATTAAAGAGAATTGTGCATTATATTTAGCAAACTCCTCCTTACTGCCTAGCAGTTGCAGATAACCTCGAACGGTAGTCATCGGGTTTCTGATTTCATGACCAATACCCGCAGCCACTGCTCCCACAAGGCTCAATTTATCAAGGCGAGCCATTTCTTTTTCCATCGTATTTTTCAGAGCTTCTTCCTCTAAGTCTTTAATTTTAGTTATATCATCAGCGATACCCACACACCGAATCATTCTCCCATTTTCGTCACAAATCGGTAAAGCCCTATCCCAAATCCATCGGATAGATCCGTCGGGTCTAATAATCCTGTACTGTGCTTCAAACAGACCTTGTAATGTGCGGCTTTCTCCCAAATACGCTTGCACGATTCTTTCTCTATCTTCCGGGTGTATTTCGTCAATAAAAGAATGGGGATTGTCATATAGACTTTGGCATGTTCTTCCCCATACTTTCTCGTATGCAGGATTAATATAAACAAGGTGCTCATTCTGACGTACCCAAATCACTTCGCCGAGGTTTTCGGCAAGTTCCTTGAATTTTTCTTCGCTCTCTTTAAGTTTGAGTTCACTCAGTTTCCGTTGCGTTATATCTTGAACTACCCCATATATTCGTACTGGCTTTCCAGATACATCGTACTCATATCTTATTTTCTCATGAATCCATATTGTTTCGTTATCCTGCCTGATGATCCTTAGGTCAAATTCACATATGTTTAAAGGCTCTTCTATGGCTTTTAAGATAATTTCTTTGTCTTTAGAGTGGATTATCTCCAGAAAATCATTAAGTGTGGGTACAAATCCCTGTGGATTAAATCCAAATATCCGAAAAAGTTCATCAGACCAAAGATATTTCTTGCTAATTATATCTAATTCCCAATAACCTAAATGGGCAAATTCCTGTGCCTCTTGTAACCTTTCCTTTATTCTTCTTAGTTCTACCTCATTGTTTTTTCTATCGGTAATATCTAGAATAAATCCTTGAAGTGAAATTGGTTTATTATCTTTATCGCATTCTATTTCTCCTATAGATGAAACATACCTTACACTGCCATCAGGACGGACAATACGTTTTTCGATTTTATAGTCACACAACTCGTTTATTGCCTTTTCAATTTCCGCTGTTGTCCTAGCTCTATCATCAGGATGTATTATTGTCATTCCAATTTCTGCAGTAGGCTTAAAAGAATTCGGCTCGAAACCACATATCCTAAAAAACTCATCTGACCAGAAAGATACTCCGGTAGCTATATCCATTTCCCAACTTCCCAAGTGGGCTAACCGCTGAACTTCATTTAGTCGCTCAACGCTAATTAATGCAAGCTCTTTAGCAACGACTAATTCAGTCGCCCGTTTTTCTTTCTCTTCGTTTTGAAAAGCTAGCTCTTTATTTGCAATAATTAATTCTTTAACAAGTTTTCCGTTAACTTCGTTTTGATAGGCTAACTTTTTTTGATAGGCTAGTTCTTTATTCGCGAGTACCAATTCAGCCGCTTGTGCTGCATTCTCTTCATCCATTTGCTTACGTTTCGTGATATTTCGCAGTAGCCAGCGCAATTCCGTAGTTCCTGCCCTGGAGGCAATAACTTTCCCCACCGTTATAGAAACGGGAAACGTTGTTCTTCTTCTGGATAGCATGATCAGCTCCCAGTTCTCAATTTGCGCAACAGTTCCTTGCTTCATCTTTGCCAACCGGGTACGGAAGTCCAACTGCTCTTCGCGGCGAACATATATTGCTAGCGGCTCGCCAATAAGTAAGGATTTGCTTGCGTTAAAAAGAATGGCGGCCGCACTATTGGCATCGATTATTATACCTTCCAGATCAGTGACCAGATAGGCATCCGGTGCAAAGTCAAATAGTTCCTGATAACGGCAACGCTCTTCTTCCAGTGTCTGGCGGCTAGCTGCCATTTCTTCATTTTGCTCAAGCAATTCAACGGCGGTTGTTTGTAATTCGTGAAGTGCAGAATTGAGCTCTGATAAAAGTTTAGACGTCAGTTCATGGGATGGAATATCACATTGTGACAAATCCTCAAGACGACTGAATGCTTTTTGGATTTGAGTATTTAGATTTATGGTCAAAACTTTCATCCCCCAAAAAAATATTACTTCGAAATTTCATAAAGTTTAACTTCATATCAGGAATATTTATTACATTCGCTATTTTCTAAACTAAACCCTCTCGCGATTCATGTCGAAAGAATAACAATCCTAGAACAACAAAAAACCTCCATAAAGAGGTTTTATCATTGATCTTAGTTATGTCACTGGCTCACCATAAATTGGGACCACTCTTGTCCAGCCTTTCATTTTTCCATACTTTAGATATTTATCGTAATACTCTAACTCCGTATTAAGCAGTTCGCTCCAGAGTTTACGCAGTGAATCGTTCCTAATCGTCTCAATGATTGCTCTGACATGGATATCTAAGGACGTTAATTCCCAGCTTAAAATATTACGGTACATAAACTTATCCTTGATTGTTTCAGGATCGATCGGGGACATAACCGGTAGTGTCTCCCATTGAGAAGTACATAGAAATCCTATTTCTGAACAGGTTAACCTGATGTTATCAAAAGCGTGTTGAGTATTATCGGTATATTGTTCTGGCACGGTCCTTATATTATCCATTGTAAAAACTCCTTCAAAGCTACATGTTTATGAATTATTATTTCACAAGAAATCAATAATAATGCTCTTGTTTTGCATGCACAAGATCCGGGTTTATCTATAAAAATTAGGGCATACTTAACCAAATGCAATTTGGAGGTAACTATGGATCGACCAGAATCAAATTCCTCTGTACGACGTTACGTAGGTTATGTCAGTCCATTTGGCACGACACAACTTCACTTAAGAAATCCCTTCGTGGTCGCTTGGTGGTCTCTTGCCTTTCCAGGCTTAGGCCACATATTGTTATCAAAATACCTTAGGGGATATCTTCTGTTTATTTGGGAACTTTACGTTAATACGCATGCCCATATTAACTTGGCAATTCTATATTCCTTTACAGGCAGATTCCAAATGGCAAAAGACGTCCTTAACATCAATTGGGTACTGCTCTATATTCCGACGTATATTTTCGCCATTTGGGATGCCTATCGAACGACAGTTGACCTTAATCATCAATATAAATTAGCAGCCAGAGAAGATGCCGAAGTTAAAATGTTTAACATCAACTCTTTAGAAATTAATTATTTAGATAAAAGAACACCATGGAATGCAGCCATGTGGTCAACCATGATGCCAGGACTAGGGCAGATCATAATTCACAGAATTCCTGCTGCCATTTTTATTATAATTTCGACTATCTTCATTGCCCAGCAGTCCAAAGTAATTCCTGCTGTCCATTACACTTTCCTGGGACAGTTTGAGCAAGCTAAATCAATTATTAATCCACAATGGTTCTTAAATCTTCCCAGTGTCTGGCTCTCTGCTGTTTATGATGCCTATTCAAATACTGTATCGTGTAATAAATTGTTTGATTGGGAACAAACTAAATTTCTAAAACAGAATTATGAAAATATAAACTTTAGAATGCCAGTTGGAAAAATGGATGGAAGCGGTGAACGGATGTATATTGTCTCAACGTTTGACCATTCGAATTATCTGGAATTGGCTATTACGGCCATTCAAATGAAAGGCATTGCCAAAGAAAACATCCTTGGTGTATCGATGGATAAAAGAGCGGAAGATAGAATGCTATTTGATACTTTGCATTCCTCGGATGGTTTAAGTTTGCTGGATTTGCCTATGATCCTCGGAACTCTATTTTGTCTCTTTGGAAGCATCTACGGCTTTATTCTGACCTGGGGGCCAGTTTTATGGGGAATAATCGGTTTGTTAGCCGGGTTGATTTTAGGTTTTATCATAAAGTTGATAACCACAAAGAAATACGATAATAGGCAGAAAAAAGTAAGGGCCACAGAGGTGGTCTTAATCATTGAGTGTAAAGAAAATCAAATGGATATGGTAAAAGACTTACTTTGGGAGAATCATGCTCTTGGTGTTAGAAAGTTAAGTATAAATTAAAGTAAAAATATTCTTATGGCTTATTGGAGGATTTTAATTGAACAGCTCCGAAATAATTGATCAAATTATTCAGAACAAAATAATATCCAATCGGTTATCAATAGAACACTGGGTCAAGTATGAGGTGTTCACCTGGCAATGGTGGATTGGGATCGCTTGCGTAATTATACCGTTATTATTATGGTGGAAACTAGTCGATAAACGAAGAATTCTCGAAATATCGGTATATGGGCTCTTGGTAACTATTTTCGCGACCTTTCTTGATGTAACCGGTTCAGAGTTAGTTCTATGGAATTATCCAATACGAATACTTCCTCAAATCCCTTTGCTTTTTCCCGTCGATTTTATCTTAGTGCCTATTATTTACATGTCCATATATCAGCATTACAAAGGCTGGAAGCAATTCATGTTTGCAAGTGCCATCGTTGCCTTAGCCTTGGCATTTGTTGCTGAGCCACTAGCCGTGTACATAAAACAATACCAACTAATTTCTTGGCATTATATTTATTCGTTTCCAATTTACATAGTGATATCTTTTCTTTGTAAACTTATTACGAATAAGATGTTATCACGGCAGGAAGAAATTTAAACTAAGTTCTACTCCAAAGCCTTCTACATTAACTGTCTTCATGCAACAGCTTGGTTTTCCAGCTGACACACTTCTAGTTCTCAAAAAAGTTACGTTAACCTGAAAGGAAACTATCTTGATTTTACCGTTAGCGGGTCTATTTCGTTTCATTTGCTATCGATGGGGAGACCGAAAAAATTGGAAGACCTATTATCCAACGATGATGTTTCTAATCGCCGGGGACTTTATTTATCTTTATGTTGCAGAAATTAAACCACTTTGGCAGTATGCAACTTTCAAATGGTTGGAATTTCATAGACTCGGTTTTGTTTGATTGCGCATTATTCCCATTACTCCTAATACACGATAAGAACCCCTCCTGTAGCATGGTTACATTCCTGCATTTTAGGGTTTGGCATTGCCTTTTTGTTCAAACTCCCAGCATCTTATTAAACTTATCTGAAACCGGAGTTTGTCATTCTATTTCTTACTTCCCTGGATGACCTTGGACAAGACTTTTCCCAGTTCTTGAAGCCTATAAGGTTTTGCAATTACATCGTAGAAGCCAATCTTTTTATAGTTGGATAGCGAGTCGGAAGAGTAACCGCTCGAAACAATGGATTTGACATTTGGGTCAACTTTAATTAGCTCATTCACTGTCATTTTACCGCCCATGCCACCACGAACCGTCAGGTCGATAATCACAACATCAAAAGGATGGTCTGAGATAAACGCTTTCTTGTATAGCTGGACCGCTTCGGCACCGTCTCCCGCTAACTCCACGTCATAACCGAGAAACGTCAGCATCTCGTTAGCCGTTTCTCTCACGCTCTCCTTATCATCCATCAATAAAACTTTTCCTGCCCCCATGATCAGACTATCCTCGTGTACTTCTTCTTCAGATTGAACACCGGAGACAGGCAGATAGATAATAAAGCTTGTCCCTTTCCCCTCCAAAGATTGTACTGTAATATGCCCGCCATGTTTTTTCACAATTGAGTAACAAATTGTGAGCCCAAGGCCATTGCCCTGTTCTTTGGTACTAAAATAGGGGTCAAATATCTTTGGCAGGATCTGACTGGGAATACCAGCTCCTTCATCGGTAATTGCGAGTGCAACATAATGACCGTTATTAAGCGGCAATGTATCATTTTCTCCGGTAACTGTCACTTTTTCGGCGTGGACCTTGATTGTTCCGCCTTCCTGCATAGCCTGGTCAGCATTGATTAGTAAGTTGGTAATGACTTGGGTTATTTGCCCCCGGTCTATCTCAACCGACGGCAGGTCTTCTGAAAGGGATAATTCACAGCGCGTATTAGACCCACTCAGGGCAAAAGCGCTAGTTTCCTCAATTAATCGACACAGAGAGACAGGCTTGGTCAGTGGATTACCGCCTTTTGCGAAGGTTAACAATTGCCAGGTCAAGTGCCCAGTCTGTGTAATAGCTTCTTCCATGTACTCATGATACTTGGTAACTCTTGAGCCTTCTATTGTGTACCGCTTCGCAAGAGAGAGGTTGCCGAGAATCACTGTAAGAAAATTGTTCAGTTCATGTGCTATCCCACCCGCTAGAACACCCACAGATTCCAATTTATCTGCTTTTTGCAGCTCTTCTTCCAGTTGCTTGCATTGGGTGATGTCACGCAGTAACCAGCGCAATTCCGTAGTTCCTGCCCTGGAGGCAATAACTTTCCCCACCGTTATAGAAACGGGAAACGTTGTTCGTTTTCCGGATAGCATGATAAGTTCCCAGTTCTCTATTCGTTCAAAGGTTCCTTTTTTCATCTCTGACAATCGGGTACGGAAGTCCAACTGCTCTTCTCTACGGACATATATTGCTAGCGGCTCTCTAATAAGTAAGGATTTGCTTGCGTTAAAAAGAGTGGTAGCCGCACTATTGGCATCGAGTATTATGCCTTCCATATCAGTGACCAGATAGGCATCCGGCGCAAAGTCAAATAGTTCCTGATAACGGTATCGCTCTTCTTCTAGTGTCTGGCGACTTGTTGCCAGTTCTTCATTTTGCTCAAGCAATTCAACGGTCGTTGTTTGTAATTCGTGTAGAGCTGAATTAAGCTCCGATAAAAGTTTAGACGTCAGTTCATGGGACGGTAAATCACATTGTGACAATTCCTCCAAGCGGCTGAATGCTTTTTGGACTTGAGTATTTAGATTTATGATCAAAGCTCGTCATCCCCTAAAAAAATATTACTCCGAAATTTCATAAAGTTTAACTTTATATCTGGAATTTTTATTACATTCGCTATATTCTAAAATAACCCTCTCGCGATTCATGTCGAAAGAATAACAATCCTAGAATAACATAAAACCTCCATAAAGAGGTTTTATCATTGATCGTAACTTATGTCACTGGCTCCCTATAAATTGGGACCACTCTTGTCCAACCTTTCATTTTTCCATACTTTAGATATTTATCGTAATACTCCAACTCCGTATTAAGGAGTTCACTCCAGAGCTTACGCAGTGAGTCGTTCCTAATCGTCTCAATGATTGCTCTGACATGGGTATCTAAGGACGTTAATTCCCAGCTTAAAATATTACGGTACATAAACTTATCCTTGATTGTTTCAGGATCGATCGGGGACATAACCGGTAGTGTCGGTCTGTTAGGCAACGGCACATTAAGCTTAAGCGCTAACTGTTCAAGATGTTTAACCTGCTTGTTAAAAATATATAACCCGTGTTGAAGGATGACCTTAAACTCAGTATCATGAGCAAAATTAACGAAGATACCGATGAGTTCAATTTGTTCATATCTCATACTAATATGGTCCCAAATATGAAACGCTTCGGAAGTGGAAAGCTGTTCTTCTTGTTGGGGCAGAGCAGTCTTGTAAACGGGATACGTCTCTTCCCAACCTTTCAATTTACCAAATTTATAAAGAACATCAAAATCCTCAAAATAAATGGTTAAATCTTGGATGATAATATTTCTTAAATTATCATTTGTACTGGTTGATCGAACTGCATGGATCAGAGACATTAGTTGGGCTATGAGGTCATGGAAGATTTTTTATAGATATAATCATCCGTCATATCATTAATGCTAGTTGCGAACTTGACATCCAGCGGAGGTCTGCTAGGCATGATAATCCGAAATCGTTCTCCTAATTCCTCTAGAATTGCAATTTGCTTATCAAAATGTGTCTTAAATCCGTCTAGGATTATTTCCCAATCTATGTCATGTACGAAGTTCTTAAATAATTGAACGGTTTGAGTGCTCACATACCTTGCCCTTAGCAGGTTATATATATTGAAAGCCTCCTGGATATCAAGGCGATCTTCTGTATCTTTAGATTTCTTGAAGATAGATAATAGATCCAATCTGTTCACCCCTCAATGGCCAATACTCTTGCTAGTATAAGCAAACTAACAATACGTATACCCTAGGGGAAAAATCTATTCTCGACGCTCCGGATCTTGACAGGCAGCGGCTTGCCTATAACCTCGCTGCGCTTCTTCATCCACCATGCCATCGACCTGTATCAACTCTTCTCCTTGATCTACAAAGCGTTGTTCCAACGCCGATTTAGTTTTGCGTAGCTCCGCCTCCAACACTTTGGATTCAGTGATATTTACGAAGGTGATAACGACACCATCTATTTTGTCCTCTAACGTGCGGTAAGGCAGAATGCGGGCGTTAAACCAGCACCCATTATAAGCCTTGACCTGTTTTTCAACGGTATTAAGCGTCCTTAGCACTTCCCCAACATCCTCAGTCATTTCAGGATAAAAAAGATCAGATGCGATATCGGTAATGGGTCGACCCGCGTCACTTGAAATCAGCTTAGAGACCACCGACATTTGGTTGGTGAAGCGCTTCACGCACAACGAGTTATCTAAAAATAAGGTGGCAATCTTCGTGCTGTCCAGTAGATTCTTCATGTCGTTCGTGGCTAATGACAGGTCGTCTAACTTGACCTGCAATTCGTAATTGACTGTCTTTAGCTCTTCATTTAAGGACTGTACTTCTTCCTTGGTTGTGGTCAGTTCCTCGTTGGTCGACTGGAGTTCTTCGTTGCTGGACTGCAATTCCTCATTGCTGGATTTGAGTTCTTCTTGGGATATCTGCATTTCTGTACTGGCATCTTGCCAGACTTGGCGGGCTTGCATCAGTTCTCGCTCCAGTTCTGCCTCTCGCTGGGTGTTGGCAGGAATTCGTTCGGTTGTGTTTATTATTTCGGTGACATTCGGTGTGACCACGTCGGTAAAAACAATCATCACCATCCCACGCAGTGCCTCCGGCTCTTTGAGCGGATTGACCGTAATGTCGACCATCTGCGACCCACCTTCGTTTTTAACAACGGCGTTTTTGTAAGTAACCGCCTCTTTTTGCCGAAGCGCCTTGTAGAAGGTGTTACTCAGTTTATAGTTTAGCCCTTCACGGGCCATGGCAAAAATATTCCAGTTGACCTTGCCTGCCGCCGGTTCTAGGTACTTACCCGTTCGCCCAGTAATGTAAAGGATATCCCCTTTTTCATTAACTAACACCGTCGGCGGTGAATAATGTTGTAAAATTAGTTTATCCGCCAACGACTGAATGTTCTGAACCGTTGCCGACGGCTGGGTTGTAGAAGACCAAGTGGGAGCAAAGGTAGTGGGAAATTCCACAGGTTCCGTCAGCAGTAGGGGTTGGAGCCGCTGATAGAGGCGTGACTTGCGATCCACTAGTTTAAAGAGATCGGTAAAGTTCCCGACTGCCTCCGCACTTCCTAAGAATAAGAAACCGCCTGGGTTCAGACTGTAGTGAAAAAGAGGCATAAGTTTTTTCTGCATTTCTGGTGTTAGATAAATAAGCAGGTTGCGGCAGGTCAAGATATCGATCTTGGTGAAGGGCGGGTCCTTGATCATGCTTTGCTGAGCAAAGATCACCATATCCCGAATGGTCTTGACAACCTGATAACCACGATCCACTTTGACTAAATACCGATTCAGGCGCTCCGGCGACATATCTTCCGCGATGTTGGCCGGGAAAATCCCCTCCCGAGCTTTATCTATTGCATCACGGTCCAGATCGGTGGCGAAAATTTGCATGGAATAGTCTTGGGAAGGCTTTAACTGCTCCAGCACCTCTTTGAAGACAATAGCTAAGGAGTAAGCCTCTTCGCCAGTAGCACAGCCGGATACCCAGACCCGAAGCGTATTACTGGGTGCTCTTTCAGCCAAGAGCGCCGGGATGACTTTCTCCTTTAACAATTCCCACTCCATCGGTTCGCGAAAGAAACTGGTAACTCCGATTAATAGTTCCTTAAATAGCAAGTCAAGTTCCTGAGGATTTTCCTGCAGGTAACTGACGTAGGTGGCAATCTTGTCAATTTGATGGATACCCATACGCCGCTCAATCCGACGGTATACTGTGTTCTTTTTATAGGAAGAAAAATCATGCCCTATCTTTGACCGCAACAGAATCATAATATTGTCAAATGAACTCGGAAGGTTGGGAAGGTTGTCCGTCTGGTCGTGGTCATTCTTGTTGATAAGAGGCTTGTGTTCAAGATAGGCAACAATCTTTGACGGTAACGTCTCTGCAGACGATACAACGTCTGCTAAGCCTGCCTCTATGGCACTTCGAGGCATGTCATCAAATTTAGCCGAGGACGGTTCCTGGATAAAGACAACTCCACCTCTTTCCTTGATCGCTCTGAGTCCCGCTGTACCGTCGGCACCCATGCCAGAGAGGATGACGCCGATACTGCTCTCTTTTTGATCAACAGCCAGGGACCGAAAAAAGAAATCTATGGGCAGATGTAGCGTGTGAGGCACACTAAAATCGAAAAGGTGCAGCACCCTACGCTGGATCGACATTTCCTTGTTCGGCGGAATTACGTAGACGCAGTTTGGCTGAACAGATGTGTTTTCACTGACCTGAATAACCTTCATAGTCGTGGCACGCTGAAGTATTTCCGCCAAAAAACTCTTTTGCGTTTGATCCATGTGCTGAACGATAACAAAAGCCAAGTCGCTATTTTCAGGCACGTTACCCAAAAAAGCTAACAGAGCCTCCACCCCGCCTGCGGAAGCGCCAATGCCAACGATCTGAAAGTCTGCTTTTGCGGTATTCTTTTCGGGGGCATTATCCCTAGAATATTTAGCCCTTTCGTTTGTGTTAAAGTGCTCATTTTCTTTCATCGTAGCTCTCCATTCACTGCTTAATCCGCACATTTTATTTTCTTAATTATAACAAATTATTTGAAACCAAAGTATAATATAATAGTTTATTACACTTTTAGGTCTTACGACTTGAAAACATTTTACCACCTACAGTCTGATACAAGAATTATACTACTGAATAGAAAGGCGTAGTTGCCAGCCTACTATCATAGATAGGTAACAACTCGTGTGCAAATGGGCAAGAACCTTCGAAGCCTACTCCTGTTGTTTCAGAAGTTTGAGCCTTCCACGATCCATGTATACTTTGTCCTAGTATATAATAACTTGTTACATAATTTCCCACACCTCGGCCCCTGTCTTAAACACAAACTCTACCTCGACCATTGAATGTACCTTTACCTTCTCAATCAGTCTCCAAAACAAGTCATCATCAAACTTATCAAGTAGCGAGCCCTGCGCTGCCAGATATGCTATGAATTCTTCTCCTTTTCTATCCTTCCACACCCTCTCGGCTTCGGTTTCCTTCAACCCCTGCTGTTTTTTCCGCAATACTTCAATCTCAGCCGCCAGAGTTGGATACTCCTGATTATCGATCTCCGGATTACGTGCCAAGTTCAGCAATTCCTGTTGGAGTACCGCCACTCTGGCATTGATGTCCTCAATACCTGACTGGCCCACCTCACTACCATTTGCCACACTCAAAAAGGCATCTTTACTGCCTATGAACCTGTTCATAACCCGTAAAAAAGCCTGCTCTACAGCCTTTTCCTTGACGGTCTTCATATCACATTCCCCACCCATTTGGTGGTTGATACATATCCATACGATCTGTTCATTTTTACCCTTACCCCATTTTGTACGGCGAAACTTACTGCCACAATTCCCGCAGAACAGTTTCCCTGAAAAAGCATAATTGCTCGTAAACTTACTCTTTCCAGTCTTGGAATAACCCCTCATATTCGCCCGTCTTTCAAATTCCAGTTGTACCGCCACAAATTCTTCTTTACTAATAATTGGTGGGTGGGAATCTTCAACATAATACTGGGCAGCGTGCCCATTGTTCTTAACCCTCTTTTTACTCAAGAAATCTACTGTGTAGGTCTTTTGAAGTAGTGCTTCGCCCATATATTTTTCGTTCTTTAATATCTTATTGACAGTGCTATCATACCATCGTAAACCGCCCGAGCCAGTGATTATCCCATCCCTTTGTAAATTAGTTGCTATCTTATAGGGACTCTTACCCACCATGAACTCTCTAAATATCCGTCGAATAACCTCTGCCTCCTCTGGCACAATAATCAATTCACCATTATCATCCTTGGTATACCCGAGAAACCTATTGTGGTTAACTATGACCTTTCCCTCCTGAAAACGGTAGGCAATCCCCATCCGAGTTATCTGCGATATATTTGAGCTTTCCTCTTGAGCCAAACTTCCAAGCAAAGTTATCAGGAACTCTCCCTTACTATCGAGTGTATTCACGTTCTCTTTTTCGAAAAATATAGCGATCCCCTTTTCCTTCAATTGACGTACATATTGTAAAGTATCAAGTGTATTTCTAGCAAACCGACTAATGGATTTTGTTATAACCATGTCGATCTTGCCTGCCATACATTCTTCGATCATACGGTTGAACTCTACCCTTTTCTTAGTGTTGGTACCGCTGATACCTTCATCAGCAAAAATTCCGCCGAAAGTCCACTCTGGATTGCGTTTGATATAATCTGTATAGTGAGAAACCTGCGCCTCGTAGCTCGATAGCTGCTCTTCATTATCCGTAGACACGCGACAATACGCACAAACCCTAAGTTTTGCCGTCGCCTCAAGCCCCTGTAATTCTTGACGTGGTTTTGCTGGAATAACTGTCACATTTGCCATTTCTTAAACCTCCCTAAAATAAATCACGGCCTCGTTTTAAGGTGTAATGTTCCTCAAAACGAAGGCCGTTTTTCAAATGAAACTCTAAAGTGGTGCGTTCCTTGACTACTATTTTTTCTATGATCGCGGTGTATAAATCCTCGCTGAACTCCAGGAGTTTGCCACCCTGGGAATCGAGAATGGCCTCAAGTTCCAAGGTTCTAGCAATTCGAGTGTCATGTCTCGTTATTTCCATCATCCAGGTGGTTTTTTCCGTTTGAAGCTGAACCAACCTGACCACGAGTTTTTCGTGGTCAGCTTTTAAAACGTTTTCTTCTATTAAAAAGAGCGCTCGTTCTTGTTTGATGAGATTCTCAATTTCCTCATCCAACTTTACGATGCGCTCTTGATCAATCTCATTAAATTTTTCATTTTCCAACCTAGCTTTATAATCACCCAGTAACTTAACTTGATCCGTATAGAGCCGATTAAACACCCTCACGAACAGACCTTTTATAGTCTCTTCTTTGATCCTACCAACGTTACACGAATTTTTTCCTTCTATTATATAGGTACTACAAACCCAACAAACCGATTCTGCATCTGTACCGCAATTATCTAAATGCCGTTTATAGGTTTTGCCGCAATGGCCACATTCAATGGTTCCGGTGAAAGCGTAACGTTTAAGATATTTCTCTCGATTCCCTTCGACGTTCCCTTTGGACTTGGCTCGTTCCACCATTAATCCCTGGGCCTTCTCGAAATCATCCCTGCTGATAATAGCCGGGTGGGTGTCCTTGACATAGTACATTGGAGCCTCACCTTTATTTCGCTTTTTCTTAAAATCTTTAGTGATCGTCTTCTGAAGAAGCGCATCCCCGATGTACTTCTCATTCTTTATGATATCTCTTACCGTTGACTCGGCCCATTTTACCTTCCCGGAGATGGTTTTTATACCGTCAAGTCCTTTAGCTATCAGTGAAATACCCAGTCCAGAAAGGTAATCGGCGAAGATTCGCCTAACAATGGCGGCTTGTTCTTCATTAATAATCAGGTTGCCGTTTCGATCCTTGTTGTACCCCAAAAACCGTTTAGTATTGATCATGACCTTACCCTGCTTGAAGCGGCGTTGGTAGGCCCAGTGCATGTTTTGAGATATAGAGTTTAACTCTTCCTCGGCAACTGAGCTTAGAATTGAAAGCATGAGCTCGCTCTCAGCTGCTAGGGTATTTATAGACTCCTTCTCAAAATAAATCCCTACACCGATCGACTTGAGTTTTCGGACTGTCTCTAGGCAATCAGCCGTATTCCTGGCAAAACGGCTAATGGACTTGGTGATGATTAGATCAAATTTCTTGTTCTCGGCGTCCTTAACCATCCTCTGGAAGTCTGGTCGCTTTGCTGTGTTTTTGCCGGATAGGGCCTGATCTGCGAAAATTCCTGCAAAGTTCCAAGTTGGATTATTTTTAATATAGGCCGTGTAATGTTCCATTTGCGCTGAGAAACTATTCTTCTGCTCGGCCTGGTCAGTGGATACCCTCACGTAAGCGCAAACTTTTAGTTTCTTTTCTTCAAGAACTGCTGCTTGGATGGTTCGTATTTTTTTCATATGTGACTCCTTTCCGTCACTGTCGATATAGAGAAGTGAAGTGTGCTGGAACATATTACTAAAAAAAACATCACAACACCTAGAGATTATCCCGGTGTTGTGATGTTAGCTCTGTATCGGCCAGAAGGCAAGTCAATTATTTTTAGGTTAGAAAGAGCAATGTTAGATGTTACAGATATATCACCAGCGTTCTTATCAAACTAAAATAAGGATACTTAATATTAGCTATTTGCGTGTAAGTGGCCGAAGTGGTCTGTTACTGTCCTATAACTTCAAACATCCGGTTATATTTTGTTGCGTAATCTTTTGCAGTAGATGGGTCATATCCTATAATCGTTGTTGCAGCTGGAATTGTACCCGCACTGTCATATATTGTTGTTGTTGCCATGCTAAATGTAATATTAGTTAATCCTTGGCAACAAGAAAAAGCACTGTCGCCAATACTCGTTACTCCTTGTGGAATACTGATACTAGTTAAGCCTGTGCAACCATCAAAAGTATAGTTGCCAATACTTGTTACTCCTTGTGGAATGCTAATACTAGTTAAGCCTGTACAACTATCAAAAGCACTGTCGCCGATACTCGTTACTCCTTGCGGTATGCTAATACTAGTTAAGCCTGTGCAACTATCAAAAGTATAGTCACCGATTCTTGTTACACCTTGTGGGATGCTAATGCTAGTTAAACCTGTGCAACCCACAAAAGCCTCGTCGTCGATACTTGTTACTCCCTGTGGAATACTTATGCTAGTTAAACTCGCACAGCCATCAAAAGCGAGGAGTCCTATATTTGTTACTCCTTGTGGAATGCTAATACTAGCTAAGCTACTACAACCAGTAAAAGCACCAATACAGATACTTGTCACTCCTTGTGGAATGCTAACTCCTGTTAAACCAATGCATTGGAAAAAAGCATTGTTGCCAATACTTGTGACAGGAACTCCTGCTAGTTTACTCGGTATTGTAACTACCCCTCCAACTCCTGTATACTCTGTAATTTGGGCTTCGTTAGATGTTACAGTGTAAAAATAATCACCGTCCTGCGCTGCTTGTACTTGACTACTACAACACAATAAAATCGCCATCATCATTATACCAACTAAAAAAGTATTTATTTTGCTAATTTTAAATGGTCTCATGATATGTCTCCCTATTTCACACTTTAGTATCGAACATGATCAGAACCTTGTTACCCCTATCCACTTCATTAAATAACGTAGCTGTGCTCTGTTATATTTTAGGTTTAGGTAATGAATTATGTTCGTCATTCAAAGATCATATTCCTTCTTTGCCTATTGAATTAGAAAATAAATAATTTTTGACCTCTGAGTCTGGTAAAAGTGATATGACACGTTAACAAAACACCGACACCTCATAAAACATCGAAATCAGACATTAATCTTGATTTCGATGTTTAAAAATGTAATCGACTAATGCTGAAGAAACTAAACGATCAAATAACTCGGTTTCACATTACCCGCATTTCGACCAATCTCCCGTGATACATTCAGTACAGCCCCCCACACGTATAAGCTTATTTTGGCACACTGGGCACTTATTGTTCGCGATCAGCCACTTTTCGCAAGGATACATGCAATAGGATTGTCGGTTACACTCAGCACATATATCCTTCATCTTAGCTTGCCACCTCCGTCGGAGAATCGCTCACTGGAGAAGAAGCGACTTGTTGGGCAGGGGCAGGGGCAGGGGCAACATTAACAGAAAGACTTAGCTTGCTCAACTCTTGCTGAATCAAGCTTGTAATCGCATCCACAGGGACATTTGGTACAATCTTCCCTACTTCCGTTGTAATCATATTGATGATATCATTTTCTGTATAACCTGTCCCAGTTTGAAGTGGCTGCAATCCATCTTTTGCTTTCTTGTAGGCACTTTCCAGAAGAGTTTCCCATTGGGAGTCGGATAAATTAACTCCTGCTTTTGAGGCCAGTTCTTTGGCTTTCATAAGGGCAGAATTATATTTAGCTAAGTCTTGGGTTACTCCGAGCTTCTTGGCGGCTTGGGTTGCAAAGTTTACTGCCTCTGTTGCGATCCCACTTGCCGTGCTGATTTGGGTTGCAGAGAAATGCTGTTTAACGTAGGCCACCAGGAAGGCAACAAGCACCCCCGCAAGTGCAGTTACGGTATCAGTTAATCCACTAGCAATTAATGTTTGACTATCCATTTTATCTAACCCCTTTCAAATTTAGATTTCACCTAAAGAAGTAAGAACGGCCTTCATTGTGGCAAAGCGGTCTGCTCCAGCTAATAATGTCACGCCCGCCGGAGCCAATGCTCCCCCAACTTGGTATTTAGTCGTCGCGGAACTGAGCAAATCTGTTGTAGCATAGACAGCCTGAACAATCGGGCAGCTAAAATGTTGGGCCAAATCTGCCGCAATCTGCAGGTCAGCGTCACCACTGTAAAGAATCAAGGTTTGAAGTTTCAAATCATTTCCCTCCATTTCATTGTAACTAGCGGTCACATCAGCCACTAAATTGGCCCATGTTTTGCCATGGGAAGCTAGGTAGTCGATCGGATCTGAATGTGTAGTCTCCTTCCATTTGGCTGAAACCTGGGCATGGGACATCAATGTAACGCCATCCACAACGAAAAGCTTCCTATTATATAGCAACTTTGCGAGTAACCAAACCCTTGAATTTTACTCTGCTTTTCAAACCATTTTATTACAGTTCAGATTCGCTTCACCCTTCGATTTGGCTCCTTTTTATGGTGTCCGAAATGTCCAGAAATTGGGGTAATTACCACTAGTGCCTGATCTTTCCCAATCGATCTTTGCAAACTTTTGCGAAGTTTTAGTCACTTTTAAAATTTTTTTCAAAGTTTTGGCCCTTTTTAACTCAAAAATTTTGGCCGGGTTCAAAGCGGGTATGGAACACGGCAGGGGGCGAGCCTTCCGAATATCGAGGTGGGGGGGGGGGTGCATTTTGCCATTATACCCCTCGTCAGCAACTTGCCCCAGCAGTATGAACCATCGCCTCAAAGGTTAACGAGACGCAACACAAGAGCAATCCCACACCTCAACGATGGGCAAGAGAAAAGGAACCCCTTGCGAAGTTCCCTTTAATTTTAATTGACTCTCTTGCGTTTTGCTTTGGCTGCCTGTTGGGCTTCAGGTGTCCGAAAACTCGTATTCCCATCCAGCCTCGATAGTAAAACCTTTCTAGCGACTTTGTATTCCTCGCCAATAAAACCGAGCTTTAACAGGTAGCAACGGAAAGAGTAACGATCGTTCGTGCTTTCTCTCTGCTTAGTTGAGCTAAACTTCTGTTTCTTCCCTTGCTCATTCAACTGTTGGCACAAAGTGATGAAGGCAAGAACCTCTTCTGTATTCAGGCTGGCGTTGAAAAAGCTAAAACTGATGGTCTTGTCTACCAGGTCAAACTCCAATTGGCTCTCTTCTTCAATCGTTCCTGCGTCAATAGCCTTGTTTATGACTTCAGCGAACTCCTCCAACGAATCAATCGGCACGGCGTTAATCGTGTTGACTAGACTTTCAGGTACAATGTCAGTCTGACGATCAAGGGCTTTTCGGATAAGGTTCTGCTTACTCCAGATAAGATTAACAGTGTTTCTGAGGCTGTTTCCGTCATTGGCGTTCAGTGAAATTGTTACAGTCCCATTCCCCTCTGCGGTTACTCCAGCTGTTTTAAGTGCTTCTAATACAGTACGAAGGATTTGCTTGTCCTCTATCTCGGGGAAAGTTATTACACCACTTCGGTCAATCATCCAACCTGATCTCAAATAGGCAAATGTTGGTGGCCCTTGGTATTTTACCTCTTCGCCAAGAGTCTCAGCAATCACACTGGCAATTTGCTTACGCTCAAGACCGATTAGTTTAAATGAGTAAATGAAACTGTCGTTGGTCATAACATGACACTACCCTTCCTTTATTTCCCTTCCGGTAGTGTACATGTTCGCTCTCAAGCGCCTAGATTGTCAAGTCATTTGTACGCTCACCTTAAGCCTGTCATATTATTAAGCCCTGCCATATTCTCCACTACTAAATTCTAAAGCCTTACAAGCTAACCTGACGCGAGACAGGGCGTTAATGGTTTTCGTCTCCATACAATCGTGCCATTTCAACTTGTTTACGAAATGCAAAGATTTCTCGTTCGAGGTCTCTTTTTACTGGATCATTGCTCCAATTTTTACTATCTTTGTTTTTCAAGAGAAAGATAATTGCTCCTACATCGGGCGGTAAATATTTTTTAGTTTTCTCGGTATAGCGAACTTCCACCCCGTTGATCATTCGGACGGATACTTTTGTTATCTCATAATCATAGCCTATGGCTCGTTTAAATAAGATATTTTCGAGCTGAGCAACTGCGACCTCTCTACCATTACTTAGAGCCTTCGCTAACTCTTGGTGCTTATTTTTGAAGTCGCTCAACGTGCTTCTTGAAATTCCTAAATTTGCAGATATTTGACCTTCAGTCAAGCCCGATCTTGCCCATTCTTCAACAAGCCGTAGTTTATCCTTCACCTGAAGCCATTTACTTCTTGCCATATTTCAGTGACCACCTCATTCCAAGGAACTGGCTCTTAGACATTGAGCCGAGAGCCACTTTAACTCAATGGTTATTTTATCTTGGGGCATTCAACACTTCTCTCTCATGACTTTTCCGGACTCGCTTGATTGAAGACACTCATTGCCCCTTTGCAGGCTTACTAGTGATAAAGAATAATGAGAATTACTCTTCTGAAGATCAACCTTGCAAATCCTAAAATGCCAGTTAAGCTCTTTAGGGTCAATCGGTTTATACCCGGTATACAGCATAGCCATCTTCAACTGGCCATTGGATACATAATGATCCAAGACATTCTCAGCCAGATGCTTTAGACTGTAACTACTTTGTTGGTGGTTGACAGTTTTAATAGGCCGAATATACTCATTAATCCACCAACTTAA
>JARLHW010000080.1 GCA_031292075.1 Desulfosporosinus sp.
ATAAGTTGGATTATCTGGCTTACCCTTACGGCCATGCGGTTTTCACCTGGATTGCGCTTCGGCTTGTACCCGGCGGGATTCCGTAGATGTGGCGTAGTTTTTATAACATCCTTTTTGACCTACGCCGAGTTTGGATTTTAGACCCTGGCGTATTAAAAATCATTAATTTCTAAGTTTATACCCTTCCAATATCTCGGGCCTTTTTGATGATACTCAGTTAACTCTGGGTGGAGTGCTTTAAGTCGAGCGTTGAATTTCGTTTGACTTAGTGGGTGGTTGCCCCACTGTGCGCAGACGTTCCTGAAGGCATCGTAAAGGTCTTGTTTGCCTACCATTTCCACGGTGTCAAAGCTGCAATACTCATCTAGAAAGTGCGCAACGGTATCGCTTGCTATGCGGTATTCCGCCCGAGCTGCTGCGATCGTTTCAGAGGACGAGAAATCACCCTGAACCACAAGTCGCTGCATCCCTTGGAGGGCTCGGAGAAGGAACCCGGACAAGGCTTCCGCTTTAAAAAGGCTTTCACGCAACCTTCGGTCTCTAAACTTTGTAGGAAAGGGTATCAACAGTAGTCTTCGATGAAATCCCTCGGTATTGTCTTTACTCAGGGGTGGTTCATTGGCAGAGTAGATCAGCTTAGCCCTGTTTCTAAAGCTAAAGGGATCCTTGTGTTTCTGCTCAGCTTGCATCATATCGCCGGAAGTTACTTGCTTGAACACATCGGTGTTTTCAAGCGTTTTATTGGGGATATCAGCGTGCAGATTCGCGAGTTTCCCAAAGAGCTGAGCTACTGCAAAACGATTATCCGTTAAAGCCTGGAAGGATACGTTCGAAACATTCTTTTTACCAAGCATTTCCGAAATAACAGCGATCAAGGTTCCTTTTCCGTTGCCCCCCTCTCCCTGCAGAATCAGCGATCCGTCATATCTCATCGTTGCAAGGAAGCAATACCCGACGTATTCTTCGAGGACAGGGATAGCGTCGTGCGGCATAACTTTTTTCAGGAAGGTATCAATCGGAAGGGTGTCGGCGTCCAAGTCATAGACTACTGGGAGCTGTAAAGTAGTTCTGCACTCCGGCGTGTGAGGTTTTAATTCCAAGGTCTCTAAGTCCAAGAGTCCATTCTTTAGGTTTAATAGACTCCCGGTTTCTACCGCCTCTTCTGCGAGTATTAAAGGAATCGTGTTTTTAATATAATCCATGGCTTCGCGTACCCTGCTTGACTGGAACTCCAAACCTAAGGCTGTGGTGGCTTCGTTCTTAAAGGTGCGCTCATCCTTGACATAAACTCCGTTTTTATAAAGATACACGTCCTCGTTCATGACGAAAGCATGATGGCGTTGTAGGAACCACTCCGCCATATAGGCAGGGATGAATCTTTCCTCTTTAAAAAATATCTTTTTAGGATTTACTTTTTCGCTCCTAAAGTCTACCTTTGCCGCTTCAATGCGTTCTTCCCGCTCAAATTCCTGCACCCCGGCGTCGTTTCTGGCAAAGTCCATCATGGCCTTAAAGGATGGAAGCTTAGTCGTCTGTGTGCCGTCCTCTGCATCCTTATCCAACTCGCCAAACTTGTGCAAGCGGACTAAATCAAAAGCGTTACAAAGTTTACTGCTTGCCGGATCCGTTGCGTGGTGGCTGTAGGCATATAAATCCTTATAGGTGACTAAGCCTCCCGAGGTCGAGCCGCCGGTATAGGTGTACCGATCTTCAATATCACAAGACTCGTATACGTCACTTAAAAACGTTTCCAACGCCTCAGTTATAGAGTACGTGCGACAAAATGCGCCGACAATGCCCTCTTTTCCTGTGGGATCAGCCTGCTTAGCTACAGTCTTTTTGACAATTTCTTTCTGCCTTGATGAAACGGGCCAGCTTGAGGTATCTGTCCAGTCTTCATATCTCGCCAAGACTTCATCCGGATTCAACCACGGTCCATCCTGGTATTCGAATATAAACTCCCCATCCGAGGAGGTTGAGGGCCAGTACATCAGGCGTTCAGGAGAATACGTCGTGTCGTCAAACTGCTCAATGCCAAGATCGTCAGCTATCTTTCGCGCAATAGCCTGGTATTCATCCGGTGTAACTCGTCTCATCAACGGGATAAGGAGCCTGAACCTCGGGGCATCGGGTGCATGTTTGTGCGTTGAGTAGATACAGCAGGCGTACCCATTAAACATGAGGATATCCGACCACATATTAAGCTTCGCGTAATCCCCATCCAGCGCGACCACCGAACGGTACTCCACAAAGCCCTTTTTGCGCCGTCCACCTTTGAGCTTCCCACCGACGAAGCCACCCACGTCTTTTCTCGCGTCCTGCTCGTCTTTGGACATTTTCCGGTATTCGGCGACGGTCTCAGCAGTGCGTTGAGTGGTTTGCACTCGGCTAAGGAGCTCCGACCAAAGTATTTCTTTAGGTACCCATTTTTTATCTTTCCGCGAATTGCCCGTCGCAATGGTTAGAGAACCGTCGTACTTAAGATTCAAGTCTGAAACCCCCAGTTCAATCCTTTTTGTAGAATACTGATTCAAACCCGGCAGCTTTCAAAGGTAATCCCACAGCCCAACTTATCGGCTGACCCATTATGTCGCACACTTCTTCGAGTGTTCCCTTGCCTACTGGCGCGGTGATGACCACCTCGTCATGGACATGCATTACGATCGTATAACCTGCCTTATCGATCCGCAGCATGGCATCAGCCAGACAATCTCTTGCTGCTGCCTGAACAATATTTTCCACGAGCCGTCCGCCATAGGTACCCATGCGGCACCACTGTTTGTTTTCGCCGATACCCTCATAGGAGATGGCCTCTCGACCGAATTTATTAATCTCTATTTTGGGCTTGATGTAAGAAAGCTTTCGTCCTGAAGGTAACGTAATAAACAAGATTCCACTTTCAACTTGGAACTTCACGTTACCTACAACGGAGGGCTGTCTTTGAGCAACTGCTTTCTTTGCGGCATCATCGATGGCGTACCAATACTTAACGATCTTGCTATTAGCACGCCTCCATGCTTTAACCAAACCGTCAAGCTCCTCTTCCTTGAGGCCCATATCTAAGGCCCCCATGGCAATAAGCGCGTTGGCACCACCTTGATAGCCAAGGGCGAGCTCTGATATTTTTCCTTTCTGCCTCAGCACGTACTCGGGATTTCCTTTGACAATCCGCTCTACTGGTACACTGAACATCTGTGAAGCAGAGGCTTCGTAAATCTTGCCATGGCCTTTAAACACGTCCAGTCGCCATTTCTCACCCGCCAGCCAACCGAGCACGCGTGCTTCAATCGCTGAGAAGTCGGCTACGATTAACCGATGCCCCATTGCTGGAATAAAGGCTGTTCGGATGAGTTCAGAGAGTACACCGGGCACACTTTCGTAGACCATTTCCAGAAAGTCAAACTCTCCGGCCTTCACGATATCTCGCGCCAGTTCTAAGTCTGCTAGGTGGTTTTGCGGGAGGTTGTGAACTTGGATTAATCTTCCAGCCCACCGCCCTGTTCTATTTGCGCCGTAAAACTGTAGGAGCCCGCGCACGCGTTTATCAGGGCAGAGGGATCTTTGAATGGCGTTATATTTCTTGATGGAGGTTTTGGCCATTTCTTGCCGCAACTGTAACAACCTTTGAATCGTTCCGTCCGTGTTACCCGCTATTTCGGCCACGACCTTTTTGGACAAACTCTCGATCTCAACCCCATTATCTAAGAGCCACTCCTTGAGCTGAGCTACACTGTTGGGATTATCAAGCCCCGTTATCCCCTTAGCCTCTTCAAAAAGGCCAACTCGGTATCGTTTATCACATTGGATTGCATTTCGGACGAGCCTAGTATCCACCAAAATCCCTCGATCATTAATCTTTTGATCGAGTACCCAAAGCGCCTGTTCGTTCTCAGAGATAGGGTATTTCTCAATCTTTGCTCGGATAGCTCGTTCGACTTCAACGTCACGCTTGCAGTAGACCTTGAAGTTGGCCCACTTTTCCAGGGAATGGCTTGGCAAGTTTCTTGTTCTGCCGCCATTGACTTTCGTGGGCTTACAGGGAATAGAGAAGTACCGGATAAGTGCTTTGCCTTCGCTCATTTTCTGCTCTTCCAATCCTAGAACCTTAGCAACGCCGGCCAGATGGAGTGGAAGTCCTAACATAGCGGATTGCACTGCTGTGCAGCGCCAAGCGTTGGGAGAAAGAGTCTGCTTAAGGTATACCGCCAAACAAGTCCGTTCGAACGCAGCATTAAAGGCGGTCTTTATAACGCTGTCATCAGTCAACACATCTAGAATTTTCGCTGGCAGCTTTTCACCACTCGCAAGGTCAACGACTTCGACTGGATCAGCGTCGAAGGCATAGGCAAACAGCAAGATCTCAAAGTCTGGAGCAGAGGTGTACGCGTACACCCCTGCTTTTTTCAAATCCACACTGGAGTAGGTTTCGATATCGATGCCTAAAACGCTTATAGCATTAGGGCAAGGTTCATCTGGTCCCAGATCATCGGGGCACTCCCCGCCATATTGAGTAGCACCTTTACAGCCCGAAGGACAACTCCACATCATTCTTAAACCCCTCTTTTTAGCTCAGAAAATCGTCGTCGTCCTCATAAACATCGAAGTCGTCTTCCGCTCGGCTCCTACCACCCAGTGGCTCTCCGTCGGCTAACTTTTGCAGGTTTTGCAAGCCACAGGCTATGCCTTTATTGCCGTTCGTATTAAAGGCATAGAACGTAATGCTTGCTCTACCGTAACAACCGCTGTAAACTTCAGTACTGTCGAGGATCGCTTTACCATACCGATCGACAATTCCTGGTGCGGTGGTACTGTTGGCATTGATAAAATAGCAGTTCTCATAATTTTCATCGTCGCCTCGATCAATGTCGCCGTCACGGAGTGGGAGTTTTAAGTTTGCTGGTATCTTGCCGCCAAACTTAGAAAGTCCCTCTTTCTTGGCTGCTTCGATGGCAGCATGGATATTGGCGATGGTTTTCGTATCCGACTTGGAGATGATAAGACTGACCGAGTATTTTTCATCCCCGCCATTGATGCTTTTTGGTTTCCAGACATGGGCATAGGAGAATCTTACTTTTCCTGTAATCACTTTTGTTACTTTGTTATCCATTGGTTTCATTTCCTCTTTTCTTTTTGTCGGGCATCGGCCCGATATCATTTAACTCCATACAACCTTTGGCGAAGCCACTCTTTGAAACATAGTCAATGACTAAGCTCCTACCAACAGAACGAATACTAATAATATCGATTTTTCGGTTACGCATGATGCCTTCATAAGCTCGCTTGGAGACATGGATGACGTCCCCTGAGCATTCGCCTGGGATTTGCAAACGTGCTCCCCTAAAGGTCTGTGACATCTTCAAAATCTGCCTTTGCTGCATCGATTGAATTCCATTCCTGACGCTTATCCGATTCAATGACTAACGTTGGTTTGCCTGGTGGCTTCACAACGAGATCACCCAGTATCTCGGCAAACCGTTTCTTACCAAGTAACTGTGTCATACCCGTGATACCGAGGATACTTTTGGTGTATATCTCATCTTCGCTGTAGTCGCCTGTTGCCAACACTTGTTCTGCAATTTTCGTTTCGTCCGTATATTTCCGCTTACTTGTGCTCTCGATGAGTTTGTAACCCAGCCACTTTTTTCGACCAGCGAGGGCTTCTGTCTCGGCATACTCCCAGATATCCTTGGCCCAGGCTTTAAGCTCATTTACTTGTGGCAACACCTCGGCTATCTCGTCATCGGTTAGCAAGGCAGGTAACTTGAAGTCCAGTCTTGCCAGTGCTAAGTTGCGCTCGGCTCTGGCTCGACAGGTGGCTCTGGCCCGACAAAATCGGCAATGGTCACCTGGGGCAAATTCACCTGTTCCTTTTATGGCAAGCTGTGCTCTAGGTTTTAGCTCGGTTTCTGCCCACTCAATCAACTTGTCCACCGTCAACTCAAACGTCGAGAAGTTGTCTAGCCTAGGTTGGCAAATTGTCATCCGAATTGCTTTGATGTCGTATAAGTCGTCATATAACGCTAAAGCCCCCAAAGCATAAAGCTTAAGTTGAGGATTCTCTTCTGCTGATACACGGACGCCTTTGCCATATTTCAAATCCACAACATCCAATAGTCCGTCGGCTACAATAACGAGGTCTCCAGTACCAAAGCCCTCCGGCACATAATGTGAATAGTCCAGCCGTTGCTCAATGAGGGCTATAGGGTCGCTTGACCTTGAGTAGGCCTCGGCGATAAGCTCACAGGCATACTCGATATAGACATCTGTGTAATGTTCAAGCTCCTGCGAGTCGTACTTACTGGTCGGTTTTTTAGTTTTTAGTTTAAGAAACTCGCGGAGCTTATGCTCTGACAAATTGTGAGCGGCGGTACCTTCCGCTGCAGCGTCACTGGTTTTATCCGCAAAGGTTTCCTCAAGCCTGGCTGATGGCGTGCAGCTCAGCCATCTATGTGAGCTTGACGCTGATAATAAGGCGTGTTCAGCCATTTAAAGTGCCTCAGCTTCTTTCAACAGATCAGTATATTTGGCAGGGTCAATGGCTGTCAGCTTGGTCGTTCCGTACTTGTGGAGTAGTTCCTTAATGGCTTTATTTTTGCCCTCGTCTTTTTTGGCTGTGAGCACCGCTCGAACTTGCTCAAGAGTTACGGGCTTCTCATCTTTAGCAGGTTCCTTGATCTCTTCGGGTTGCTCAGGTACGCTGGGGGGTTCTTCATCCGAGGGATCGGCTACCTCGCTAGGTTCATCAACAGCGACCCTCCCCACGTTTACCTTGTTTTCCATGGCCTCAGCCAGCCTTGTCATGGCCGAAATAAGCTCGTCAGCTTTGGCGATTGTAATTTCAAGCTTGTTCAATGATTGCCCCTCTTTTCGCAAACAGATTTATGAAGTAGGTCTGTCCTTTAACCGTCACCATAGGAGTTTTAGAGATTCGAACATCGCCATTCGGAAACTCAAATATATCTTCCTTTACATCAAATAGGCCCGCTTCCAAAGAGCGCTGGGTTGGCGTATTTCTACTGAAGGTCGTCATAAGATAACCATTTTGCCTCAGCCACTCAAATAATCGTGTTTGACCGATGTCTGTGCCATTTTTCTGGAGAAGTTTAGCAAGGTCCCCAATGTAAATCGTGTCTTTCGTAGCCTCAATTGCATTGGCGAAGTCAACCTTGGGCTTGTCCTCCTCAATTTTGTGCTCAAGCACAGCAATCTTCTCTCGCTCGGATTTAATTTCGGAGAGAAGTCTAATTCCAAAGTCTGGACTGGAGAGCATATTTTCCAAAGCGGCATCAGTTACATATATGCCGCGCTTTCTAATTTCCTTTAGAATCTGTTTAACCTGATTCTTGAACTCTTTGGCAATTGGTTTTCGGCTCTGAAGAAGAACCTCGTAGAGGCCGTCTTCGGTGAGGAACCATAAATCACGATTTTGACCTGATGAAAACATTGTTTGTATCAGCTTTTCATTCTCATCAACGGTCCGTAGCATCATTGACACATCACTGTGTTCAATCCACTCTGCTACGTCTTTCGCGAGAAACAGTGGATTATCTGAGTCTCCGTAAATCTTGAAGTCTTTGCCAAGTAAGTCTCGTTGTTCGATAATTTTTATATCATGGCTCATGAGTGTTTTCGCTCCTTTCGCATTGGTCGCTGTAGTATTGACAAGGGATACTGAGTCGCTTTGCAGATTCAATTTCACCCAACATTCCTTCAGTGATCCAGCCTCCAAAAGCCCAAAGTTCCTGGCAATACTTCAGAAGTTCCAAGCCTAATTGCAGTCCTAATTTCCGTTCTTCCGAAATCTCGTCATTGAGAAACTGGGTGAATATGATATGAGGCGCAAGGGGGATGACTCCTTGAATTGAGGCAAACCTACAATATCCAACTGCTTTGGCAATATTTCTTTCGATGTCGCCCCGCAGAGGTGAACAGATATAGACCAATTTAATGGTATTCACCTTCTTTCCGTTAAACTCGCGACGCTTTCATTTGGGAATTGACGGAGCAAACCCGCCAATACGGCCCGTCCTACTCCTCTGCGACCACCTAGTGCATTAGATAAGGTGCCAGGTCTAACGCCAATAGTTCTGGCGAGGGCGTTTTGGCTAATGCCCTGTTCTTGCATGATGGCGTTGATTTTTCTCTTAGATAATTTCATAGCTATTAACACTCCTTCAATTTCTTAAATAACTTAGCCAATGCCTCATCGGCACTCGGCTTCTCGGAACTACATTCTTTAACTACAATGTTTACGGGAGTAGGAGTAGTGATTGTTATTTTTATGGTTTGCATTTTGTCGCCTCCTTCTTTTTTGAGGCAGTTAAAAGTGCCTCTATATATAAGCCACGAGATGAACAAAAGTTGACGGGCTATTTATCAAGCAATTTTTGCAGCTGTTGGTATATCCTGTTAAGTCGATGGCTAATTGCCGATTTATCTACCCCTTCCTTACGAGCAATATCCGAAACAGATACCCCTTCGAAAAACACCTTCTGAATCAGCTCCCTCTGTTGAGGCAGTAGCTTGTCCAAAACATTTTTGAGAGTTTCACACATTTCATGTTTTTCAATAATGAGTTCAACATTCTTACCATCATCTATCAATTGAATACCTTGCTCCTGTAGATTCTCAACGGAATTGTGCCTGCGAGTTTCCCTATGATCAACGTTGTAAATGCCTCTATCTAACTCAATAGATATCTCTCCAATATCATCTGACACTTCTACTTCGACAATCTCTCCAGTAACAAATTCGTACTTAATATTCATTTAAGTGCTCCTTTTTTCTGCCGGAGATAGCTAGAAAAAAGGCAGCACTTAATAAACCCCTAAAAGCCAACAAAAAAAGGCACAGAGTATCGCTTTTCCTAGCTATACTCCGGCCTTGTGGTGGTTCGTGACCCCTAGTGGCTCAGTCAGTAAATTACTACAATATTAAATTCAAAACTCACTGCTTCCGACGGTTTTATCTATGGCACTTGTCATGTCTTTAGTGCTCATCCTCGATTTATTTTTCTTTTGGGCGATATTAACGTGGCCTCCAGTCTCTCATAATCAACCAATAAAATTCTGCTGCATCTTATGCAAGGCACTGAAGCATGGCCCTTCGCGTCAAAGTATGCAAATACAAATTCTTTACCACATGCTGGGCATGCCACCACGCCTTTAATATCCATTGCTGTCATTTCCTTCATCTGTTCTCCTCCTCTGAATAAAAAAAGCTCCTGTTCGAAAACAAGGAACTTATGCAGATTAAAGATACATTAAATAAACAGTAATAGGACAAGCTTCTGTTAAACGTTTTCTATTTTTATATTTATACTATTTACTATAAATCAATAGTACATGACATTTTAATTAAATTCATTAGGATATTAGGGGGATATATGGATAATTCAGGCGAAAATAGCAATCCTGAAAGAGAGCAGTTCATAAAACAGTTTGACGCCGGGCAATATCTCAAACAACTTCGCGGGGATAGATCCCTTGCATCAATTTGCAAGTTAATCAAAGTTACACCTGCGCACTTATCAGAGATCGAGAGAGGTAGAATGCCCTCCGATCACTTAATTTCTTCACTTGCGAAAGTTTACGAAGTTGACGAAGACGATCTTTTTAGGCGATGGGGAAAGATACCGATTTTGACTAAGGATGAGATACTTGCCAGGAAGTCATTACAACGCATTTTGACTGATATCAGCCATAATCGCAGGTTAACCGATGAAGAGAAGGATGGCCTGTACGACAATATGTATGAACTCTATCGAAGTTTTATCGAACAGAAAAATCAAGAGGAGGGTATTTAAGTGCTTTATCACTTCTTTATTAGAACTATGAATTTCCTCAATCTCAGCTTTGGGTACGAGGGGGCAATTAGAGTTAAGCTACTTTCAGTGCTTATTGCAGGGGTAATCATAGAAACCTTTGTCTCAGTTTGGATGACAGTAGACTTTTTTTTAAACGTTAGAATTAACCCCTTGTTGAAACCTAAAGCCGTATTAATAGCCCCCACTGAAGACAACCCTAGATATACTACCAACCCTAAGAATACTAAGGAAGCCGTCGAGGTTTTTATTAGATATCAATTGATAAAAATATTTCATAAGTCAGACATTGCTATTGGTAATTTAAGACTCATACTTTTGGCGTATGCTCTGTTAATACTTTTGTTGCTGTTTTTTGCGATTCTACTGTCATGGTGGGTATACTTACCACCGACTGGGGTCGTTAAATAGGAAAAATGATAACCTATTTGTTTTTTATCTTTGCAAATACCTTTTACCCCAAATCATGAGAATTTAAGGTAACATACCTTGTCTGACTATAATCAAAGGGGACATGCCCAAATGCCCGGCAAATTAAAAATCGAGATTATCAAAACGAAAATGTACTTGAGATTTATGAAAAAGAACCTGGAAAACTTACTTTTGCAATGTATCCTGATGACCCTAAGGATGAAACTTATCTTGAGCTTGTGACGGATGCATCTGAATTCTCGGCACTACTCAAACGTTTGCTTGATAATAAAGAGATGAGTCCGGCAGATTACATGATTGGAGAATCCTAACTCAGTCTAGCCAAGAGCGATAATTATTTTATATGGCAGAACAACCAATAAGCCCATCAGTATTTTAACTTCTAGGCTTATTGGTTGTATATTTATGCATTTACCTAAGACACCAACTCTCCAACACACCATCCAAGAAGTCGCCGGGTGATTGGGCTGGTATAATAGGTGCGTTCGAACGGTAACTACTTAAATATCAATTCTTTATTTTAATCCTTGCGCGTATAAAGCTACTTCCTCCCGAGACAATATTCTATCGAACTTTTCACGGTAAAGCTGTTCTGTTTTTATAATATCAGCCGAAGCTTCGATAAACGTTTTATAGTCCTCATTTAAACCAAAAAGGTAATTGACAAAACCCCATTCTATTGACTTATTATAATGAGCCTCAAATAGAATTTTTGAATCATCCGGATCCGTAAGATCCAGTTTAATAACGCCTATGCCGTAGGCAGCGGCTAGGCGTCCTAACTCGCCAATAAGTTCGCCATCATCTAAATCTAGCTCTGCACAAACCAAATATCCTTTGTTTGCCCAGCGTGAATTTGACACGGCTTGAAAATAACTTTCCCGAAGATTTGAAAACTCAATCATTCGCTTAAGTTCGAAAGAAAAAACGCCAATAGGTGTTTGATTTATTTGTTTTGAAAAGGAAAGAACCCCTTTGTTGAAATCTTTTATTGATGATATGTCAAGTCCAACCATATCTGGATGTTGCCATTCGTTTCTGCCTTTACGATCATTTTTCGATATTTTATCGTTGATCGTGCTTGTGATAACATTTAAATGATAGTACGCAAAGTAGGCAAGTATTTGATGAAGGTCTCGTTCTTTGTAAGTAAAAGTCTGTTTACTAACCATTTGAACCGGTTCAGACACTGAAAGTTCTTTTTCATTCCATGCCGATAAAGCAAAGCGTGTTGGCCGTTCACCGTATTTACAAAAATCAGATTTTGGATTATCTCTTATATTTACATATAATTGTGCACCAATTGTTGCCACAGGAGTTTTTCCTGTTGACTTAAGTTGCTGGGTTAAACCAAACTCTAACCCTTTATTCCAAATCTCAGCAGGGGTTAATGGCGCTTTTGCTTTTTCAAGTACCGACCTAGCCATTTCTAAAAATGTCATTTCCACTTTCCCTCCAATTAGCCTGAGATTAGTATGCTCAGACAAATTAAAATCCAACATAAAAAGTCCCGTCCGGTGAGAGTAAAGTTGGGGAATTTCAAGAGAACACTCTAATCCGCCAACACACCATTCACTAAGCAGCCGGGGTGTGTTTTTAGCAGGTTTATTGGTGGAGATCGGCCTGTAGTGACAGTCCGTTCACCTCAAATTCCGCCAAACACTCTGGTCCATTATTCTTCGGCGAATTCACTAACGTTGAAACCTCATAGGCCATCATTTGGTCAGCTGGATACGGCACCAACAAGCTCTTAAGAATACCGCTTTCCACAATACACTGATCCAACCACATATGTTCAACTTCTCTTGGAAGAATGACTGGCATTCGATTATGTATTGGTACCATAAGGTCATTAGGAGTCGTAGTAATAATACTACATGAATTTACGATATCCCCAGCAGGTGACTTCCACGTATCCCAAAGTCCAGCGAATCCAAATAGTTCCTTGTTCTTTAGTGTTAACCGGTAGGGTCGCTTGGCGGTTCCTTCTTTCTTCCACTCATAAAACCCATCGGCTACTATGAGACAACGCTTTCGTTGTAGGCTATGCTTAAAGCTAGGTTTTTCTTCGACGGTTTCTGCCCTAGCATTTATCAGTTTATTACCGATCGAAGGGTCTTTTGCCCAGAATGGTATTAGGCCCCACCTGAACATAGCTAATTGGCCATTGGTATGTATAACTGCAACTTCTTGAGTAGGGGCTACGTTGTAGTTTGGTTTTAAGTCGATTGGTTCTGCTTTAAATCGTTCTTATCTCATCTATGTCAATAAGTGTGAAGCGTCCGCACATAAAAGGCACTCCTAACAACTGGTATTCAGATTGCTTATAATCATCAAGAAATTTAAGGCTTTCTGTAGATATTTAGACCTATTTTAATCTCCTCTTTGTCTGGTATAGACACATTTCCTTCAGTCGAGGCTATAATCATGCTTTTCCCCGAAGCTGATTTGCCAAATTCCTTTGAGATATCAACCGTTATAGTCAATATATTACCATCCAACTTCATTTCACAGTTTTTCATAGAGCTTAACCCTCCTTATTTATGTCAGTTGTCCTACGCCCCATCTTCTGAGCTATTTTCCTTATGTTTAGTTTTTCTTGTGTAGTCCTTATTTGATTTATGGGGGCGTGTGCCAGTATTGAAGAGGGTCCTTGTTCTTCCCTTACGGACCAAGGATAATTTCTTTTTCATTCTTCTCGCCCTCCAATATCACAAATCGAACTTCTAGCTGACTTATCTAATTAAATTCGTTGCATAGGCGAAAATCGCCATCTCCACATCTGCGCTCATCCATATGCCCTCTGTTCTTAAACCTACGTCTAAAAATTTCCGAGGATGTGGACAAAATATCCCTTTAGCGTTAACCAGGGAAACAATCTTCGATAGAATTTCCAGCCATTTTTGATATTCCATGTGCCACATTCTATTTCGAACTACAGACCAACCTGATCGGGATTTTTGTACTCGTATTGTCAACCACTGATATTGATTTACTGTCGGGTCGCCAATACCAAAGACCCTAACAGTTCTGCTATCCAAAGCCCCTGCTCGATTTGGGTATGCAAATCGCAATATCTTTGTAAGATAATTTGCTCCTAATCCCCCTACGTTCTGTTCAAGCGTTGTTAATGCCTCAAGTATAGAAATTCCATCGCCAATGGGAATTAATTCCGGAGATATGATTTTGTTAAGGTGAAAATACTTGCCCCAATTTGCGATATCTAAAATATCCCGTTTTTTGATCTTACCGTTTTGTAAGGAACATCGCATTTGCATTTCCAGTCGTAAAATATCTGGAAAACCTCTATTCCAAGTATCTCTGCGCCAGTGATAGCCTTTATATAATCTAACCCAATCTTGGCGATCTACAAACTGTATAATTTGAGTTTCCAAGAACTCTG
>JARLHW010000081.1 GCA_031292075.1 Desulfosporosinus sp.
GCACTCTTCATGGTGCCCGTCATCACCACGTCGCCTGTCGTGACCGCAGGGCATGTCACCAACCCAGCAAACTTTGCCGCTGCTGTTGACATTTTTCCACTCCCTTTTTTTGTTAGTTATTACTTGTTATTTCTAAATATTTTTTTTTGATCATTCAGTTTAATGGGTCTATTTTGCGTTTAGCTATTTGCGTTTAGCTATCAGCAACATCGGCGATTAATGTGATGGGACCCCAAACAACCTCCTCCATATCCATTGAAAAGAAATAGCCAAGACTACCTCTGGAGAGCCATATTTTACCGTCGTGGGCTGTTGTGGCTTTGATAGTCGTGACGACAGCGGGGTCTTCCGATGGATTGACTAAACATGAACTGTAGCTCGTGGCGTTGATCTGGAACAACGAGGGGATTGTTTCAGAAAACACTGTGTTCTCAGGGACAGGGTTGTCTTCTGTCAGACGAAATCCAGACATTTCAATCTTTACGTTTGTTCCGGTTCGAGTCACATTGACAGGTACGGTAAACATCAACCGATCAGTTGTGCCGCCCCCCTCGATATTAAAAGTCGTGTAGAATCTGAGTGTACGCGATACCGAGCTCATCGGTGATCTGAAAGATATCAATCCAGGAGTGCTTTCTATCAGCTGTGAGAACTCGTCGTCCAAAGGGGTACTGCTACCCCAACTTAGCACACCATTACCAGACACTGTGATATCCCCTTGATATATCACTGTTGAAACTGACACTGCACCAGCGGATATGACAGAATTAGTTAGTAGGAGCATTGACGAGTTGATAAAAACGAGTCCGCTCTGCTCACCACCGGAATCAGTCATATCAAGACTGCCGGACCATACATTGCAATTACAGATCACAAAGCCTCCAGCGCGAGCTACGATAGCCATGTTAAAGCTGGCGTCGATATTGAGTAAAACATATGCCTGTTGGGACACTGTGATTGCCGAGCCAACATTGCGGGCATTTAATGTAGAAAATATAGGTATCACAACACCCTGTGGGGCCTCCACCCCCATTGACGAAAACACAATGTTGGCAACATTGCAGGTGAGCACCGTCACTGTATTAGGATACTCTATGGTAAGCGTAAACGCAGAATCGTCAATGTATGCGTTTGGGGCGTAGATATCCACCCAGGATGGAACTGTGAGATTCTGAGTCAATGAAAGCGTCATTGCGTCTGTGCAGTAAACAACAAATCGATTGTCGTAGGCTGGTGTGGCTGCTGCGGCTGCCGCCACCGCATCCGCCAGGTTGTCGAATGCCGTACTGAGTGTTAAGCCATCAGGTGCTGTGCTCCCCACTGCAGACATGTAGATTATGTTCTTTTGCGGTGTTGAACCTCCGGACATGCTATTAACATACGACACTGTTGCGGCAGCGTTGAGTCTGGATGGCACATAACGCGATGGAAATAACAGTGGTGCCGAATCGATAAAACCCTGCACGTTTGCAGGCACGAGAAAATTCGCACTGACCGTGCTTGTCATTGAGCTTTTGTATCTATTCCCCCATATATTTCTGCGTCGTCATGTCTTTTTTTTGATGTCATTTTTTCTTCACAGAGAAGACTTTGTTTGTTTGATGGAAACCACTATCGACACACTATGGATTCTGAAAAGCCTGGTGCTGCCAAAGATGTGCCTTAGGGATTTGAAAGCCTTTGCGTTAGGAGCACCGTTTGGTTGGACAATGACAGCCCATGAAAGAAAAACAGCTTCCAATCCCCGGCGGAAACGAAAATGTTGTGGGGGACTAAGTCTGTGTTTGCGCGCCCAACAAGATGAACTGCTTACCGCATCAGCTCCAATAACATATTCCAAGATCGTTTTTCAACGAAACACCCATCAGCCACAGTTTCGCTCAAACTGGGAAGTGGCATTAAAGCCACTGCTGATATGCGCACGTCCCGTTGAGACAACAAAACGCATGGTTTGACGCCGCAAACATGCTCTGTGGAGGTAAACTTATTGGCGCTAATATGAAATTTATTTTGAATTTCAATCGTTAGTGCTCCTCATAGCCTCATAGGCCATGGTTGAACATGAGAAGCCAGTAAAACTTCACGCATCAGGATATCCTGTGCCAAGGACTGGAGTCTGGTGTTGATTTCGTCGTCGCTTAGAAATTCGCGCAACGAATTCATACTGATCAAGAACAGACCATACTCCCATTTCATTTGACAGAGTGCTTCATCCATATTGTAAAAATTAAAAACAAATTGATCACGTCACAAGCTGCTCTATATTTGAAACATGTCATTACTTATATATTGGGCTTGGGATATATAATGGAGGTTCAGGATTTTGTCTTGTGTCTCTGTTGCGGCGACATGTTCGCCGAGCTTGACGAATACGAAGCTCCCTATTGCTGTCCAGCCTGTGAGCTGTGGCGTCTTGCACACCCCGACAAATGTCCTATTTGCTTCAAGCCCTTTATGCCCGCTGGACGCTCTCGTCGAGCATCAATCATTGTGTATCTACATCCAGAGATTTGTGTCGAATGCGCCGCAAAACACAATGTTCCTTGTGATGAGTTTTGATTTGTATTATTATCTTCCCACTTTTCAAAAAAAAACAATAGACAAATGCCTAGCAAAACTCCCTACATTGAAAAACATAGCAACCACAACAAAGAATGGTCTCCTCATCCTGCCATGGTTCCAAAATGGGCCATTAGCGATAAAGACCGCACGAAATCTGAAAGCACAAAGGACAAGCAACAACAACGAGCCAAACAGAGAGATATGAAACAATCTTAGGCGGTTTTCTATTTTGGTTTGTTCATAGCAGTCTTCACCAAGATGGCTGCCATTCCGGCTGTTGTTACTCCAGCAATGACAGCGGTGACCCAGCTCCATTTGTATGCATCCTTGATCTTCGGATCCGCCTTGTCGCACTTGCTCTTGTTGATGTGGTCTGCTGTGTATGCCGCGGAGACCATGGTTGCAAAGCCCAGTAGGGCGACAATGCCGGTACTGATTACCATGATGCGATTCTCTTTTGCCCCGAGGTTGGTTCCTGCCCTTGCTGCATACTCTGCCGCCGCTGTTCCAAAGTCTGGTGGTGCTGCCATTGTTTGTTTTTGTTTAAAAAAAAGAGAGTAGTATTGAAGCAAAGAGGTATATTTTTTCAAAAATATCGATCTCCATTCGAATTGGTTTGGCCCATTAACGATGAAAGGTAGGCTCTAATCTCTCTACCTTCTTTGGGTAACGGGCGGAGTTCAAGCATCGCTAAAGCCGATCCTACCATAACCGCCCCATGTTCGATCATGAGCTTGGCAATCTCAATATCTCCTGATGTTGTCGCATACCATAAACCGCGTTCGACCGAACCCCTAAAGTAGTTGTATTCTGGTCTGCTGAGCAGAAGTTCGACAACCCATCTATGTCTGTACTGACAGGCTGCTAAGAACGCCCATACTGGATAGGGGTCGAGATGATGTCTTAAACAAATATCGACATAGAGCGGCCTGCCTATTTTGCACGCTGTAGTTAGAGGATCCGGAACGATATGTGCTAAATAGTGAAACGCCAGTTCCTCTGCGTGATCATATATCAATCTGTAAAGGTTTCGGCATGTCCTCCCCAAATGGGATTGATCTCGGGGGTGTGGCATCCAATAGAGGATTTCGCGTAACACATACCAGGAGAGATTGTCCATTCTCTTTTTTTTTGAGTTTTTGACTTTGTGTTACGTCATCATCAATACGGGGTGAACCCCTTTTTGGTCTTGGTGAGAATGGCGGTCCCCGGAATCTTCTTGCCTTCCGCGTAGCCATGTTTCATAATGTGGCCGCATAGCTTGAGGAACGCGGCGGTTTGTTTATCGGAAAGTGGGCGGTCGTTGGGCCGCAGCAGAACAAGCGGGCCACGAACTAATCCACCAACAAAGCCCTTCAAGTCGTTGCCCAGAAAGTTCAGCACATAGGCGCCAAGTTCGTTTTGTCCTTGGTCGTCTTTCATCAGTCCTTCATCGTCGACGTAGCCAACAAAGTTGTCCCCGGCGTTGACGAGTGATATGTTACCTTTTACCAGGCGTTGGAGCACCCCCAGACTGTCCTTGCCCTTTTTGTACTCGTACTCCCCGAATGTATTGTCCGGCTTGATCAGTATGAGTGCCATTAGTGGGTTTTTGTTTTTCAAAGAGTCTGGAATTTAAATTTTCATGACGTGTATACAACAAACCCCCTATCTTTTTTTTTAGAAAAAAGAAATGGACAGGCAAAAAGTTGTAATTATTGGAGGTGTTGCGATTCTTGCGGGTCTCGGTGGATACATTGCCTATAGGGCATGGTCAGATCGCCAGCTCGGTGCCACTGCAGTGCCAATAAGCGCTAGGGCGCTAGAAGCACAGAGCGATTGCGAAGCAGCATGCTCTGCGGATGGCGCCTGCCTAGCGTATAGCCTCAACAAGACTACTGGCGAATGTGTAAACACAACAAAGGACCCCTATTCCGCCGCTAAAGAAGATCCAGCGTGGGCTCTGTATATAAAGCGTGACGCCACGGCTGCGCCTTCTTCGTGGTCTTCGTGGTCCGAATGCCCTTCTAGCTGTGTTCCCGCTGGATCTGCGCCACCCAGCCAAACTAGAAACTGCACCGGCAAGTGTCCTGGTACATCTTCGAAACTCTGTGGCAGCTTCACCTATTGCGATGCCTATGAGGAAATGCCTGCGGGCTTTATGCCCTTTGGCGATCCTCAGTGGGTTCGCCAAGACACAGCCAAATCAGACGAAGCCTGTCGGACTCTCTGCCAGGCCAGCAATAAGTGCTCGGCATACATGTTTGATTCATCTTTCAAGACCTGCGATATCATCGGCAACGGCGCTGATATGAGTACAATGTCGCAAGACACTGTGCACCCAACAGCCTCTCGCGTCTACGTTCGTATGCCTGGGGCAGGGAATGGCACTTGGGGCCCAATAGTCACCAAGGCTGACTGCAAATGCGGCGAGGCCCGCCACGAACGGACATGCTCTTCGGGCCAGGGTTCCTGCAAGATGGGCTTTCACTACATGATTTGCCCCAACACCCCCTGTTTCGGATTTGACTCTTTTGATGGCTTGAGGGCCTAACAAATATTGAATATCATGTGATTCAGTTTTGTGTCTATCCCTAGTGCTTTATGCACAACTATTCCTGTTGCAACAAGGCCCAATAGTATCAATAGAAAGTTGGTCTTTCTGAAAACAAAGCGCTTGATCAGTAACGCCGCGACGACAGTGATCACAATGTCCCAAAACGCAAACCCCAGTACTCTGGTGTTATGTATCCCCTCGCCTGGCTGTCCACAAAACATATTTTTGTTTTTTTACAACTTGATTATTCAACAACATCTTTATATTTTTGCTGTGTTATATTGGCAACTTTTCATCGTATATCACGTGATGGCAGCAAACGACGGGGAATGGTATGAAGAGGCAGAACACTATGCCAAAGACAACGAACATCGACCATCCGACAGCCATCATCATTATGTCGTGATCAACTGTTCCCACAATGCCAATGGAGAGCCCCGCAATGCTAAATACTGCCAGCAAAACAGAGATCAATCCAATAACAGTGTACGTGTAACACCTAGAAGTTGCAGACATGTTTACAAAAATGAAATGTTTGACGTCATTATATATGTGTCATTATATAGGGCACTATTCATAACAAAAAAAAATGGACATGGCAATCAAGTTCTTTCTTGAAAACTCTCCATTGCTCTTGGTTATTCGCATGCGCGTTGTTTCCAAAGGCATCAAGGAGATATGTGATGCTATATTGGGCCAGAAATTCACTGCATTCACCAAACGCAGCTTTCTCGATGTTATTGAGAATGGCCTGCAATTTCATATCGCCGAGTTTGAGGATCTTGATGTTGCAACGCAATGGTTTTTGAAGCGCCATTATGACCCTGATATATACTATACCACCATACTTCAATTTTGCGAAGCTGCTGGATGGACTCATAATGCCGCGTACATAGAGGGTTTTATCGCATGGGGCGAATCTTGCTATGGCGAATGGAGTGAATATCGTCGCGCCGTTGTTTGTGGAGCTGTTTCGATTGGCGAATCCAATAACCTTCCATTTATTCCAGAGGCATATCGAACAGACTCTTGGGCTTATGCAGAGGGCAACGTAGCTACACAAGTAGCTACGTTGGCAGCGTATGGCGGTGTGCGGTCTATGGTTTACGGGGGTACAAAATATGGGACTGTTGTTGCGCTGTTCGACGAGGTTTGCCAGTACTTTGTCGAACACGTAGGTAACTTGTCCCACCATATTCTGTCATTACTGGCTGAAAACGACGACAGCGACCGCATGATCCGCATTTTTCAGATCATTGACCGGGATGTATTGGTAAACTACGAATTCTATGGGGGCAGCAAATGGCTGCCAGTGCTCGCCAACACAGATGTTATAAATGTGCAGAAGCTTTTCGACTGTGTGCTCAAACGGAACAAGCTCGACCAAGAATTTGAAGTTTTATTGCTGTTGCAC
>JARLHW010000082.1 GCA_031292075.1 Desulfosporosinus sp.
CGTTGACAGGAGTACAAAAGGTTCAGTCCTTTGACCCCAAGGAAATTGTTCTTGAAACTGAACTTGGGATATTGAGTATTAAAGGGGACTTGTTAGGCATCAAATTGCTTAATCTTGAGGAGGGGTTAGTTGATCTTCAAGGTCAGGTCGATGCTTTAATCTATCATCGAAATACGAGCGCCGGTTATCGTCAGGGATTGTTGAATAGAATTTTCCGTTAAAAAAGCCTCCATATTCAGCAGAAAGGAGGAAGAACAATTTCAGAATTCGTGACATTTTTTTGGGTGATTGTGGCAGGGGCGGCAGTAGGATTGGTTTTTGATTTTTATCGCACATTTCGACATTGGCAAGACTTAGGACAGGTTTTGACCTTTGTTGGAGACGTTCTCTTTTCTTTAGTTGCGTTGTTTATTCTTTTTCGTTTTTTTGAAAGAGCAAATGCGCTAGCCTTTCGTTTTTATATTATTTGGGGAAGTTTGCTAGGCCTAGTCCTATATCTAAGATTATTTAGTCGTTTTTCGACACGCTGTTATTTTGGATTTTATCGGATACTGAAGTATTTGGCAGATCTTATCTGCATGGGGTTTAAAATTCCAGTTAAAGGGCTGGTTCTAATCATGCGACCGCCCTATGCAATATTGCACTGGTTCAGTCTGCTTCTTTACCGGATCGGAGAAGTTATCCTCTTTGAGCCGATTTCTAGTATCAAAAGGAGGGTTAGAGAATGGTGGAATCACCTTTTACCACCTAAAATTAATGGGTAAAATTTTCCAGAGGGATTGATTCCCTACTGGGGAGTGGCTATAATGGAGTTATCCTCTCATATGTCCATGGAATGTAAGTGATCTGTCCACAAACTATCCACACTTTGTGTATAACATTCAGCAAGGGCGTGCCGCTGTGCAACTTGAAATTAGGGGCTTGGAAAAGCTAAGCTTTAGGGAACGCCAAGCGGTGATTCTTAAAGAAAGCGGAAAATCTCTTGAAAACATTGCCAAACAACTCCATGTCAGTCAAAGTTCAGTGGCAACTCTCTTAACTCGGGCCAGAGGTAAAGGTTATGAGATTGTCTGCATTATTCCAGGTGGGGAACTTGGTTTAGGAGGAGAAGAATCAGATGAAGAGAGCTCATCAGAAGGTTAAGATCAAAAATGGGAGAAGGGTTCGACTTCGTCGTGGTTCTGTCTTTGTTCTATGTTTTACGCTCGCGGTGGTTGGCAGCTCGGCATGGCAAATATGGAAACTCCGTTCTCAAGTTGAAGGACAATTGACCCAATTAAATCAAGAAAAGGTAACTCTGCTTCAGCAGGAAGGACAACTTCACGATGAAATTGCTCAGTTAAATACGCCAAGTTACATCGAAAAATTGGCCCGGGAGCAGTTAGGACTCGTAAAACATGGTGAAATTCTCATCTCTCCCAAGAATTAGTACCCCACTTTGGTCTTCTTAACCTTGACAGGCATGAAATGTACTGCATATAATATAGAGTAGGTATAGATAGATCATCACAAGGAGGAGTTTACTTCGTATGGCCATTGACGTTGGCAGTATTGTTGAAGGGGTCGTGACAGGGATCACGAACTTCGGAGCATTTATTGAATTGCCGGATAGAGTAACCGGACTCGTACATATCTCGGAAGTCGCTGATGCCTATGTCAAGGACGTTCGAGATTATTTAAA
>JARLHW010000083.1 GCA_031292075.1 Desulfosporosinus sp.
CCAGCGATATAGGTGCTCAAGTTGGGCCACCAATCCGAGTCGTATTGTTGTTTATCTATATCGACGGTTGTAGGCGAAAGGCGGCCATCAAGAACCCTTTCTGCTGTCGTTACCTTGTATCCTGAAGATAAAATGGACCATATGGAACGAAGGCGGAGGTCGTCGTCAACAGAAAGTAGGGGGCGTTCGCAGTAGAGGCGAAAGCCGTAGAGGTATGGGAACCCAACGACTACGTTCTCCTCTATACCGCATTCATTAACGCCCCGCGCTATCTTAAAGTATCCATTGTCGCCCCAAGCAGGACCCCATGAATTTCTTACAATCCAGTAGTCGACGCCTGTTTGTTTGTCCTTGCCCCAGCCCACAATGACAACAGCATGACCTCCAGTTTCCGCCGATGTATGGTCCCATCTGTAAACCCCGGTTTTACCATTCCATTCCTGAAAGTCATCATGCACCGTGAAGCCGCTTGTTATGGGACCCCAATGGTAGATCTCACGACGTAGATTATACTCTGTTCCAGCCTCCTCGTCAGGGCCTACACCTGTGGCATCCCTGTTGGCATAAATATCAGCCAATGTAGTCTCTTCCTGAATGCCGGTAATGTCGAGACCTGTGGCGACCTCTGGGGCATTGCTGCCAGAAGGAATATCAGGCTGGTCTGGATTTTGGTAATGCAGCGGTGCGCCGGGGACATAGTAGTAGGAGTTGCAGCGGTGGCGCTGTGATGGCAAGCCAGACGTTGGGCATACATCATAACTGCTGCCGAGGATATCTGAGCAAGCAGGGAGATCATCATTGCTACTGAAACTGCGCAAGTCAGCGCCCAACTCGTAACCGCCGGTGTAAGGGACACATCCCTCCTCTGTAAGTCCGAAACGAAAAGCATACTGCCAGGCCCCGATCAATGTCTCACCTTGGCAGCCCACTAGAGCAACTTCTTGTTTTTGCAAGTCACGCTCTGATGCGCGAAGGTTAGCAGGGGTGTAGTCGTATGGTATGCCCTGCCTAGCTCGGGATAACGCCAATTCAGCCTCAGTCTCACTGCCGAGGTTGCAAAACACCATTTGAGCAGGAGAAAGCCGAGGTTTGTGATGGCCCATTGTTGCTATAGCAAGACGAATTGAGAGGCAGTCCGCAGTGGCAAAAGCCCAACAGGCACCACAGCTGCCTTGGTCACGCACAGGGTAAATAAAGTCTCTCCAAACGACCCTACCGTCAAAGGATTCTGGAGGCACTACAGGCGCATCAGCCAACCGACCTGCCGACCTATCAACAGCTAGATGGGAAAGCTGTCTAATAAACGCTTCCGAATGGACAAGGGAGGTTTTAGTGTGTCTTGTCCCAGGTTCATCGGTGCATCCAATATACTGGTCGCAGGACCCCATCTTTTTGGCAATAAAAAAAATTATTACCTTGATCTTACACAATTCTTGTAGGTTCAAGTTCATAAAGAAAAAAAAAATGCAAAAGGAGGACTGGGCTATAGTACTGGCAGTTATATGTAGCATAACAGGCCTATTTGGCGCCTTTTTCACATTGGCCATAGCATTGGGCTTCAATCGGCACATGGGTAGATGGCTATCAGATCATTTTCACACTTTTTATGTGCCAGACTATGGTGATGGTGATGAGTCGCCACTAATGAGAAAGAGGCGCTCACGTTACGCGTAAAAAGTATATTTACTTTATTAATATGAAAAAATGGATATACCGCCTCCAATTTTAGGCGGAAGAAAAACAGAACTACCTTTGTTGGGAGGTAAAGTCTACTACGCCGTCATCGATGTTGAGGCTCTCATACTCGGTAAGGTAATCAACATCGTGGAACAAGTCGCCTTTGTACTTTACAGCATCGACGGGGCAGAGGTTTGGGCCGAAAAGCACATGATCTATCAACCACACACAGGGGAAGAGCTTTCGCGAATGTACGGCGTTGATTTAGAAACAGTCCAGCAGTCTGTCAACGCCTATAAACGCATCACCGGAGACGAGCCGGTACATAGCAACCCCCGTATTTTCGAACGGTGGTCCGATGTGCGACGTCATATCCAGAAAGCCTGTCATGACCACACAGCCACGGTCTATGCAAAGGGCATATCCCTCGAGACGTCGGTCTTCTATGGCACCATTACCTTCCAGGACTTGGCGTGGTTTGGCTGTCCGCGGTATCCTCTGCCTCTCCACGATCCTCTGAAGGAATGCCGTTTTTTTGCACAATTCATTCCAGAGATTCGAAATCGGATCTATTGCTATTACGGCTTTTGGAACTGAAAAATAAACATAGGTGTTACATCCAGTAAAAAACAAAAAAAATGTCTGCAAAACATGCCACCGCTATAGGCAAGGGGCATCGTGTAAATCAGGACTCTTATATCGTTTTAGAAAGAGGAAGAGTTCATGCCTACCTTGTCTGCGACGGACACGGCGATCATGGAGAGAAGATCTCTAGGTACGTGATAGCACGTCTGCCTCAGATGATCTTATCCTACATGTTGGACATGTCTGACACCAAGCCTGCCACTGTAGCAATCCAACATGCTCTGGCTGATATGGACGCTCAAGTTGGCGAAGATCTTCGCGAATATTCCGACTCTTCAGGCTGCACAGCTGCCGGCGTCATTCTAGATAGTGAGACCAAGTCTGGTTACATGTTCTCTGTGGGGGACAGTCTTGTGACTGCGTTCTACGATAGAGATGATAGAGCAACTTCGCTGCAACTTCAAAATGCATCAAATGCGCCGCCCTCTATCATAAGCAAGATCGATGATGCGGCGTGGCGCACACATAAAGCATATATTGGCAAACCGACAGAAGACACGGGTACGAGATACATGCTGTTCCCAGACGACGTGTATGGTGGCGGGCTACAACTCTATAGCACTTTGGGAGATTTTGACTTGAAACGCGTAAACCCCATAGTGCGCGTATATCCCCAAGTTTCGAGATTTTGGCAGACTGATCGAGGTGGAAAACTGAGGTTTCTCGTGACCTCTGATGGCTATCTCGACGGTATTCGCCACAAGGCACAATCTCGTGCCTGGTACACAACCATACGGACAGAACTCGAGGCGGCTCGCGGTGATGCAAGGGATTTGGTCAAAATGGCCAAGGATCGCGGCTCTACAGATGATATTACTGTACTATCGTTTGTAATGTAAAAATCACAAATGATCCATCAAATATGGAGAGTTGACGTCACGACATATAAAAACATAAACAAAAGAATGGATGTGGTGAGCACATACAACGCATTCCATTGCAAACTACACGGCCAGATAGACTGCATATCACTTCCATTAAATGCACATCCTCGAGGCATCGTAAAGTTGTATAAGAAGGGCTGTTCCGAATACTGGGTGCACATACCGTCGCAATGTGCCAACGCAACACGACAAATACACTTTGCTATACCGGATATGCCCGAAAAGTACAACAATCTACTTATTGTCTGGAACGAGGGTTCCCAAGTCCATATGTTGTTGTGGTTTGACGAGGCTTATCTGTGAAAGAATGAACGACACTATTCATCACCTCTGTTGTAAAAAAATAAACGCCTTATATTCAATCCTCCATATCGTCGCCTCCACCTCCTCCTCCGCTGCCTAAAGATGGAAGGTCTGTATCCAATTGCCGCCGGTGTAGTTTTCGGCTCCGCCCTCGCATCGATCTCATCACTGCTTGTAAGCTCATCGGCTTTGGCTTTTTCCTCGAAGCTTTCTTTGGCGATGGGCAATAATAAGGATCCCCAGTGTCTTCGCTCATCTCGTCCTCGGACCCCGCAGCCTCACCAAATAAGTCCTCGTCCTCGTCGTCTTCAGCCGTTGGCGGCAGCGTATTAGGAGGGGGCTCGAGTTTGACCTTGACTGGTGGAGCTTTCATCTCGCTTAGTATCTTGCTGAGCAAATCCTTTTCCCCCCTCCATCTCACAATGGAGTTGTCGTCTTCTCGTTCCCTAGCCATCTCGTCTCCAGACTCGTCGATGCTGGGATCCAAATGTGACTTTTTCTCAACGGCAATCTTGATCTTCTTCAAATCAGCAAACCGCGACGGCGGGGGGACCAGACCCGCCTCGCTGTAACGGCGTCTGTCCAACATACGAAGCCCACGACGCATTTTTGTCTCATTCGCAACCGGCTTCTTCTTAGCGGCTTCGTGTATCTGGTAGAGCGACTTTCTGGTCGTCAAGGGTTTTACAATGTTCATGTCCTGTACGGCGAGATGAAGTATGACAACTTCTTCATCCGTTGGGATCTGAACAATACGGCCTTGTGTAACAGCAAGGTCGATCAACATATACTCTGTACGCAATTTGTACTTGTTTTCCGGATCGAGCTCGGTGATCATGTTCGATAGGGCCCAATGCTCAGCAAAGGTCTTTGTCGGATACCTTAACTTGGAACATCCTCCTTCTGGGATTAAACAAACCCCAATTCCGTAGAGGAAGAACCAAGCCGGCATGGGCTTCATGATCCTCACGATGTAGGCTGCCTTTGTATTAATTTTCGCCAACTTTTCCCTCCCCAAATGGGTCAAAAAGTCGTCGGCGAGCATCAACCCAACCCCTACAATATATCTTGCATGTTCTGCCAAATATTGTTGTGTTTGTGCCAAGGAATCTCCTCCCTCCATCCTTCCTTTTTTTTATTTTTTAAAGAAAAAAAAAGAAGTTATGACACGTCAGTCAGGAAAAGAACGCAAGACCAAATGCAGTAGACGTAAGACAAGCAAGGGTCTGCCCTATAGGTGCTATGCCACAAAGAAGGAACGCTGTGCTGAAAAGGCTCTGATGGGCCAGTATGATGCAATATGTCATAGTGGTCTGTTTGACAGAACAACACCCATTAGACGGCCTGTAGGGAACCCCATAGATGCTTGTGTTGTCGAGTATGCCGATCTCGCAACAATGACTATGAAGCAGATTCAAAACTTTATGCGCAAAAACCACATTCTCATCCCTTCGGGACCTCTGGTCACAAAAGGGACAAAGAGGTTGAGAAAGGCAGAGCTCATACAGGCAGTCCTTAATGCGAAACAATGTCCAGCAACCTTTGGCATTCCGAATCCACAAACGGCAACGACCCGTGATTTCGGATTAGCGCTAAAATACCGTCACATAGTACCTCCTACCTACGGCGATGCAGCATCTTGTGGTGCTGTGCAGCCCGGGATTTCTCAACTACGTTTCAACATGATAGGCAAGGGCAAGAAAACCCCCTGTAAAGCACAATTGCGCACAATGGCATTGCTGTAATATCAAAAAAATCATTGTCAACGATTAACCAAAAACACTCGAGGAAAAAATGGCAGACGATGAATTTTGGGAGCCAAAGGCAGATCAGTGGTCAAGGATAGCAGGAAGCAGTGCTTCAGCAGCGACAATAGATCGGAACCTCCCAGTCGGCGGAGCGCTCTCGCAGGTCAACTCTGCTATCAACCCCAACAAAACGATTTACACGACAGTCCACCAACCGCTCATGGTGCACAACCCACTGAGGCTGCAAGCCTATCCCGGTGGCCCAAAGTTGCGCAGTCCGGGCATGAAGTATCCAAAGACCAAGTTCACTATGCCTCCTGTGAAGGCGACAACTACCGGCAAGTCTGGCCTGCCACTCCGCATACTAAAGTCGACAATGAAGCTGCCAGAGAACTTTTGTTATGCCGCTACTGATCTGAGTGAACAGATGGACCAGGGTGGCTGCGGTGCATGTTGGGCATTTTCCCTTGCCCATATGCTGGCCGATAGGGTTGCATTGATGACAGGAGGCAGAACCAAGACATGTCTCAGCACACGCCAAATCATGGAATGCGGCGAATACATGAACGGTGTCGAGAGCACTGGATGCCAGGGCAACGATCCCTACACTGCAATAGCCAGTATTCAATCAAAGCCAATCAATTTGATGGCTAGGGACGAATATCCCAGACAGTACAACGGGGGCGACACTGATCCCAAGATGTGCACTGTCGTCGATGCACGAAAGGGCTATAGTGTTTCTTGCAAATCTGCTTTCATGATATCCGAGCCTATCAGTCAGCCTGGCGACGAGGCCAACAAGCGCAACATTGATAACATGAAGAGCCATATCTATAATGAAGGGCCGATACTCTGCACTTTTACGTGCTTGAATGAATTTATCGACTACGACGGTCTCACTATATATGAGCCCAGCCCCGATGCTGACACGTCGGGCGAAGGTGGCCATGCCGTCGAGATCATTGGCTGGGGCAAGGATCCGGCATCAAATACGTCCTACTGGGTGTGCCGAAACTCGTGGAACAAGGAATGGCCGTCCCAGCATAAAAGATGTGCCGGTGTCGACTTTTTCTACTTTAAGATGGGGTCTAACGTCTGCAGCATTGAGGAATACGCCTGCGGCGCTACGCCAATTATCCACAGCGCCAATAGGGCACCGCATAACGGGAACGGCGCATTTCCAGAATCAATGGCCTGTAGTGGCGATGTTTTCAGTGAAAAGCTAGGCGTCTCTGTGAAGCCCTATCACATTGTCGTACCGCTCATCATTTTTGCTGTTGCATACATGATATGGAAAGAGAAGAAAAAACAAACTTAGACAAGTTCATTGTTGACATACTCTATAGGGCTTGTTCTGTCGGCCAACAATCCTTCTAGGACTTCGGTTTCACGATCAACAAAATTATCATAGCTTTTCAGACTCTGCTGGCCTTCACGATCGCCATGGAACACTCCAGTCAATAGCTCGCCACGCACAATTTCCATAACATCAATGATCTCGTTCAGCAAGACCATCACAAAGAGCTGATAGGCATAGTGTTGCATGACCTGATTTGGGGGAAAACGTCCTGCCTTGACTCGAGCCGTCAAGGTCTCCAACATACTGATCTTGCCGGGGTTTTTAATCTCGGCAGTCGTGCCCTGTGCTCTATAAGGTGTGGAACTCGTATCAAATTGTCCTATCGTAATAATGCGATCAGTGGTCCATCCACGCACCCCTACTTTTCTCGGGATGCCCACGGTCTGGTCGTTGTACAACACATAGTCCGAGGCATCACATGCGATCATGTAGACCTTGTCTATGGTTGATTGTTTAACCACATCAGCCATTGATCCAGAGAGCCCAAAAATCAAGTTTTCGATAAAGACAGATGCGTCATTGGGGGATACAATCTGTTTCGCAACAGCTCTAATGTATTCGCGAACATACACATCCAATGTCGTATCAAACTTTGAGTAGATAATACTCAAAAGCTGATAGGAACTTGGTCTCATATTCGTGTCAATGTGTATAGCATGGCTCAACCAGAAAGAAAGCACTTTGGGGCCAATATGTTTCTCTGCGGCATAAAGGGCCAGTATGACATCCCAAGAGGCAAAACCTGCCACTTCTTTAATACCATCAAGACCCTCTAGGTTGGAACTACGGAAACTAAGTTCTAAAGAGGCCGAGTGTGACGTTTGTCCAGACCAAACAATACAATCAAAGATTCCTGTCGAACGCGATATTATAGTGATAGGCTTTCCAATGTCAAAGGTATGCAAAGTCATTGGGATCCGCGAGCACTTTAAAGGAAATATGGCGCGCATTTCCGGTATGAACCGAAGTGGTTGTTTTGATATTGGATTATTACGTACTCTATCCATTCCCTTGCTGTACCATTGGAATTCGGGGGGTTGTTTGCTTGTTCCGCCGGTCCCACATGTGTTTACTACATTTATGTAAAAGTCTCGAAACTTTTGAAAGTCCAACAATTTCAGTCGCGAGTCAAATCTAGTGATGCCGTATGGGAGACGGTCGTACGCATGATCTCCGGGACTAAAGATCCTCACATCGTCGTCTACCGACATGGAGACTTTAAAAAATATTATTGTTATACTACACAGAAATATTTCCTATCCTTTTTTTTTGATCAAACAAACAATGGTGTGGGGCCATAACGATCATCATCACGGGGGTCATGGTGGGGGGTGGACGACATATCACTATGGAGGCGGCATGCCATTCTGGCCAAGAAGACGTGATAGCACTGTTGTTGTCGAGTCAACAGCGCCAACAACGAGCAGCATGAATGATAGCATGAAGACAGGACTCATTGTCGGCGGTGTCGCCGTCGGAGTTGCCGCTCTAGGCACCCTAGTCTACTTTGCAATGAAGAAGTAAAGTAAATTTACCAACAAGTGGCAACTTGTATTTCAATAGGGTAAAACTCTAGTTTGGGGTTGAGATTTATAGTGATCTGAGCATACATGGCAGACCCCCAAGTGATCTCAGGTGATCCGTTTGGCGGAGGTCGTTTGAGCGAAACGTGAATGTTGCCTAGATGTGGCGAGGTATGAGGCCCCATGGGTTGGAATACATAAGAGACCACATCGTTAGAGACACAGACCCTTTGCAACAGCTCAGAGTTCTCCTTTGACACAAGGGTTAACAAGGAGGCGAGGGCTCGGCGTTTGGGGAATGCCCACAGATTGGTCTTGCAAACAAAGATATAACTCAATCGGGACTCGGCCATGCGGACATTACGTAAATCATCAGACATGGTCTTTGCAACTGCCTCGATAGCCTGATCTCGAGTTTGAGGTATGCTACGTCTATCATCGCTGTTGACGAGAATGTATTGGCCTGATGGAGTTGTGCCTATGTGCAGTGACTTGACCTCCCACCTATCCTTTGACGTCGGGATTTCAAGCCAGTCTCGCCATGCGTCCAACACAGGCTTTGGCGGCTCGACAACGCTGTCTGCTGTAATTAGGATTGTCTTCCATAGGCCGGCGACATTCAAAGAGCATTTTACTCCTCTCTGGAGATCGTCGCGTCGTTTTCCCAAAACAACCCCAGTCCCGAAAATGCCATCTATGCCAAGAGCCTCCATTGTCTCAACGTGCATATCGGCAACATGCTCATCCAGAGTTATCATATGCCGAATATACGGGATCGACAAGACATCAATGTGTATAGCAAAGCCCGCAAAAGTGCCGGCATTGATCTCGTCGAAAACAGCCACTGCTGTGGGTGCCCAGGCTGCGGCGTTTGCTCTACACCAACTTTTGCAAATACCGGGCGCCCAGGCACAAACAGCACCGTCAGACGCTCCCATCTCGTATTCGCAGTCAGCTTGCATTTTTTTTACGTCTTTGACGATTGAGGGGTCAAAATTATATAGGCCGTTTATACTCAACAACCCCCCTTTTTTGTTTTTTTGCATTTAATGCCTCACGAACACAAACACCCTAAGAAGACGGCTGAGAAGCACCAGGAAAAGAAGAAGACCTACAAGGTCATTGCAGACAACCTCGACATGATCCCAGAGGATATGCGTGTAGCGCTCTGCAAGTCTTGCCAAAAGGAAAAGGGACAGAAGATGGCTTTGGTGGCTGATAAGTCTCAGTTGGTGTGCTTCCTAGCGCGAAAGACCTTTGCGATTCGTGGTCCCTGCAGTGGTTGCGGTAAGGACAGATGGGCCTTTGTCAAGAAGCCTGCCGGCTATTAAAAAAAAACCTCTTTGCTTGTTATAGAAACCACGTCACATCTCCTTCCTCCTCTGAATGTGACGTAAATATACCGTTATTTTTTTAAGAAACAACTCCAAAAATGAGCAAGGCAATAAAAAAGTCGTCGGCCGCAGCGGCGGCGGATCGCGATGTCGCAATGGACACCACCGAACTGCAGGGGTCCGTTCAAGTTCAGGTTGCTGCAACGAGCAAAAAGCGGTCCAGAGAGGAAACGTCGGAGGAAGCTGCGGTTGCCGAACCAAGCAAGAAGATCAACAAGGCACCAGACGACGATGCTCCTGCAGCGGCGGCAGTACCACTCATCGACCTTTTTGGCGACGATGCTGCTGCGGCTGCTCCTCCAGTTGCACCGTCGCAAGTCGTGCAGGAGATACGTCGGAGCCCTCACATCCTCTATCCGGACCAGTACAAGACGTTCGACAAGAAGCTCATCGCCTTTGCCAAGGACCCCCAGGCGTCAAAGGAGGGTGGCGGACAGATCTTGTTTATGTCCTATGTCTACCAGTCCATCGACGCCGCCACAGGTGGGATGCGTGCCGCGACCAAGCCTTTCATGATCAACACGCCAAACGGAATGCATCTGCCCACTGGGATTACTACCTGGCCCGATGGCAAGACAACGACGTTGCTCAGCACCGGCCGTGAATACGAGTCGAATCCGCTCATGATGGATGTACATCAGTTGATCGACGCAATTCAGAATCGCTGCATTGAGGTTATCATCGAGAAGGAATGGAATTCCCCCAATCCCAACACCGTCGAGGCCATCACGGACAACTTCTCGCCTATCATGTTCGTCGGCATCGGCAGCAAGGGCGAACAGTATCCACCGAGCATCAAGTGCACCGTGACTGTCGCAGGTCCAGGGCGTACTGAGATATTCCGCTACATGGAGAAGCCGCCGCTGCCCACCATGCTGGCCGCCGAGGTTACTGCGGGTAGTGCGGGCACTGCTGTGATCCACATACCGTGGATCTACAGGAAGAAGCTTGGCAAGCTGTGGAAATTCAGTGTTCGTATCAATCTTTTCCAGATCGTTGTGGAGCCACCAAGCGACGCCGCTGGAATGGACGGGGCTGCTCCAGTGTGCTCTGTCGTCTATTGACCCCCTAACCTTTCTCCATTTCCTTCTCTATCGAGGAAAAAAATAACATTCTTCTCGTAACAATCCTCCGCAACTTTGAAAAATAACTCATGACAGAGTATGTCTCAAGAGCCGGACCGGTTCAAGCCGGTTATATGCCTCCAGGAGCAGGCGGCGTTGTAGGGTTTGAAGACTTTGGCGGGATCAGTGGTGGGGCTGATTGGACAAAGGCATACAATACCTCCATTATGGCGCGATTTGCTCCTGACACTCTTGCGGCCTCCGTTCGCCGCTCTTTCGATGACCCCTATGATATGGAAATCACACCCGCCAAACCGTCTGCAGTTTCGATGGTTGGCGCCGATGTCTTTGGGCCTACTTCGTTCCACTACACAACCCGTAACAACATTGTCGGCGACACACGAGGAGAGGCTGCCTTTGGCATGATCTCGGGGGAGCCCCCAGAGGGTGCAAGTGAGGTCTCGTGGGCATCGTTCTCCTATCCGACCGAGATGACCAACCCGACGGCTACTTGTGGCACATGTGCACCCCAGTTCAAGAAGCCCAACCCTGTTTCACAGCCCCCCATGACTGGCCAGTACGGCAATCCGGCTGCTGCAAACTCGGGTCGTCGTAGCACTGTATGGTCCAAGGTGAAGAGTGCCTACTTTATGTAAAAGCCAAAACGATCAAACTCTTCAGTTAATTCAATTTCAGGGTGCGTTTTGAGACATTGAGTGCATACTACATCATCGCCAATGTAGCGCACAGTTTTAGAGACCATTATGCAGTTCTTACATATGAATTTTCCACAGTGATGGCAGGTACTTCCTTCCCATGTGTAACACAAAAAGGAACAGCCTGTGCATACAACTTCGCAGCCCGTCCAATTGGACATGTTTTTTTTGAAAAATGATGTATAAGTAAAAATTCTCAATATGACAACACCAGTACCAGTAGCGGCACCACAAAAAGTCAAGACCAACGTCAAGGAGTTTGTGAGACTGGATGACGGGCTAAAAAAGGCCAGACTTGAGATGAAGGAAACCCGTAAGGCAATGTATGAATGTCGCGACCAGATCATCGACTACATGCGCGAAGCCGAAATAGAGAGACTGGGAGTCAAGAAGGGGTCCCAGTTCATTGAGCTTGTTGAGAAGGATTTGAAGATAAGGCCCAGCGCAGAGTGTGTCAAGGCCACGATTCAGGAGCTAGTCGACAAGGGTGTCACGGACCCAATGACTTTATATGACGCAATTTCCAAATGCGGAGGGACAAAGCACGTATGGAAGCTCTCTAGAAAGACAAAGAGGGCTGCCACAAAGCGCAAAGAACCAGAGCCTGGCGCTCCTGGCGAAGAAGAACCCAAGAAGAAGAAGAAGAAAAAGGTCATTGTTGATAGTGGGGTCTAAGATCCAACATTCGTCATCATTTTTTAACAAATAACAATAATGGAAGATAGCAGTCTCTCTCTAGTCTTCAACAACACACATATATGGCTGCATATCCTTTCGTACCTGAACGACCCCTGCTCGTTGGCAAAGCTCAGGCATACATGCCGCGATATTTACCAGACTATCCCAACGCCCTCACCAACCCTCGAGGGACTGCTCTGGGTGTCTGTTCAGAAAAATGACATACCATGGTGCAATATTGCCATTGCTTGGGGAGCCGACTGCGACAAAGTGTTATGGCGCGCCGCTGCAGAGGGTCAAGTTGAAATATGCCGTGTAGCTGCTCGGGACTGGCAAGTCTCGGTTGCCGGATGGGACGAGGCTTTGAGGGCAGCCGCGAGGGGAGGACATGAAGCGATATGCCACATCGCCAAAGAGAATGGCGCACTCAACCTCGATGGTATGCTTGTTAGTGCTGCACGTGGAGGCCATACAGAAATATGCTGTCTCGCAAAAACATGGGGGGCAGTAGCCTTCAGAAACATGATGGAGGCTGCCGCTCAAAATGGACACAGGGGTCTAGCTAAATTGGGGTTTGAATGGGTTGTACAGAAATACGAGGTCTGAATTGAACAAGAATAGATTTTATGGTTTTCTACATGTCTGGGCAACCTGTGCACATTCCATTAGCATCGAGCATTCCTATACAACCCTGCCAAGCGCAGGCATCCTGCTTGTCCAGACGGCCAAGTTCGTACATCTCAGGGTAGACGGCGAGACCCAGACTGTCCTTGACCCCTCCGACTGCACGAGGCGTCCCCCAACTTGTTGATACCGCCCCTCCTGTCTGCTGCTGAACGACAGCAGTATCCTTGGTGGGCGGGACAACAGGGGGTTTCCTTTGGTACATGGCAACTCCAATGCCCAATCCAACAGCCGCAACGATAACGACGGAACCTACAATAATCGCAGTTTTGTTCATGTGGGGGTGTTTTCCTTACTCTACATTTTTCATCATTGGCAAAAATGAAAAAATATACGTTTACACTTAACAAAAAATGTCAGACGGCAAGACGGTTGGTTTGGTTATAGCAGGACTGGCACTCATTGCAGCCACGGCTCTTATTGTTGTTGCAGTAACAGGGAAGGGCTCGGACAAGATCACCACGATAGTAAAGAAGGGCCCGAGCGCATGGGTTCGACCTTGGGCTTGGTCGGACCATCCAGTTTGGGTTGGAGGGGGCGGTTATAGTGGTGGTGGTGGTGGCCATTCAGGAGGAGGAGGACATCACCAACAGCATGGAGGAGGAGGACACGGTGGAGGCGGCCACGTACTCTGATCCAAAAATAAAAATAACAGAATCAACTATTCTGTTTCTGTCAAAAAAAAAAAAGAAACCCCCTCTCCATCATGGGGCTTATCATCGTTTTAGACATCAATGGCGTTTTGGCTGATGTTCATAAAAAGAGCGTCGCAGCACCAAAGGGGATCAAACACGACCTTGTCATCCCGTCAGGCCAAAAGGTCTATATGAGACCGCACATGATAGAGTTCTGCAACTACTTGGCCAACCTCGTGTCGCAAAACCCTTATTCAATCAAGGTCGCGATATGGACAGGGCGCAAAAAGGTTAACGCTGAACCCATAGAACGCTACATTGCAGAAACCTTTGGTTTGGAAATGCACCACTACTTTCATGGAGATGACTGTCATTTCTTTGAGGGATGCCATCCCATAAAAGATATAGCCATTCTAAGGAAAACGATGGTTGCACCGGACGATCATGTCGTATTTGTAGACGACTCGGCTGATAGGATAAAATTGGATAGGAACTCCGAGGCTATCAAAGCGATACCGTTCGATGTGGGCAAGACGGACAACGCCGAACTTATTAGAATCGTCTGCATTCTAAACCGCATTGTCGAAAAATTCAAATAATATATGCCTCATTTTCAATACAAATATCATGGCTAACATCGCCATAGCTCAACAGATAGCGCTTCTTATTGTCCAGTCCATAGAGGCGGACCCTAATGTAGCAAAAGACGTCGCCAAAATCACCAAAGTCATCACAGACGCGGAGAGGATTCTGGGCCCGCAGCTCATTGAGGAGGTCGGTCAGTATGTCACAGCAGAAGAGAAGAAGGTCTGTTCATGTCTGGCTGGCATGTTTTTGAAGAAGAAAAAGTAGAGTCCTCCCTATGCAAGTCCTGACGTATATTGTCCGATCTGGATCGTATAATGTCCTCAAAGTCCGGACTTCCCAAGGTCCTAAAAATAACCCAAACATGCCCGGATTTGGGCAAATTAGCCATATTTGGGCAAGGATTATACAAAATACGTCACGGACGTCCTTTATAGAGTTGAGCTGTCTACAAAAATATTTGAGTCGTCTGTGAAACAGGGTGCTCAACTCTCATGACGTAAGCGCTTGGCAAGTCATGACGTATATTGTCCGATCCGGATCGTATAATGTCCTCAAAGTCCGGACTTCCCAAGGTCCTAAAAATAACCCAAACATGCCCGGATTTGGGTAATTTTACCCGATTTGGGCATAGTATATACAAAACACGTCACGGACGTCCTTTTTAGAGTTGAGCCAAATATCATGTGATTTGAGTCATCTAAAAAATCGGTTGCTCAACTCTCATTACGTAATCATATAATAACAAAATGAGCCAGTATCCTGCAGACGTTGTCTACCCCAATACCGACGAGAGCGACTGGGAGTCTGACGATGAGGACTGTAAAATGCATGTGGGGGAGGAGGGTGATGCTGTTCAAGCTGTTGTGAGCTGCAGCGCCTGTCTCTGCGACTGGTGCCATCACTGGTCACGCTACAGTCATTCTTGGCTATGGCGCTTCAAGGCAGACAACGAGCAAGGTTACTACGAGTATTCTTACTGTAACAAATGCACCGCTTCCCGCGACCAAACGGCGGATTGCATCATCAGCGTCAAACGGTGGCCTAAAGATGATTGTGTGATTTGTTGACTGTTTGTTCTCTGAAAATGAGGCGGACTGTTCTTCACATATTCTCAAAAAAAAAGCGATATTAAGAACCCCAGCTTTTAGCTTTGCAAAGAAAGAGCTTCTTTCGCAATTTTTTATGTTCCAAGGTCGTTCAGTTCAGACATGTGCGAATGACAAAGCGGCCATTGCGAAACAAGGCAGGATCCTTCTCATCGTACTCTGCAATGTCGCGATTGGTGGTGAAGATGAAGACCGTGTTGGGGTAAAAGCCTTCAGCAACTCTATCCAAAAACGCCGTCCAGTCCTTCTTCAAAGGATAGTATTCGCTAAGTCTCTCCTTGGCAAATACTGATTCGTAATTCTTAGCATCGCTGACATCGATCTTGCTCAGCGATACTACGTGCTTTAACATATCATCAACGATAGTATCGATCTCGTCAACCCGAAAAACCATGGGTGTACTGATACTTGGATCCGATGTCTTAAAACAGCCCTCCAAACAATCGGTGTAGGCTAAAATATTAGCATCCGTAAGTCTTCCATGAAGCTCTGCAGCCACTATAGCAGCAATGGTGCTCTTTCCAGAACCGGGCGTTCCATATATACAGCAAGCACATGAATGATTCGGGGAATCACGAACCTGCCTGATAATATCGTTGACGATTTTGAACTGCGCTTCGCGAGTCTCGAGCTTGGTCTTTATGGTCCTTATACTGTTGATAAAGGGTTCTGGATAATTTTTGGAACATCCCTTGAATGTAACATAGGCATATTCATGCGTAAACCCAGTCCCAACCCCCAGAGTAGCAGTAGATTTAGTAAACAACGACCCAATCGTGCTTTTCGAAGCAATCAAACAAACACTGTCTGCTGGAGAGCTTGGGGATCCTGGATTGGTTTTGTCTGATCTGGTCCATAACGCCACAAAGATAGGTCTTGTCCCCCAGAATATGCCGTAACGCGACAAGTCATGTTGTGTAGCTAATCCATACCTGTTTCTACGAAACGTCTTGTCGAGATGATCGTGATTGTTTGCGTTGTCGACCTGAATGAAGCCCAACTGGAACAAGCCCAGCAAAAACAGAACAACATAGACGAAAACTTGTCCAATCAATGTTGTTAGAAAGGAAAACGTGTTGGCTGAGAAACCACCCAGCAAAGCGCCCATCATTATGGAAGACGACATGTTCTCTTCAGTGAAAAAATTGTGTTTTGATACGTGACGTCAACATGATGCGTTTTTTCGAGTACCATTATATTTTTGTTTAAGTAAAAAGAAATGGTAGAGCCTCATTTTATCGAGGACTGTGAACGCTGGATCGCGCCGGGTGGTCAATGGATGATGAGAGGATTCACAAGCGCTGGTGCAAGAACCGGGTTTGCTGGTGAAGGTCTGCTAAAAGGCTTGTTCTTTGACGCCGGCGTTAATACCTACAAACAACCCAAATACATATTCTTGACTCATTGCCATTCCGACCACTGTGCTGCCCTTTTGGATGTCACGTCGCACCTGGATGCATATTGTGAGCTCTATCTACCGCTGGAGTCTCTTGACGCTATGAACGCTTATGTTGCAAGTGCGGCAAAGCTGACTGGTTCTGTCAGCGACTTGGTTGTACGACCCGTGCTTGGTTCTGGGCAGATGACTTCTCTCAACGAGTCCCTAGCAATTACAGCACACACTCTACAACACGACGTTCCTTGTGTATCCTATACCGTCCACAAAAGATGCAAGGTGTTGAAGACAGAGTATCGGGGGCTTGAACCAGCCGAAATAAAGAAGGTTATCAAGCAGGGTGGAGAAATAACTTACACAGTATTTGAGCCTGTCATAACCTACTTTGGTGATACACTGGTCTCTGCTTTGCCGGAGAAATTCGAAGCCCCTGTCGTCTTTCTGGAGTGTACGTTTATGACCGAAGAGGAGCTTGGTAGCAGCAAGCACTGCTGCTGGCCCCAACTAGAACCAGTAGTCAGAAGCAATCCAGAGACGCACTTTGTTCTCATACATTTTTCGAGGCGATACAACGAGACAAAGCTGCTCGAGACCTTTAATCGTCACCCTCTGAAGAACGTTACTCTGTGGTTGCAAAGTGGACCTAATAACCTATAGGTCGAATTGATATGGATATCGTTTGTTTATGTTTCTTAAAAAGAGAGGAATTTCGATAGCAACCACTTGGTGTCAGTGTTTTTGAGTAGATGGTCCATGTAGGCGTTGAGTGCAACAGCTCTGCTCTTCACAAAGTCCAAGTTCATGTTGAAAAAGTACTTTTTGGGCGGCAGAATCGCATCGATCTTGGACCAATTCCGCGCATGGAACTTGTCGAATTGGCTGTAGCGACGTCTGACCTCGGTCTGCTCTCCTTGGGTGTCGGTAAACAGTATAGCGTATTCGACGTGGCTCCCACAAAAGTACCCTCCGACAATGTATGCTGTTGGGTTTTGAATCTTCTTCTCCTTCTCGTCAGGCACCACCCGGGTGGCGAGCGATACATAAAACTCCTTCTTGACAGGAGTTGGTCGACTCAACCAGCGGTGAACTATCGATCCTATCGAGATGAACGGGTATTTGTGTTTAAAGACAAATGCATTGTCTTCTGGGTAGGGACGATGGTTCAGCCATTCGGCGTTTATCGATACTGTTATGCCATAGTCGAGCTTTGAGAGTTCTAGAGAGCGACGGCTCTGCCGCTCAG
>JARLHW010000084.1 GCA_031292075.1 Desulfosporosinus sp.
GGCGTAACTCGCAGACGCGTGCAGAAAGCGCTCCTCCCCCGTCGGTCTCGCCCAAAGAGCGCCTTTCTGCCAAGCGACCACATTCACTCTCCATAGCCCTACCCAGAGGAGCGTTTTCTGCTAAGCGGATGCGTCAGTGGAGCCGTGATCCAGATGAATGCCGTCGGTTCGCGCCCCCGTAGCGCGCCAGTGGTTCACATGCATTCTACCCAGAGGTTTGGCAAGCTCGCGGACCGTCCAGTTCATCAGCGGCGTAACTCGCAGACGCGTGCAGAAAACGCTCCTCCCCGTCGGTCTAACCCGTCGCGCGTGCACAAAAAGCTAGAGTATTTTACTTAAGAACGCCTGTGTGCGGGGATTCTTGGGATGAGCAAACACCTCGTTGGGCTCTCCCTCTTCCATAATAATTCCCTCATCCATAAAAATCACCCGATCGCCAACTTCACGAGCAAATCCCATCTCGTGAGTCACGACAACCATAGTCATACCTTCACGGGCTAAGTCTTTCATCACGGCAAGAACCTCTCCGACCATTTCAGGATCTAGGGCCGAGGTGGTCTCGTCAAAAAGCATGATCTTCGGTTTCATGGCTAAAGCCCGAGCAATCGCAACCCGTTGTTGTTGCCCACCTGAAAGGCGATCAGGGTATTCTCCTGCTTTATCGAACAGCCCGACTTTGGTCAAAAGCTCTAAACCAATTTTTTCTGCTTCCGCTTTCTTAGTTTTACGAACAATCTCTTGAGCAAGAACCACATTCTGTAACGCGGTCATATGCGGAAAAAGATTAAACCTTTGAAAGACCATGCCTACTTCCCGACGAATCGCATTAACATTCGCCTCGGAGTTAAGGACAATTCCATCGACAATAATTTCTCCGCTTGTCAGTTCTTCCAGTTTATTTAGACAACGCAAGAAAGTGCTCTTTCCTGAACCACTTGGACCAATGACAACCACAACTTCTTTTTCACGAATATGGCAATCGATCCCTTTAAGTACTTCAAGCTTGCCATAAGATTTATGCAAGTTCTTAACGTAGATCATTTTTACCCAACCTCCTCTCCATATAGGCAACCCATTGGGAAATCAATTGGGTCATTACAAGATAATATAAGGCAACCGATATATACATGGGAATAGGTTGAAACGTCCGCCCGGCAATAATCTTTCCACTGTAGAAAAGTTCTTGAATCGCAATAATCGATAATAGAGACGAATCTTTAAGGAGGGCGATAAACTCGTTGCCTAAAGGCGGAATTACTCGTTTGAACGCTTGGGGAAGGATCACATAGCGCATGGACTGACTGTGAGTCATCCCCAACGACCGAGCAGCTTCTGATTGCCCACGGTCAATTGATTGAATTCCCGCTCGAAATATTTCAGCAATATAAGCACCTGAATTAAGCCCCATCGCCAAAACGCCTGCAAAATACTGATAGTTATCCGGCAAGGTATCCCAATGAAGGATTCTAGGGACTAAAAAATAAACTAAAAATATTTGCACCAACAATGGGGTTCCTCTAAAAAAATCAATATAGGCAATTGCCAGGGCACGCAACAGTTTTAACTTTGACAAGCGTCCCAAAGCCATAATGAGTCCGATCACAACTCCGATGGCGACGGCACCAGCTGTCAGTTCCAAAGTAAGTAGTGCTGCTTGATTTAGTATCGGTATGCTATCTACGGCCGCCTTCCAGTTCATTTCCACAGAAAATCCTCCTTATTTTAAATTAATGAAGCCAGGATAGGAATTGTCCAATCGTGGTTATTCCCATGTTTCTCTTACCACTGCCTGAAATTATACATTTTAGTACAAATTTATACAAGCAAAAAAAGCATCCGAAGACCAATCTCATTCAACTTGATTATCTACAAGGTAATCCACTTTAGGCATTAAAGATAAAACGGAAGGCACTTAAGCAAGTGCCTTCCGTTTTAAATATTTCTTGGATTTAATTAAAATTTCGGTGCATCCTTTTTAAACCACTTCTTGTAAATTACATTATATTGTCCGTTATCCATTAATTTTTTCAACGAAGCATCCATCTTAGAGGCCAAGTCCGTATTCCCCAGCTTCATGCCTATTCCGTAATATTCTACACCAGAGTCTGCGTCCACAGATTCAATCTGGGCACTCGGATTTTGCGCTTGGAACCAGAGCACAACCGGCGCATCAGCTACAACGGCATCTACTCCACCATTCAAGAGATCATTAATAGCGTCCGGTGTTGTGTCATATTTTTTCGGGGTCATTCCAAGTTTTTCAACTGCAAATTGTCCTGTTGTATTGAGTTGAACTCCAACTTTTTTACCTTTTAAGTCCTCCAATGTTTTAAAGTTGGCTCCTTTTTTCATGGCTATATATTGACCGCTTTTAAAATATTTGTCACTAAACGTGACACTCTTGGCGCGATCATCTGTAATCGTCATAGCTGAGATCACTGCGTCATATTTCCCTGCTTGCAAAGCTGGGATCAAGCCATCAAAGGCAGCCGTCTCCAACTTCACTTGATACCCCATATCTTTACCCAGAGCATTAATAAGCTCCACGTCAAACCCTGTAGGTTGTTGCTTATCATCCATAAATTCAAACGGAGCATAGGTGATATCAGACCCAACCTTCAGAACCTTTTCTACGGGAGCCGGTGCAGGTGTTGTGGGCGCCGGTGCACTGGAACTTCCGCATCCAGCTAGTGTCAATAAGCTTAGACTAAGTAATCCGGCCAATACAAGACGAAATTTTGGTTTAAACATTATAATCTTCCCCTCTCTTTAGAATGAGTTAAGCAACTTATCAATAAAATCCCTCAGCTCGTCCTTATTGTTTTAGATTATACATAATTAAAAATATTTATTCAATACCTACGCCTTCTATTATACCAGTCCAGAAAAGTATTTTCTGCCGCATGCGGCTATTTTGCCTGAGGTTTGGCAAGCTCGCGAACCGTCCAGCTCGTCAGCGGCGTAACTCGCAGACGCGTGCAGATAACGCTCCTCCCCCGTCGTGCGCGTCGTGCGTGCACAAAAAGTCTACTACTTATCCCCCAAAGTTACGCACAGGAGGGTGTGGATAATGTGTATAAGTATTAAAAACTCACTATTTTTCGGTGAAATAATTGTGGATAACCTTGTTGAAAGAATGCTTTCAGCGAATAATTATGCTGCCTACAAGAAAAAAGCATTGGACGACTCAAAGTCAACCAATGCTTGTCATGTCAAATAATTTAATTCAAGGTACCTGAATTAATATTGTTCGCGAGCCGGGCGATGGTGCTGATAGCACTCGCGGCAGTATACTGGACGATCGGACGTTGGTTGGAAAGGAACTTGAGTTTCCACTCCACAATCCGCGCAAACTACAGTAAACATTTCGCGTGATCTTCCTTCTTGGGAATTACGGCTTGCTTTGCGTATGTTGCGGCATTCGCGGCAACGTTGTGGTTCGTTCTCGAATCCCTTTTCAGCGTAGAATTCTTGTTCTCCGACAGTGAAAATAAAAGTTGCTCCGCAGTCTTTACATACTAGATCTTTGTCTTCAAAGGCCATGAAAGATATTCCCCTTACGTAAAAAAATGTAATAGGCTATGCCCATCCATTTACAATTATAACGCTAATCGCGCAAAGGCACAAGTTTTTTTTCCAGTCCAGCTGCCAAACACAAGCCATAAATTGCTAAAATTCCGCTCCCATGAAGGACTTCTGCCACGGCTTCTAGCGTTGCTCCCGTCGTCGTTACATCATCCACAAGCCACACACGTCTCCCTTTGATGTTCTCCGGTTGCATGACCGCAAATGCACCTTTCAAGTTATGTAGACGTTCCTGACGGGAAAGTGATACTTGAGAGGATGTTAGTTCAATCCGTTCAACCCCCCGGAGAATCGGTAATCCCAATTCCCAGTGTAATGCAGAGGCGAGGACCTCTGCCTGATTAAAACCCCGCTCTGCCAAACGTGTTGCGTGCATAGGCACTGCCAGTATACCATCTACAGCAGGAAGCTGGCTGATGGCCCAATCTGAAAAGGGGCGAGCTAGTTTCATTATACTTCTGGGGTGTGCTTTAAATTTTACTTTTTGAATAAAGTCCTTTAATCCTCCGGAATAATGTCCCCAAGCAGTAACCTGATCAAGATACTTCGGCCCCTTTCCAGCCTCGCAGTCAAGACAGTGTATTTTCTCTGAAAGAATCAACTTTCCACAGCTCTTACAGCGCCCCAACTCCGGATGAAGATAATCAGCTGTACAGGTCTGGCAAACTGCTCCATGCTCTCCGCCACAAAATACACAAGCCTGTTGGTCAGCATACCATACCGCCTGCGTGATCTTAGCAACTTCCTTCCAAAACCCCCTCAAATGCTTCTCCCCCCTACTCGTAGTTCGTGGTTTGTGCTGTTAACGTGGCTTGTGATTCGAATAGCAGACCACGAATAGCACTTAGCCTTATCCTAAAATCCCGCATTTTTTTATACCTACAAGGAGAAACACTGTAAATACGGGAAAAAATAAGTGACTATTCAGATCCTTGGGGAATTCTGAACGGGTAACCACAGATTACACATGAAAAGAACGATAAGAGAAACCACAGATTAACACAGATTTCACAGATTAAGAAGGATTAAGTATAGAAAAATGGCGAATATGGGAGTCAATGAAGAAACGATAATTATCAATTATCTCAAAGCTACAGGATTAAATCGGGCTTTTATCAACTTTGGCGATCATCAATTGAGTTACAAGCGATTTGTA
>JARLHW010000085.1 GCA_031292075.1 Desulfosporosinus sp.
AAAAGGCTCGGAACATGGTCTCCATCAGCTCGTCGGGATCAGGGTTGTTCCCTGCCCTGTCTACAATGGACTTGTAGAGACTGTCGTAGTTTTTCCGACTGAAAAAAGTTGCGAATTCACGGGCATTACATGTCGGCAACGGGTCATAACTCTGCCTGAATGTTTCCTCAGCGGCACGGGCAAACTCGTCATAACCAAAAGCCTTATCGACACTAGGTCTTGATGCAGCTCCGGTTAGATAGAGGGTTGGATCTGGAATCTTGATAAGACGACGAGACATTCTTGAGCTTTTATGAATGAGAGTATATATTTTTGATGATAAATCCAAACTCTTCTTCATCCCCTTTCTGTTATTTGATATATGTCAATGACGTAACGTTATTTATAACTAAAAACATACAACAGCAATGGATAGCTACAATCACGAGTTTCTTGTTGTTGTGGACTATATCCCAGTGTCTGGGCTGGTCACATTGAGTAGGACGTGCCATTTTTTCCACACTATGCTAGAGCCCCGAAGCCTATTCTGACTCGAATACGCCAAGCGATTTCATCCCGACTATAATGAAAAATGCTATCGCTTACTCGTCAGTATGGGTGTCTTGCATAAAATATTCTATTTCTACGAAAGGATCTTGTATGGAGAAAGTGATCTTCGGTTTGCACATGCATGCGTTGCGGCCGAATGCCCTCATGTTCTCAGATGGTGGAGGGGGTTTATATCGGGAGAAGCATATCGTGCGTTGTGTCAAACAGCAGGGCGCGACCTACTGGATAAGTTTTTACGAAAAGACGATGCAACATATTGGTTTTTACGTTGAAAGGTGTTTTAGAGACTCATAGAAAAGACTTTGTAGACGTTCGACGTTGGACTTGGCGGCCTCGTCTAAAAAGTCCTTGTATGCACTCAAAAACGGTTTCATAATCCGCTGGGCAGGAACGCGACCGAGAACACAAGAGCTCCAATCAACGACGACGGCGTGGACAGGTTCGGATTCCTCATCAGTATAGAGCCCGACATTATAAGGATCCAGAACGGCCCCAGACCAACATGAGCCCTCGTTGGCAATTGTGTTGACTAGTTCTCGGAGCAGTGGGGCGCTCTTTAAGACAGACTCGACAAGCCCGCCCTCTTTTTCAGCCATCAAGAGGGTATAGGCGGCCAAAGTAGTTTGCGGTTTGACGAGGATGATAAACCCATAGATGGTGCGTTGGCCCCCAACATCTATTCTGCCAAAGACGGCCATCCAGGCGTCGGCGACAATGGGTCCCACGCCGATATGTGCGGCACTGATAATACGCACCACAGCAGAGGCAAAGTTTGCAATGGTGGTCACATTGTCGTCGATACGGAAGCATTGTAGTAGATAACGATGAGGCTCAGTACCAAAGGTATTTCCCCCCATCAGGGATGCCACTGCAGATTTCATACATTCCTGTCTGTCAAGAGTATCAACGTCAACAAAGGTGACATAGCCGTTCAGTGGAGGAAGGTCTGTTATCTCCTTGGGCACTAGCTGCTCTTCATAAATTTCAAGGGCCATTTTTGACTTTTAGTTACCATAAAGAACACAGTTTAAATTCTGGCTTGGCGTCCTTTGGGGATAATAAACTGGCCATCCTCATCGACATCCTCCTCTTCCAGATCCTTTGGAGGCTCGAATTCGCCACCGTATTGGTGAGTCTTTTTGGGGTTGGTAGTGAGCACGACCATGCGGCGCCCGCCAGTCTTGAGACGGAAGACGACGTCGCCAGTGTCGGTGTTGAGATCAACGTTCTTGAACTTCTCGCCAGGATGGGGGCCTTCCTTTGTAAAGTTTTGGTATATCTCAACGAACTGGTAGTGAATGATCTCTTCATCATCTGGATCGTAAGCCCTGGTTCGGAACTTGACCATCTTCTCGAACATGTCGGCCATGCGCTCTCGCTTTTCACCTTCTTCAGTCTTCATCCTCTCTTCGCGCTCTAGACGCTCCAGACGCGCCCTCTCCATCTTTTCCTTTTTCTTCTTCTCGTCCATGGGGGGGAATGTTTGGTTTATTAAATAGGATTTGTTTAAGACTCCCATTTTAGCTGCGAGGCCTCTTTACGCGCGGCCTCCACAAGTTCCTTGACGCTCTTGTTGTGCATGGCTGCGGTCCCTTCAGCCAACGCATAGGGCATGTTCTGGTAATTATACAGCATGGCACACCCGCCTTTCATGCCTGGCGGCTTCAGACGGCCACAGATCGCGTAGGGGTTATAGCAGGCAGAACCGACTGTCGCTTTACCTTTTGAGACTTTGGTTCTCAGACATGATTCGCTCTGTTTGGCACCAACCTCGGCGAGACAGCGACAATACTTTTTGGTCTCTGGGCTGAGTGTGCCTGGCCTTTTGAACCACTTTTCTTTTTCCTGCCTAACGATCTTTGGCTTGGTGGTTGGAGTCTTTTTCTTCCTGTAAGAAGAGGATTTTGTCTTTGCAAAACTGGACCTTATACGCTGCCGAGCTTCGTCGTAGCCAGATAGACTGGTCCCGCCATACTTTGACAATGTAGCACAACCACATCCATATTTACCATGAGCAGAGGCCATTTTTTAATGTTGAAAATGTTGATATTAATTGAATATTTTTTGAACAATCAGTCTCTTTTGAGCTTTGTTTTAGGACTACAAAAATCGGCAATGGTGCGGACACCACGACCGCCAAATACGGTACGTTTCACACGCACCAGATCATGGACGGTTTTGATGTCGTCGGGGTTTTCGGGATGGAAGACGCGTTGGCGTCCATTTCGTTCTCGGACCTTGGCAACCGACTCTTGTGCCTCGAGCACCTGCTTGTGTGTAATAAAGCCAGGGTCGAGGAGCGTCAACATACGGCCATTGGCGCAGAGGGTTCTAAACTGTTTGATAGATAGACCCTTGGGGCCGCAGAACTTTTGCAACACCTCCTTCCGAGGAGCTACTGGTATCAGAGGGACATTGCCTTTTGGTGTTTTGTAGTTGTAGTACTTGAAGGCGATCTGGTCTATCATGGCACACACATTGTCCGTGTTGCTGATGCTTGTTGAGAACTTGGCGTACGCCTTGGCACATGAAGGGCCGCAGAACCCGCCAGCAATGACTCTGTAGCGCCCAATGTTCTTGTCGTATGACCGAGGGCAGGGGAATGGGCTCCAGTCGAACTTGCAGGAGCAGTGCCAACAATGGAGCCCAGTGGGCGCCATAGGCCAGGGTTCGAAAGCGTCGGTGGGGAAATACCATGATTTGAGCCATGGCTTGTCTTTGTTTTGAGATGCCTCGCCGCCCCACTGAAGAGCAGCCAAAGCCGCCTGGTCGGGATTGAAAACAAAGGGTTCTTTGACTTTGAGCATTGACGACTCTTTCATGGGATGACTCAAATCGGCGACGAGTGTCTCTGGACGAGGTCGCGGTCCGCAACGCTTTGTTGATAGGTCGACATAGAGAGTTGGGAAAAGTCCGGGGCCGGAACGCGTAGATAGGGGTTTACCGACGAAACGTTGCTTCTTATTGGGCATTGTCGAGTGGGGAAAACTTTTAATATTTGTATACACGTAACCAAATATCAAAAACAGAGGATGTATGGAATCATTGGGGACAATCTATCGATATGTCTCCGCCATGACGCAGGTCATGTTCAGTCGTTATGGAGCCGACTATGTGTTGAAAAGGGCTGTGCTGATCCACGGGGACGGCAAGACAGACCAAGTAACTGCTGAGACTATCGCAGCTCTTGCAGTCGGCAAGCTCTCAGTCCTGGTCGACAATACAAAGGATCCGCATCGATTGCTAGTTATATCCTATACCTATAAAAGTTCTGGGCCCTTCTCCTACTATATATGTCCAAAGAACCCTTCATTCCCCCCAACACATGGCCAGGCCAATGGCTCGTTGATCCCCCCAGCACGACAAATCATTATTGCTGAACGACCTACCGAGGAAGATGAGGATGTTACGGAAGAGATGTTGCCCTTTGCAGGACCTGATGGCACGTTTCATGGCCTGCTTTTTTCACCAACGGATAACTGGGGCGACTTTGACCCCAGAAGTATTTTTCCGACGATAAAGGCCAATGAGGAGGTCTCAATCACGTTTGCAGACGACTCTACTAGAACATTGGTATATAACAAAGAAGAGGATGAAACTGTTTAGTTATTTTTTTTCAAAAAAAAGGGTGTTATTGTCGTTGTTGATGTGGCAAAGCACGCAAATGAGCTATAACAAGCCCCTCTAGAGTCGCGTCCCCCCAGCCCATTGGCCTGACGATATCTGCAGTGATATTGTATTCTGCGCCTACATTTCTAACATCCAAAAGTGACCGAGAAGCCGTATCCAAGGCGGCACCCGGGGCAGCCAGTTTGGCTCTAAAGTTCATACGCCTACGCAGTTTGCCCATGGTGTTGTTGTCGTACCAATAAGACCACAACGCCTCGAGATATACAACTGTCCGCAAAACATTGAGGTCTGGGTTTGCTGGCAGTTCCGCGACGTATTTGTACATTGTGGCAATTATGTTCTTACCATCTCGTTTCATGTCCGCCTCGGTGATTTGCTTAAACACATCTTGAGCACTGTCTTCAGGGAATATCGAGAGCATCCCTCGGAATAGGGCAATCATCACATTACGATCAGCTTCTGTTAAAAAGGCCATAGCCCCCTTTGGAACAGCTGGGCCCCCGGCCGCCATCGCTACTGATAGAACGTCTGGTTTCTGAAGCATCTGGTTCTCCATTGCCTGTACCTGATCTGGCGTGAACCGCTGTTCAACTGGGTTCCGGGCGGCGAGAACGTAGAGAATCATAGCATTTCTGAGATGCTGCATGGATCTGAGTAGCATTCCGGAAGCTCTGTGGATCATCAATTGGCGCTTGGCATCTCCTCCTGGTGCAGTGTATTTATCGTTCAAGTATGCGGGGTTTGGATAGTAAGTTTGGTCAGAATTAGCGTAGTATATCGGATACGGCACAAAAGAGTTATCCGCAGCAAGATAGAACGTATTGGCCCCCCTCTTTATTTCTTGCCGATTTGCTTCTTCTGGGACACTCTTCAACAGAGCATCCAAAAGTTCGCCGGATATCGCTGCCTTGTCACGAGGTAGAATTCGAGAATAGTGCGGGCATATATTCCGACTGACATAAGACTCTATCTTTGGAACTTGTGGCATGCTCTGTTCTGCTTCTAGATAACCTACTCTCCACATAGGAGCATATATTCCCCTGATGTGGGTGTGTATGTTTTTCTGCCGTTGTATATCTTCACCGCCCAATTCTCGAGTTGCAATATGCTTGTTGGTTGACTCGATACTGCTACTCTGTGATATGGGGGTCTTGGGTTCGCGAGCAAGCTCGACGGCTGCCTTGACTTCAGGAACGGCAAAGATATCAACATTAGCAGCCTCTGGATTGTACAACACGGAAAAGTGGCGATCTAGAGCCTTCTGGCAATAAATGGGCAAAGTAGCTGCCGCGTATCCGTAGCGAATCAAAGCTCGTTGGAGCTGCAACTTGATTTGAGCCCCCACGTCCAAAGCCTGGTAAATACGAAACACTGGTGAATTGCCCACCGGGTTTTCCCAGGGTACGGCAATGGTCTTAAAGTTGCACATACCAGCCACCGCCTTACTCGGATCTGTGCATGGAAGGTTTGTCTTCCCCGGTATTTCGAAACATCCGGCAGCTCTAGTGGCATTAGGTCCTGAACATGCCGTGCCCAACATGGCTGTAACAAGCTGTTCTGGAGGCCTTTCTTTCCAATATCTAGTGATGCCCCGTTCGTCTTGATGGGTTAGTTGGGGCTTGTCTGCAGCGGTTCTAGCAAGTTCGGCCGCAATGGTATGAGTTGTTTGCGGTGCTGCTACATCCTCCATTGGCACAGATCCTTGTTCTTCTCCAATCGGACTGCCTGGTTCCGGAACATCAACATGCCCTTCATCCACTTCCATTCGTTGTTGTTGTTGAGGAGGAGCTCCTGATTGATCGCGATTCATGATGGCTTGTAGCCCACTGTCAACTGCGAATTTCGTGAACGTGGGATCACCTTGTCCATTCTCGAAAATTCCAAGAGGGTTGGGAATAGTGAGATTAACGTCTGGCTGAATTCCAACAGGTCTCACAAAAAGTGGGCCTGACTGATTCAGATTCTGTATATTGTAAATATTGTTAATTACGTCGGGCGCTATGGTCTCTCCATTGGCTAGCTGATCAAACTGTGGTTTCAGAATTCTAGACCAACTACGAATATAGCTAGTTATAGCTGCCCCCGCAGATCTCTGTAAAACTGGCAAACTACCAGCCCACGTGTTCAATCCAGCAATCGACCCAACTAGTCCGGCAAAGCTGTTAAGAGCACCTTTACCGGCGCTATAGGGACAAGCTGGGGCTGCGACAGTCATTGCTGCTCCTCGGGTAAAACAGTTGATAAATTCTGGAAGTCTGGCTAAAGTTTGCGGCCAACGAGCTCCATCGGCATTTATACTATTGAACAAAACAGCTGCTGTGTAGATAGTACTGATGTGACGCGCAAGCTGCTCTAGAATGGGTTCTTCCACTCTGGCTACTGGAATGGGTGGTTCTGCCATTTTTGTTTATGCGTTATATTATTCTCTTGCTTTATAAAGGGCATATATACAAAAAAGTTTCTTGGTAGAGGGAGGATGATCAGCCCCAATGAATATGGAGATGCTATAGGAGCGTTTCGATTCCTCGCAGCACCTATCAAGATGGGCCCGTTGGGCTCACAACGAGACTGCCAACTCACGGTTGTCGAGATCGTTATGGACCAGGCAACCGACAAGGAGTTAACTATCGCCTTCTGTCTACCTGGAGTGGCACAAGACATGTCCGGTCTGGTAGGCGCAATGGGGCAAACCCCGATCAACGAGGCTATGGACTCGTGGAACCATAAAGTGGAGCAGATCACGACCCAAAGATGCTACATCCATCCTGTTGAATTTGCGGCTGCGGATGCACAACTAGCAAAGCTGACTGGAATGCCATATGCTGTGTTGGTCAAAGTGCCATTAGGACCTTGTGTAGTTACATGCGCATGGGAACATGACTTTGTTGTGAAGGATGGCCATAGAGTGGTGATGGTGCCTACACATAACGAATCTGTGCCATCTTGGAGGATGGAGGCTATTCTGATGGGATGCGACACATCACCGTATGGTGAACCAGCCTTGAGACCGCTAAATCGTTCTCTGCGATGGGATCTTGCGGCACAGGCAAACATCACGTTTCCAGATTTGGACACTGCGACTTTGGTGGAACAGCATTCAGGCGCCCTGCCCTTCCACAACCTGTATTTTCCTGCCGAGAAGAGAAATGCGTCAGATAGAGAGTATCTAAGTGTATGTGGTGCGCTATTGCGAGACGAGACGGCACAGAGACTGGTAAGTTTTTATGACGTTGGGTTCCAGCCACTTGCAGCGGTTTGTGGTGCCATAGTGCGAGACGGTTTCAATTTTGAACAGGCCCATGTGCCATTTACGGTGACAGAGCGTATGT
>JARLHW010000086.1 GCA_031292075.1 Desulfosporosinus sp.
AGGATTTACCAAGCGAAGAGGAACAAGAGCCCACTGAAGAACAGATAGAGTCGTATAAACGGGCAGAACGGCGTGCCTTCATGAGTATGATTGCCAATGCGGAATGGAAGACTGCGCGTCTTACCCCGGTCGTTAACGAGATGAAACAACCTTCGCTTTCTACACTCATGGCACTCTACGGGATCCGTCCCGAAGACCCTGATGCTATGGAACAGGCGCGTAAAGTCATTGATGTCGACAAGGCACTCAAGACGCCGCTGCGTTCGTTGTTTTCAGACGCTTTTGGTGTTGATGATTCCTAATCTCCCCATCCCATAATCGCTCAATGCAAATGTTTTAGTCCCCGTTTATATAATGACTTGTATGATTGAAATTTCGAAAGAGCGCAAATGCCAAGACGCTTCATCGATTTATGAATGATTAACAACAAATACTGGTTAAATAACAAATATCCGCTTCCCCCCCCCCAAGTTGATTCGCTTGTCGGTGCAGACAGGCCATCTATTCAAATAGGGGATTAGCAGTCTGGCGCAATCGCTCTCATTTTTCAAATCATGTTTTGATTTTTGTCAAGTCAATCGACCTTCTGGAGGGTTTTCTCAAAGTCGTCCAATTCCTTCTGGGGGGCTTTTTCACTGGTCTGCGAGCCGTCGTCGTTGTGGCAACCACACTTTTTGTGGCGAGTGAACGTGCGTATCTCGCCACAAAAGGTACAATATATAACTGTGTCCCCTGTGTCTGGCCCCAACAGCGATTTAAAATCGTGATGAAACTTGCAGCATGGTTTGACAGTGAATTTCGTAAAAACCCCTTCGACAGTCGTTGTAGTCCATACATCAACGGCTTCCTTGGTCAACATTGCATCGATGGCGTCTGCGGCTGAAGCAGCTCTGCACGACATGGCTTTATGTTTATTAGAAAGTGAATATGAAACGTCACAAGGGAGCAAACGTCATTATATAATGACACATATCTGTACAAAAAAAGAAAAAAACTAAATGCCTTATCTGTTCATACTCATCGCCGGCAACCCTCATACTGGGAGATCAACGTTGGCTGCGAAACTCTATTGTTCAGATTGGATACAGCATTTTGCCAAGGACAGGTCAGGTTCAGCAGACTATGGCGATAGAATTGTTCTGTATGATGATTGGGACATGAGCGAAGGTTATGTTTTGCATTCTACCGAATTCAGCACAGCCAGCGTAGCAATTGTCGTCGCTCATCATCCGGATCAAAAAGTGCCTGATTTTCTATATATCAGTCAACCGTGGCCACAATGGGCGTGGCGTTCACATTTGGGCCCAGCTTTCGATGTAATCGGAGAGCCTCCAAACGC
>JARLHW010000087.1 GCA_031292075.1 Desulfosporosinus sp.
AAACCCCAAAACCCCAAAACCCCAAAACCCCAGAACGAGGGTGTGCAGGCAGTGCTTTGCGTGCACATTTACGATGGAAAGTAGGGCCGTATATTCGCATTAAGAGCCATTTCAAAGCGAAGAGTCATTCGTTGTGATGTAATAAAGGGTTAGCCAGTTTATTACATAAACTCTGGTGAGATTAAGATAATCTTTTTCCATTCTTTGTTATCATTCAGCTTTATTGTATCACCCACGCGATATCCACCGGTACCTTTCAAATGCCAAGATAGCCTCTTATTTCCTTCTGTAGTATCTGCGCAATTTAAAAATACGTTAGACTCATTACTAAAGCCAAACGAATTTCCTGGATAAAAATACCAAAATACTTCGCCGATATTCCTGGTATTCGTTGTGCTATTTGTATGCACGAATACCTTTCCAATAGTTCCAAAGGCCGCCAGTTTAATCAAATTGCATTCTTTCTTTTTCCCTGCGATGCAAACAATCCGCTTCTTATTGTATTTGGATACTATACTGTCTAGCTCTTCATTCGTTGTCGGATGGCTATAGTACTCGTCGTATGCTACCGTCCATCCTGAGTTTATAAAAGTCTCCGCATCTAAGCCCTCCTGTATAGTATTATTAAAGTGATAGCATTGAGCCATAATGACCGTCCTGCCTTCTAATCTTTCTAGGATTTGATTTTGCCTTCTAGCTTCATTTTTTAGCACTTTGATTTCCTCCTTCAAGCATGCTACACAGTCATGCTCCTTCTGCTTTTCCCTCACGAACTGCGCATCGCATCTCTGACAGCTCACGATAATCTTCCCACATGTTTTGATGTGCGTTGCAAGTTTTCCCAACTGTATTTCCTCTTTGCATCCACGGCACTCCATTGGTTTCATATCGCACTTCTCAGAATGTCCCGCTATTTCATTATGCGGGAATAGTTTCTTGCAATGCGGACACCCCTCGGTCCTATACTCGCATATCTTCCAGTGCTCAGCCTCCTCCTTCTTCATAAATTGCTTGGCGCAGCCTATATACTTGCACGTCACAACCCTGCATTCGCATTTCGTAATATGCACTTCCCATTCCAGATACCCTGTGACTTCTGTGCAGTTCTTATGCACACACTTAAGCTTTATTCCGCCGAGAATCTTCACGATGCTTGAGGCTGGCTTCAGATCCTTTTTATTGAAAACATCACACATTTTGCAGGCGCCGTTGTGATCCTTCGCATACGCCTCTACGCACGCGGTGCAGAATAGGACATCGCAGTTTTCGCAGAGCACCGGTGCCCGTAGAAGGAGGCCGCATATTGGGCAGAGTGTTCCTTGCGGCAGCGGCGGGTTCGCCACCAGCACCGGATCTATTCCCATCTTATTGTTATCAACCATTTCTTTTTGGTACTATTGTGTGCTAAGCTTCATTATATTATCCCTTTTGACGTCGTTTGTAGAATCTGATAGGTTCTGACCATAGGATCTATCCTAGCTCCCCTATTTCCGGTCGGATTAGCCAACGCGGGGTTTTGGGGTTTTGGGGTTTTGGGGTTTTGG
>JARLHW010000088.1 GCA_031292075.1 Desulfosporosinus sp.
AGGACGAAGCCATCTCAGACATCTGGTGATCATGCCGGAGGGGTTCCACCCGTTCCCATACCGAACACGGAAGTTAAGACCTCCAGGGCCGATGATACTTGGGGCGCAAGCCCCTGGCAAAGCAGGTCATCGCCAGGTAAACAAACAAAATGCTATCTCTCACGAGGTAGCATTTTTGTGTTAGTTATACGTGTTATGTAACTGATGCACCGGGGTTTTACCCGTTCGCACACGGTGCTATTAAATCGTTGATTGCACCTGATCGGCGTGTTGCTCTTTTTCATGGTTACGGGCGTCGTATCCAAAGCGGAACCTTTTGTCGCAATAGGAACAATGCACAAACTTACCATCCTTTGAATTGAATGTCACAATATACCACCTCCTTGCTGACCATTATAGCCGGATTTTTAGAATTTATACTTTTTAGCTTAAAGGAAGTGTGCTCTTTTAAGATTTTCTCATACAGTAGATATGAGGTGAGAAAGATGTGGCGAAGATGGATTAGTGATTTAAGTGTAGCGTTACATTGGACTAAGCGAGATCTAATTCGTCGTTGGCGATTGGATACTTCTACTGGTGTTATGGGCATACTAACCTTGGTTTCAGGACTATTACTTTTTGTTGTAATTGGAGACGCGATTGCACATATTTTTCGCTCTTTTGTTCCGTTCGTGTCCGGTTCACGTGTCGGTGAAGTCTACTGGCAGTCAATTGGATTTGGAATTAAAGTAAGCTTGATATTTTTAATTTTTATTGGATCACTCATTATTCTAATACTACTTAAGTTTTCGGAACGGAGATAGTATATGTAGATAATTTAATTTTTTGTTCTAATTAAAGATAAAATTAAATACAACTAAAATGTGGACAATCAGTATATTTACAGGGCCAGCATTCTTGCATAGGTGTAATTACTGTGTTAAAATTTGTAGGTTAGAAGGAGGTTGAGTCTGTGGGTTTGTTATCTGGGGTTACGGTTACGCAACTATTTAATCTCATAATGCTTCCTATCCAATTTATTATAATATTTTTGACTTTTTATTATTTTGTGCTTTCAATGTTTGGTCTGTATCGTAAACATGAGACGAAGATACATACGCCAGAGAAAAGTTTTGCTATAGTCGTTGCTGCGCATAATGAGGAAACCGTGATCGGCCCATTGCTGGAGAATCTTCTCCAACTTGATTATCCTAAAGAATATTATGATGTTTTTGTTGTTGCCGATAATTGTACAGATAAAACAGCATTGATTGCACGGAATGCTGGAGCAATCGTTCATCGCCGTTTTAACACAGAAAAACGAGGCAAAGGGTACGCGTTAGAGTGGATGTTTAACCGTCTATTTAAGATGGAGCGTCAATATGATGCTATCGCGATTTTTGATGCAGATAACCTCGTAAAGGAAAATTTTCTTTTTGAAATGAATAGTAAGCTTTGCCAAGGTCATAAAATTGTCCAGTGTTACTTAGATTCGAAAAATCCGTTTGATACTTGGGTTACAAATACTTTCTCGATTGCATTTTGGGTAACAAATCGTTTGTTACAGCTTGCAAGGTACAATACGGGCCGTCTGTCGAATGTTCTAGGTGGGACAGGCATGTGTATTTCAATTGATGTTTTAAGAGAATTTGGGTGGGGTGCAACCTCTCTGACTGAAGATCTAGAGTTTAGCATGAAAGCATTATCCCACGGTATTAAAACAACTTGGGCTCATGATGCAGTCGTCTATGACGAAAAACCTTTGACCTTTATCCAATCATGGTATCAACGGAAGCGGTGGGCTCAGGGCCAAGTTGATGTTGCAGGACGGTATTTCTTTCCCCTTATTGTCAAAGGTCTACGTGAGCGGAAAGTTATGTATCTTGATGCTGCTATTCATTTGTTTCAGCCTGCACTTGTCATGATAGCATCGTTTTTTATGTTAACAAACTTTATATCCGCATTGCAGGTCCATTACACGCATGTCTTTACCTTAGTTATGCCTTGGACAGGATGGCAAATTTTATCTGCAATTCAATATCTATACCCAGTTGCGGCATTAGCACTTGATCGGTTACCATGGCGCGCCTACGTAGGGCTTATATTATATCCAATCTTTATTTATAGTTGGATACCAATTGTATTTTTGGGGTTCATAAATCGTAAGGACAAACAGTGGTCGCATACTAAACATACTCGTTCGATTAGTATAGAAGATGTTGTAAAGCAAAAAAAAGTATCGACAAATTAGGAGAAGGAGAGGTAAAATCCTCTTCCTCTTTATGTGAGGCCCTTTAGTTTTAAAAATATCAGAATAAATTCCATAAAAAGTCTTTGACATATAGCGTTTTTTTGTGTATACTGATACTCGTCAGTCCGCGGGTGATTAGCTCAGCTGGTAGAGCGCCTGCCTTACAAGCAGGATGTCGGCGGTTCGAACCCGTCATCGCCCACCATACTCGAAGTTCGAAGTTTAAGATTTAAGGTTTGAAAGAACCATAGAGCTTGGCTTAGGATTATAGGGGGAAGAGATCGGTGTTTGTACTCTGAACATCGTGCATCGAACCTCGATCAAGGCCCCGTGGTGTAGTGGTTAACATGCCTGCCTGTCACGCAGGAGATCGTCGGTTCAAGTCCGATCGGGGTCGCCAATAAATTTGCCTCGGTAGCTCAGTCGTTAGAGCAGAGGACTGAAAATCCTCGTGTCGGCGCTTCGATTCCGTCCTGAGGCACCATGCGGGTGTAACTCAGTGGTAGAGTGTCACCTTGCCAAGGTGAAAGTCGCGAGTCCGAATCTCGTCACCCGCTCCATCCATTATTTCCATGGCGGCATAGCCAAGTGGTAAGGCAGAGGTCTGCAAAACCTCTATTCCTCAGTTCAAATCTGAGTGCCGCCTCCAAATCAATTCTAGCCGATGTGGCGGAACTGGCAGACGCACGGGACTTAAAATCCCGCGGGCTTAACAGCCCGTACCGGTTCAATTCCGGTCATCGGCACCATATGGGTTTGTAGCTCAGCTGGTTAGAGTACCGCGTTGACATCGCGGGGGTCGGAGGTTCGAGTCCTCTCAAACCCACCATATGTTAAATCACAAAAAACCTTGAAGTCCCTGGAGTTAGCGGGCTGCGAGGTTTTTTTATTTTCAATGCGCCTGGTTTAATACCCCCGACTTCCAGTCGGGACAGCTTCTAGCGTGGAGCAAGTAGTAGCAGTCTGTTAAACTATATTAAAGGGGTGACAGCTGCTATGG
>JARLHW010000007.1 GCA_031292075.1 Desulfosporosinus sp.
CATTGAGAGTACTTTCCTCTCTGAGAACCTCTAAAACGATCTTCGCTTTTTCCGCTGGGCTGTAGGTTTTTCTTTTCTTACTCATACCTTCATTATCTTATTTTTTCAGCTCCGTGTCCAACCCCCTGGGTACATTATAAATAAATCTAAAGTCTGGTTATTAGCTTTAATATATTTATGAAGATTCATAGATGCCAATTCAGCTGCATACCAAATCTTTTTCTCTTCGGGGTTGTGTCCTGAATCAACGATTTTTATTATATTGGAATGACCTTTTAATCTCTCCATAAGGCTTATCTCTCTCTCAAACCTATAAAGATAGTCTTCTTTTGAATAATGCTCAGCTTTTAGTTCTTTTACTGCATAGTGTTTACCATCTTCCTTACGTAAATATTTTTTTACAATTGAAAAAAATCCTCCGCCTATTACCCTCTTATATTGATATTCTTCCATCAAGATATCTCCTTACCGCGATACCCACATCAGTTATTGTTTAGGGGTTTTCAGATTAGTTTTGGCCGGGGTCTAGACGGGGTGAAGTGTATCTGCCAAGATAGCCCGAGAATACTTCTTTATATTACAGAACCTTACCCCCCACAAAACCATTGGGCTCAATGAACAGCGCACACCCGAAAAAGTTATTTAATTCGGGTCACCCGATAAGTATTCAGAGGCTATATGATAAATAAAATCAAAGATATCGTAAAGTTCTCCTATTACAGCTCTTAGATTCTTATAATCCACGAACTTACTATCAGTAAAATACAGCTCGCCATCTTTATTCATCAGATACCTCCAAACATCAGCTTTATTATCTGCTCCTTACAATTCACAAATTAGCCGCCTTGTCTCACTGAAATCTATCTCACTTGTTGAATATCTAATAAATGATTTCTTGTATTTTTTTACATCCTCAATGAAATTAGGATCGTTAAAAACATTTACTACTTCATCTTTAACAATATCAAATAGTGTAATAAGGTCGTGATTGCCATTTGGCAACTTACCGTAAAACCGAAAATATATTTGCTTTAGACTAATTTCTAACGAATGTCTGTAGCAAAACAATATGGGGAAGATATATGTATCAAGCGTCTTTATGTCCCCTTTTGCGCCTTCTATTAAAGCTACGTCTACCAGATTATCTGCACTATTTTTGTATCCCTCCTTAAGTCCAAATAAAGCTAAACCACCATCTTGCCATCCGTAATATGCTCTTGAATATTCATTTTCTCCTTTAAGGAATATCTTCTTTGCCATATTTAGAAATTCCTCTCTTGTAAGATAGATATAGGGTTGATGGTTTAAAACCAACCCGAACGTTCCTTGATAACTCACACTTTAATGTTCAGATGAATTAGTTGACACGCTTTGATCTCAACCACTAAATATCGTGGTATAATCACTTTTTGTCAGAGAGATAGATGTGCGTTCCTCCTGGATCCCTCTTCTGAGGTCTTATCCGTGAAAAAGCGTGTCACTCCACAAGAATGATTCGATGTTTAGCTGGTTGGGTCACTACTCAGTGTTACCCGTTTCAAACGCAAGGTTGTTTGACATTCTTCTTTAGTGGATGCTCTGATTCATACTGCTCGAAAGGTCGTGTTCTCTTGTCTCAGTTTCTTAACGATTTCGTAGTCGGAATCGATGTTTCCTCCGAATTCTCGATTGTTGCTATGCTAGCGCCCACCGGAGAACTCATCCGTAAACCGTTTAGGATTGATCATAATCCCGCCGGCTTTCATAAACTGCTTGATATTCTTAAAAAAGAAGAAGAGCGGTTAAATCGAAAGCCCATCTACTTCGTAGAATCTACGGGTATCTTTCATTTACCACTCTTCTTCTTCTTGAAATCGAATGACCTCAAGGGTTTTGTCCTTAACCCCTTGTGCGTCCATTCTACCAAGAATTTCGACTTAAGAAAAGTGAAAAATGACAATAAAGATTCTGAAGCCATCGCTCGGCTTGCTAAATACCAAGATATTAAAGTATCCATGATGCCTGAACCCCAAATCCTTGCTCTGCGCATGATGACGCGTGAGTATTACGCCGTTTCTGATATGCTCACTGAGATGAAGAACAGGCTTTGTACTGATCTTTACTTACTTTTCCCTGGATTCCTTAACGTGTTCTCTGGTCCCTTTGGAAAGACGGCTTTAGCGATTCTTAGGAGCTATCCTTCACCTAGAGCTGTTAGCGAAGCTGACACAGATGTCCTCACTCTATTAATCTCTAAAACCAGTCGTAAGGGCTTAGAGTGGGCCTCTAAAAAGGTGGCTCTACTACGTGACTGTGCTCAGCTTGCTTCTTCCATGCCCAGTGAATTCTCATTGCTTGACACTAAGATCAAGTTTCATATCGATGGGATAGAACACATGCAGGCAAGCTTAGCTGGTATTGAGGCACAAATCCACAAGATGATTGATTCCAAAGAATTCCCTGCTGAAGCAAAGAGAAACGTTGAGCTTCTTGATGAAATACCAGGCGTAGGCTTTTTGAGTGCCGCTTCGCTTATTGCTGAGATTGGAGACTTTAGACTTTTCAACTCACCCAAAGCTCTCACCGCCTTCTTTGGTCTTGATCCCTCGGTCAATCAATCGGGCAAATTTAATGGAGACCGAAACAAAATTTCTAAACGAGGAACACGAATTGGACGAAGGATTCTATTTACAATCGCTATGGCCTCCATTAGAACAACCCGTAATGGCGCGGAGATCAACGCTGTTCTGAGAGAGTTCTACAAGTCAAAATGTGTTAGCAAGAAGAAGAAAGTAGCTCTCGTGGCTGTCATGCACAAACTTCTCCACTACATCTATGCTGTTCTCCGTGACCAAAAGCCCTTTGAGATTAAAAGACCTGAAGATCATCAAACTTGGAGGAATACAAAGCCTCAGCCAGCAGCTGCTTAACGGAATCGTTTGGATACGACAGAGTCAAACGGATCGTGTCAAGGGTGATGCGAGGGATACCGGAGGGCGTTAGACCGAGGATATGCTCGCCATCATCCCATTGACACGTGCACTACATCCAAACGCTTGAAGACTGCAAAGTCTCTTTTACCCCAGAGAATTACCCCAGATTGAAAGAGATGCTTGGCTAGCGCCGAGCGTCCCGTTTTTCTAGGCTGGCTTCCAGAAATTAACGTTAGAGGTCATTGTTCGGATTTTTCAATGGCTTAGTTTGCAATACCTATTTTTCGGAATCGAAAAACAAAAGAAATAATCAACCAAACCCTTGACTTTTATTAGCTGGTCTTGTAACCTTTCCTCTTCTTAAAATAAAATAGCGCATTGAGTTACTCTTTCGAGTATTCTCTAAGCGCCATTGCTTTTTCTTTGTTCTTTTCCTAACCATTGAGTTATCGGTTGTTCACTCCTTATGCCTGGAATTGTAGCACAGTATCGAATTATCCTTCAATACTCCTCTCTTATGAATTCTGTATACTTAAAAGATCATTTCTGGCACTACAAGCTATTGTATTCTATCTCTATGATACGTTACTCTTCCTGATATCAGCCGGAGTTATTAATATAAAAAACAAATAGGCCCAGCGGAGTTTTATACCGCTGAGCCTGTTTTTCATATCCCCACCTCGAACAAGACACCCCAATCCCTCAACACACCATTCAACAAGCCGCCGGGTGTGGTCAGGACTGGTTTATTGGGAGCGTCAAAAGATAGAGTAACAGGCATATTAACAAGAATAAGACTGTAAGACTTAAACGGTGTCAAAAAACACCCCCACCGTTTCCGATGAGAGTCCTAAGTGTGCTAGGGTCGAGCATTAAGATTTTCATGGTGGAAGACGCCATAGTCCAAATATAATTACCAGAACCTCAGTTGCTGGTATCTAACTGTACTTTGGTATTGATTGAGTAATCGATCCAACTGCTGACTAATTTCAACAACCTTTGGGTCAACTAGGTTTCGATTCAATCCGAATTTATTAAGCCTGCCACGCAATACCTCGATTCTCTTTAAAATTTTATCTTCCACTTAGATTCCTCCCGATTTGTCATCCTCAGGATAATTTTATCTCCATTAACACAAAATAACAACAGTATTTATTCCATATATAGTAAGTTATCCTGTCGTAATATGTGGATGCAAATAATAATGCTCCCACCTTTCAGTAAGAGCAATACATAAAATAACAAATGGCCCACATCCGATCCGGTGGCGTTGGAGCTGAGGGAATGATCGTTTGTGGTTTTGTTTCTGGCGACGTTGGTTCCGAAGTGCCGTCAGATGTCAGTTAACATTCTTTCACTCTATTTCAAATAAATACAACGCTCCATGCTTGGGATATACGGCGACCATTCATCGTCCGGATAGCTCTCTTTTGCTCGTTCAAATTGGAAAAGATCAGCATCCATAACATCCGCATAGTGAATCACCAACGCTTCCATTAACTTCGGCCGTTTAGGGGATTGCCATTCATATTTTCCATGGTGGCTAGTAATGATATGCACCAATTTGGAGCGTAACTCACGCGGAAAATCCGGAATTTTGGCGATTTCTTCGGTTAAGATTTCGATCCCTAAGATAATGTGCCCAAGCAGCCGTCCTTCCGTCGTAACCTTAATCCCTCTTTCATATGAATACTCCCCGATCTTTCCAATATCATGCAAAAGAGCTCCGGTCAGCACTAGATCGCGATTTATAGCCGGGTAATGCTCCGCAACCCCATCCACAATCTCCGCCACTCTAACGCTGTGCTCCCAAAGTCCATGCAGATAAGCCTGATGAATTTTCATCGCGGCAGGAGCTTGCCTATAGGCCGGCCCCCACTCTTTGTGAGTTAAAAACTGTTCTAGCAGGGCTTTAAGCTCGGGTTGAATAATCTTAGCCAAGATGATGCTTAAGCGATTTTCTAACTCTTCAGCGGTGACGAGAGAACTCGGCAAAAGAGCGGCCAAATCTACATCTCCCTTGGGAACCATTTTGATAGTTTCAATCGTAAGATCAAGTGTACCACGGTATTCGGAAGCAACTCCCTTGACATAAAAAATATCCTGATCTTTTAACCACATAAGTACTTGGGGTTTGTAATCCCACATTTTGCCTTGAATTGTTCCTGATCGGTCTTGGCAGATCAACGAGAGATAGGCTCCCGGTTTTTGTCGAAAGGGGACTTCTTTCCATTCGTTGACCAGTAAAATTCCCTCAAATCTTTCCCCATTTTTACAATCTTTCAGCACATAATTCACCCTTTCTGTTACCAGCCCCTAGTCTTACTATTTTAACAAATTGCAGAGTCACTGAAACCCCACGTTTTAACGCTTGGGGTTTCGATATTGATATGGCCTGACTCTCTTGCAACTCCAAGGGGAAATGTTAGAATGAGATAAAGTTAAATGTTCGAGGAGATGAGCCCCCCGTGAATCTTGAACTTAAAACGAACATGAAGATTAACATTACACAGAAGGCGCTGGAATTCCTCCAGAAAGCTAAAAAAACCGAACTATACATTGAACGTCTTGTGGTTACACAGTGCTGTATTCCGCTCTCTACCCCCCCTGCCGTACACAAAGGCCACCCAAACAAACCAGAAGATTTTCACGAGTATGCCGTTGGCAACATCACGGTGTATTATGACCGAAATCTTATCTCAAAGAGGGAACTAACCATTGATGCTCAAAGGTTGAGGTTTTTCAAAGGGCTTATCATTTCAGATTGGGTTATTAAATACTAATTATAAGTGCGTTTCATTATATCTTCATTCCAGGATCTGCAGACTCATTTTATAATCATAAATCGACTCATTAAATTCCTCCGGCTGACCGGTTTCGCGGATTAGCGTAAGTTCTTTTTGCAACAAACGTTTATGTGCCTCCTGTTGATTATAGTGCAAAACCAAAGTCCTCCCGCCATTACGACGAGAGGACTTTACTAAAAATAATGCGTCCTTAGAACTTGCAATCACGCGAATGGCATAGAAGTTATTTTAGATCATCCATACAGGAACATACCAGTTCTTTGCATCGATGGGAAGAAGATCATTTGCCATGCAAACGACCGCGCCGTTCCCGATTTTCATTTTTGTCTGAGAAAGTTCACTGAACCTTTCTGGCTCTGTAACGGGTTCCAACACACCAAAATGCTTAATGGCATCCTTGCCAGGGGAAGCCGATTTTTTGATTTCGATGGGATAAAGAGCTCCGTTCTCGTAGATTATCAGATCAATTTCCTTCTTATCCTTGTCACGGTAATAATAAATGGGCGGCTCCTTTCCTGCGTTCAGGTAGCTCTTGTAAATCTCCGAAAATACATAGATACTTATACTGGATTCACAGAAGTATTCTGCCGCAGTATGCAGAATTGCGCGGCGCGCAATAACGAAGACCGCCCATTAGGCGGCCAAAGTATCCTTGTTAGTGATTTTTCGTTTCGTAGGAGTTTCCTACTCCAATATCTGTAAGCTTATCTTATAATCGTAAATCAGCTCGTTAAATTCTTCCGGTGAACTGGTTTCCTCTAATAACAACTGTGCTTTTTGAAGCAAACGTTTATGTACCTCTTCCCTGCTGATTAAAAAAGCGATCAGCCGTTTCATTGTTAAATCACTTGTCATTTCCAAATGTTGCTGATACAAATCGGCTTCCCGGGTCTCAGTCAAGATATCCAATTGAAGCATTTTAATTGGATCATCACTATGGTCAATATAATCAATCACCCATGGAGAACCTTTGGAATCGGTATATGATAATGATGGTCCACCTAATTTGGTTATAGCTATAGCAATAAGTTCCATGTGCCCTAATTCTTCAGCCGCAATAATGCCAAGAAGTTCCTTTATATGGCGATTAGGCATATTAGATCGGTGATTTAAATACTGCACTGCTGAAGTGAATTCACTATCTCTTCCTGCGTAATGCTCGAGTAACACCTTTGCAAAGATTGGATCTTGACGTTCAACATATACCGGATAAAATAAACGCTTACGATAATTAAACACTTTCATCCCCCCTTAGATAGGGCACCCTGCCTATATTATATGGAGGAGAATCCTAACGGTCACTAAAGTAGGCTCCTGCTGCCCTACTCGCGAGTGAGAAAGCGGGTGGAAACCCTCGGCAATGCCGAGGGTTTTTTTTAATATTAAATATATTAAATATGTAACTAAGAGAGCGATGTAGTCGGCCGGTATGCAAAGTTGAAGACACCAAAACAAGAAAAATAGAGGTTTCTCAATAATTAGTGAATTAATGAGCAACCTCTATTTTTCGAATCAAATCTGGCCAAAGTAGTTACTGTGAAGACCTAAAGTCCTTTAACTCCAATATCCCGCCGAAAATGGGCCTTGGGAAAATCGATTTTCTCCACGAGTTCATACGCCTTTTCCCGAGCCTGCTGCAGTGTTTTGCCTTCAGCGGTGATCCCTAACACTCGGCCTCCGGTACTCAGAAGGTGTCCCTCACTGATTCCTGTTCCGGCCTGAAATATGACCGCATCATTACCTCTGAACTCAGGCAAGCGGATGGGAATTCCCTTAGTGTAAGCTAAGGGATAACCCGGAGCAGCCATGACAACACAAACCGCAACTTCCTCTTTCCACTCTAGCCGGGTCTCAGACAAGCGACCCTCAGTACAGGCCCAAAGGATAGGCAAGAGATCCGATTTTAGTCGTTTCATCACCACTTGTGTTTCCGGATCACCAAATCGGACATTATATTCCAGAAGCTTCGGGCCCTGCTGAGTTAGCATCAGGCCCAAGAATAGCACGCCTTGAAAGGGAGTCTCTCTTGCGCGCATGACCTGTAAAGTCGGAGCAACAAGGTCGCTCATAATCTTAGCTTCAAGTTCCGCCGTCCAAATGGGAGGTGGGCTATACGTCCCCATTCCTCCTGTGTTAAGGCCAAGGTCGCCCTCTAAAGCCCTCTTGTGATCCTGCACCGGAACCATAGGGTACGCCGTTACACCATCTGAAAAACAAAGCAGACTGACTTCTTGCCCTTCTAGGAATTCCTCAATGACCAATTTCTTGCCAGCCGATCCAAACCCACCATCCATTATTTCATCGACTGCTTGAAGAGCCGTTTCCAAGTCCATGGCCACTATGACGCCCTTACCTGCAGCTAACCCATCGGCCTTTAAAACGCAAGGGGCTCCGATGGACCTTACATAAGCCTTTGCTGGTAATGGATCTTCAAAAATTGCCCACTTCGCTGTCGGGATCTGCGCACTTTCCATAATGGTTTTAGCAAAGGATTTACTCCCCTCTAACTGAGCGGCCGCCTGAGTCGGCCCAAAAATTCGCAAACCCGCTTCGTGAAAGGCATCCACTATCCCCAAACTTAAGGGGTCTTCCGGACCAACGAGGGTTAAATCGATTTTCTCTTTAAGCGCAAATTCCACTAACGCAGGAATGTCATGGGCCGGAATCGGAATATTCCATGACACAGTCCCTGCATTTCCCGGCGCAACAAATAACTGTTCAAGTTCGGGGCTTTGCGCCAGCTTCCAAGCCAAAGCATGCTCCCGCCCTCCGTTACCAACGATTAACACGCGCAAGTTACCCACTATCTCACCTCGTCTCCCAATTATCAAGACACTCCTTCCAGTAAACTAGGGTGTCTCGCAAGTGGGTTAATGCTGAAAATGCCGCCGATGCGTAAAGACCATAATGATGTTCAAGCGATTGGCAGCTTCAATGACTGCGGTATCTTTGAGAGATCCGCCGGGCTGAACGATCGCCCGAATCCCTGCCTTGGCCGCTGCTTCTATCGAATCAGGGAAAGGAAAAAAAGCATCGGAGGCCAAATAAGCCCCTTTAACCTTATCCCCGGCTTGTTCAAGGGCAATCTGGACAGATCCGACCCGATTCATTTGTCCGGCCCCAACACCCAGTGTTTGTCGATGATTTGTAACGACAATGGCATTAGACTTCACATGTTTCACAACCCGCCACGCAAAATCAAGCGCTAAAAGATCCTCAGCCGTAGGTTTTAGGTCTGTCACAACATCCCATTCGCTGACAGGCGTTGTCCCTCGATCAACCTCTTGAACAAGATATCCCCCATCAACACTTTTCAACATCCAACCGAGACCTTTTTTAGCAGCATCTCCTCTGCCGACAATAAAGAGCCGCAGATTGGCTTTCGTACTCAGAATTTCCCGGGCTTCCGGACTGAATTCCGGCGCAATAATCACTTCATAGAAGCACTCTTTAATAACATTGGCACAGGCTCCGTCTACCACCCGATTAAAGGCAATGATCCCGCCAAAAGCTGAAACCGGGTCCGCTGCAAAGGCACTCTCATAAGCCTCTAGGGGTGTCTTACCCAAAGCGACTCCACAGGGATTGGAATGCTTGATAATTGTCGCTGCACAGGAGTCAAACTCGCGCACAATCTTCCAAGCAGCATCCATGTCAACCCAATTATTGTACGATAGCTCTTTCCCTTGAAGTTGTCTCCCGTTAGCCAAGGTTCCCTCTCCCGGCTCAGAATTTATATAAAACGCGGCCTTTTGCTGTGGATTTTCTCCATAACGTAACTCTTGAACTTTTTGAGCCGTTAGACGAAGCATGGTTGGAAAACCGCCCGTAGGTTCTAACTGTTGTTCCAAGTAGCCGGCAATAAGGCGGTCATACTCCGCCGTGTGGGCAAAGGCCTCAGCTGCCAGGCGCTTACGCATACCCGCCGGAACAGTTCCCGCTTCGCGCAGGACCTGCAAAACCTCTTCATAGGATTTCGGGTTGACCAGGACGCTAACCCGCCCGTGATTTTTAGCTGCGGCGCGAACCATCGTTGGGCCGCCGACGTCGATATTTTCAATCGCCTCTTCAAAACTCACCCCAGGCTTGGCAATTGTCTCCCGAAACGGATAAAGATTGACCACAACCAAGTCGATAAAGTGAATTCCGTTTTGCTCCATTTGCTCCCGATGTTCCGCGCTATCCATCGCTAAAATTCCACCGTGAATTAAAGGATGCAGCGTCTTCACTCGACCATCCAGAACTTCTGGAAATCCCGTGACTTCACTGACATACTTAACTGCAACATTGGCCTCGTCCAAGGTTTTGAACGTTCCCCCAGTCGAAATCAATTCAAACCCCAATTCCACGAGTCCACGCGCCAAATCGATAATTCCCGTCTTGTCTGAAACACTGATGATGGCCCTTCGCTTCATTCTAACCCCTCCTGTTGCAAAATCTGTACCCGCCGCCCGCTTCGCTCCACCTTCCCTAACACTAACCTGCGAACAGCCTCAGGATAGAGTCGATGTTCGACCTCCAGAATTCTCTGAGCTAAGCTTTCTTCTGTATCCCCCGGTAACACCAATACAGCTTCCTGTAAAATAATAGGTCCACTATCTAACCCTTCATCCACTAAATGCACTGTACACCCACTTACCTTGACCCCATACTCCAGCGCTTGACGCTGAGCATGGAGTCCCGGAAAGGCAGGAAGCAACGACGGATGAATATTCATGACTGGAAAATTGGCCTGACGAATAAAATGAGGCCCTAAAACTCGCAAATACCCGGCTAAGAGTAAAAGTCCCACCCGATTCTCTCGCATCCAGATCAAAAGATCCTCTTCTTGCGCTTGACGATGGGGGTAATCTCTAACTTGAAAAACGCGGGTAGGAATTCCTGCCTCCTTGGCTAGCTCAAGGGCACCGGTCCCTAATTGGTCCGACCCTACAGCCACAATTTCAATAGGGAGGTTACCACTTGCACAGGCTGCAATTAAGGCTTGAAGATTACTTCCTCGACCTGAAGCCAGTATCGCGGTCCTCAATAAGACACACCTTCTCCAGGTACGACACTTCCCATAACAAAGCTTTTTTCTCCCAGCTCGCCGAGCTTGAAACGCACAGAACCCTCATCTTCAGGGCGGACAATGAGCACAAATCCTACACCCATGTTAAAGGTTCGATACATTTCAGGCCAGGCTACATCGCCCAGACGTTGAAGCAAGGTGAAAATCGGAGGACGTTCCCAGGCAGACGTATCGATCTGCACTCCCAGACCAGGGGGCAATACCCGAGGGACGTTATCTGTTAATCCTCCCCCGGTAATATGGGCCATCCCCAGGATTTCTCCCCCAGGGAGAAGGGGTAAAATTGACTTAATATAAATCCGCGTCGGACGAAGCAGTGCCTCCCCGAGCGGTTCCCCAAGCTCAGGAAACTCCTCAGCCAAAGAATAGGTTTCAAAAACTTTGCGAGCTAAAGAATACCCATTGCTATGTAGTCCCGTGGAAGGCAAGCCAATCAGTACATCTCCCGCTTGGATTTTCGATCCATCAATCAACTGATCCTTATTCACAACCCCTACGGAGAAGCCGGCAATATCATATTCATCCTCGGCATAGAAACCCGGCATTTCTGCCGTTTCTCCCCCGATCAACGCACAGCCCGCCATTTCGCACCCTTTGGCAATCCCACCTACCACCTCGGCAACCCGCCCGGGCTCCACTTTTCCGACAGCCAGATAATCGAGAAAGAATAAAGGTTCTGCCCCTTGAACTAAGATGTCATTGACACACATGGCTACTGCATCTTGTCCAATGCTATCATGCTTATTCATCTGAAAAGCAAGGCGCAGCTTGGTTCCCACGCCATCCGTTCCGGAAACGAGCACCGGGTCCGGATACTTATTTAGGTCCAGTTTAAAAAGTCCGCCAAACCCTCCAAGTCCGCCGATGACTTCCGGACGAAGTGTCCTAGCAACCGCAGGTTTAATGCGTTCTACTACTTCATTCCCGGCTTGAATATCGACCCCCGCGTCTCGGTATGAGTATCCCAACGTTGATTCCTCCTTACCTTAAATATCTATTCTCGCCTTTAAACATGTACCCCAGTAGGGGCAATTCATGAATTGCCCCTACGTAACACGTGTATGCAGGTCCTATATCGCTGCGCGTGGGATCTTTATGATACAACGCGAAACTAACGATGGAGCCTATAAGAACGTTAAATCCCAAATTCCTTACTACGAACCTCGAACCTCGATTAGATCTTATCCGCAAGAATTTCGCGTTTCAAAATTATTTTTACCCCAATTTAAGTTCGAAACTGTAATGGGGTAAGCTCCGTTAAAACAAGCCAAGCAAACAGAATCAGTACCAAGGGCTCGAAGTAAGCCTTCCTCCGAGATATAGTGTAGTGAGTCTGCCCCGACAAACTTGCGAATTCCCTCAATATCTAATTGATTGGCGATGAGTTTTTCCCGTTCTGCTGTGTCAATTCCATAGTAGCAAGGATGGGCTACAGGCGGAGAACTGATCAAAAAGTGAACTTCTTTAGCGCCTGCTTTTTTGACCATTTCCACCAGCTTACAACTGGTCGTTCCGCGGACGATCGAATCATCGATCATAACCACGCGTTTATCTTTCAAGACGCTGGCATTGGCATTGAGTTTTAGACGAACACCCACTTCTCTCATTGCCTGAGTTGGTTGGATGAAAGTTCGACCGACATAACGATTTTTGATCAGTCCTTCTCCAAAGGGGAGCCCTAAGGCCGTGGCATACCCCAGAGCCGAAGCAGTCCCTGAATCCGGAACAGCTATTACAAGATCTGCCTCGATCGGACACTCACGGGCCAATTCAATGCCCATCCTTCGTCGGCTCTCGGATACGTTCAACTGATCTATCGTGCTATCCGGCCGAGCAAAATAGATATATTCAAAAGCACAAGAAGCGCGTTCAGTTTTGGCAAGCCCCATAAAGGTGTGTATCCCCTCTTCATCAATCACGACAATTTCGCCGGGTTCCACATCTCTAATAAATTCTGCACCTATGGTATCGAGGGCACAACTTTCTGAGGCTAGGCAATACCTCTCACCCATCTGCCCAATACACAAGGGACGAACACCGTGAGGATCTCGGAGGCCAAAGAGTTTATCTTCTGCCAAAATCACTAGAGCGTACGCTCCACGAAGATCCAGCATCGTCTTGACCAACGCATCTTCAATAGACTCCCGACGATAGCGAGTTATGAGATTAATAATCACTTCGCTATCAATCGTGGTTTGGAAAACCGCACCGTTTTTCCCCAGTTCTTCCCGTAATTCCGCGGCGTTAGTCAAATTACCATTATGCGCCAAAGCCATCATGCCTTTTTGGTAGTGTACAACCAAGGGCTGAGCATTCGCAAGTAGGCTAGACCCTGTAGTCGAGTAACGAACATGCCCGATCGCCATTTTCCCCTTCAAACTCTCCACAACACAGTCAGAAAATACTTCCGAAACCAAACCCATCCCTTTATGCAATTCAATATTATGTCCATCGGAAACCGCGATTCCGGCGCTTTCCTGACCGCGATGCTGTAAAGCATAAAGCCCATAGTAAGTTAAACGAGCCACATCCTGATCAGGAGAATATATCCCAAAGACGCCACATTCTTCTTTTGGCTTGTCCTCTCGATAATCAAACACGTTCAGCCCCCCCCTCTCTAACCTTTAATCATCACTTCAAACGGCAGCGTCCACTTAAATGTTCTGAATTCTTCCACTTTACACAGGAGCAAGGACCTCTTTTACCCGACGAAAAACTTCTTGATACGCTTCTTCGAGTCGTCCGAGATCCTGCCGGAAACGGTCCTTATCGAGCTTTTCCCGAGTTTCAATATCCCAATAGCGGCAAGTGTCCGGAGAAATTTCATCCCCAAGGTAGACTTTTCCATCCGCAATCCCAAACTCCAACTTAAAGTCAATCAGTTCAATCCCCGCTTTGGCTAAGATTTCCTGTAATATTTTGTTGATTTTTAAGCCTGAAGCCTGAATTTCTTTCGTATCCGCAGCACTTGCCCATCCCATCGCTGCAATATGCGTTTCATTAACCATTGGGTCTCCTAGTTCATCATCTTTATAATACAATTCCACGACCGGTTGTGAGAGAACAAAGCCCTCCGGCACTGCCAAACGATTGCCTAAACTACCGGTCACAACATTGCGCACAACAACTTCGAGGGGGATCATTTCTAGAGAGCGCACGAGCATGTCTCGATTGCTTAGAAGACGAACATAGTGGGTTGGGATTCCCGCTTTTTCAATTTCTTCAAAGAAGAGTGCCGATAGCTGGTTATTAATTTCTCCCTTGTCGTGTATTGTTCCTTTTTTCTTGCCATTTAAAGCAGTCGCATCATCTTTATAAGCTACCCATAAATATTCACTTTGATCTGTCGCATAAACTCTTTTGGCTTTTCCCTCATATTTTAAGGCTAACTTTTCCATAATCTTACCCCTTTCGAATCGTCAGTTTATTAACACGGTCACACACGGAGGTTGGAACGACCAAGAATCCCTTGGCGCAGTTTGCGTCTTCGACGCCAATACGCTTAAACGAGACCCAAACGCTGAAAAATATCTGCTACATGCTTAGTATGATACTTATAATCGAACAAGGCAAAAATTTCTTCCTCGTCTAAGTATTCACGCACACTGGGGTCTCGGCCGATCAGGCTTTGAAATTGTTCCCTGGTATTCCAGGCTTCCATCGCATTGCGCTGAACCAAGGCATAAGCAGTTTCCCGGCTAACCCCCTTTTCAACTAAGGCCAGCATTACGCGTTGTGAAAAAATCAGACCAAATCCTTTATCAATGTTCTCCTTCATTTGTTCCGGAAAAACCTGCAGGCGGTCCATAAGCTGGGTCATCTTGTAAAGCATATAATCTAAGGCGATGGTGCTATCCGGCAAAATCATGCGTTCTGCCGAAGAGTGGGAGATATCCCGTTCATGCCATAAGGCCACATTTTCTAAAGCAACTTGGGCATTCGCCCGAACCACTCGGGCCATTCCACAAATACGTTCCGGCGTAATGGGATTTTTCTTGTGCGGCATGGCAGAGGATCCTTTCTGCCCTTTGCCAAAGGCTTCTTCTACCTCATGAACATCGGTTCGCTGTAAGTTGCGAAGCTCGGTCGCCATTTTATCGAGTGTGCTGGCAATTCCCGCAAGTGTCGTCATATAACAGGCATGCCGATCGCGCTGCAATATTTGATTCGAGATCAAAGCCGGTTCTAAGTTTAGGGCTTGGCATACATGCGCTTCAACTTGAGGATCCACATTGGCAAACGTCCCCACTGCGCCGGAAATTTTCCCAACCCGTATCTCCTCACGGGCAAAAGCTAAGCGTTTCTTTTGGCGTCTAATCTCATCGTACCACACGGCCAACTTTAATCCGAAGGTAATCGGTTCAGCGTGGATCCCATGCGTTCGCCCCATCATGATTGTGTCACGATGTTCTAACGCCCTGCGACGAAGGACGGTTTCCAAAGCTTCCAACTTAGACAGCAAAATGTCGGACGCTTCAACCAACTGCAAGGACAAGGCCGTATCCAGCACATCTGAAGAAGTAAGACCCAGATGAATGTATTTTGCCTCATCTCCCACATTCTCCGCAACATTGGTTAAGAAAGCTAAGACATCATGTTGGGTCACTTCTTCGAGAGCTTGTACTCTTTCCCATGTAAATGAAGCCTTCTCTCGAATGACTTCAACCGCCTCATTGGGAATCTTTCCTAGCTTAGCCCACCCTTCACATGCTGCGATTTCAATCTTTAACCAAAGACTGAGTCGATGTTCGTCTGTCCAAATCCCGCCCATTTCAGGAAGCGTATACCGTTCAATCATTATGTAATCCCCTTCTCACTTAACCTTAATTGCAAGGCTTCATCTTTCGCCTCGATATCCTTTAACATCTGAGCTCGATAGTTTTTAACTTTACTACTTAAGGTTTCATCTTGAATAGCTAAGATCTGTACTGCAAGCAACGCTGCATTGCGAGCCGCGCCAATGCCTACGGTCGCAACCGGAATTCCGGGCGGCATTTGTACAATAGAGTAGAGGGCATCAATTCCCTCCATCGCGCCACTACTGAGCGGAACACCAATCACAGGTAAAATCGTTGCTCCCGCTACAACCCCTGGTAAATGGGCTGCTAACCCTGCCGCCGCTATAATAAGTTTTCCACCTTGGGCTTCAAAAGCTTTCACCCAATCGACGGTCCTATCCAATGTCCTATGGGCGGAAGAAATTTTGACTTCAAATTCAAGTTCAAATTGACGCAGAACTTTCATGGCGTCTTCCATGATTTTAAAATCCGAATCGCTTCCCATAATAACCCCAATTTGGCTCATTCTCTTTTCACTCCTCTCCCCTTTTTGTATGAACCTCTAGCAGCACCTGAAAACTTAGTAAGCCATGTTCTCTGTATACCAACTCAGAAACCCAGGAAGGGCAAATTTCTCCCTTTTAATAAGAGTGAAACCTACCCGCCTGGGCTTTTATCCCTTCGGTGTAATTCGATTTTTCAATCAAACCTGTACCACTCGGACAAGTTCACTTACCCTAGGTACACTTTCGCTCATAGTCAGGCCATTTACGGTAGCCCGGTAGAAACTTGCGGACCATATCTCCGCGGTTATATGAACTCCCTATGAATTTCTATTTCTAAGGATCATTTTACAAGAAGGCGTTATGAAGGTCAAGAGAAAATCGAACATTAATATAGTTCTCACTGAAAACGTTCGGTAAGTTAACTGATAGCATGCCTGCCTCAGTCATCGTCATATTTTTTTCCTCCCACTTCTGAACCTACACATTTCTTACCGGATTTATGTTCATACATCCGCTTATCCGCCCAAGTCATCAACTTGGATACTGAACATGACGCTTCTAAGTCACCGAACTCAGTTCCAAAACTCATAGCCAGGGGATACTGTCGGCAACAATTCGCATTATACCGGGCAATATTAGCTTGCAGACGAGAGACCAACTCTTCTGGAGACTCCGTCCCCGACATAACCGCTAAGACAGCAAATTCATCGCCCCCTACCCTTGCGATCAGATCTGTTTCTCTAAAAGCTTGTTTCAGGATTTGAGCAGCATCTCGAAGCATCTTGTCGCCTTCCTCATGACCAAGCATGTCATTGATTATCTTAAATCCATCGAGGTCGACAAATAGACACATGACCCGCTTCTTTATCCGCCTGGCTAGTTTAAGCTGATTTTCGCCAAGCGTCATTAACCCACGGCGATTGTATAGCCCCGTAAGTTGGTCAGTAATAGATTCTGTCCGCAAACGTTCGCGCAAAACAACGGTTTCCGTAATATCTCTAATTGTGGCCAGATGCACATCTTCTCCATCCCACTTGGAGCTCACGACGCGCATATCGGCAATCAGCCTTTGCCCGCTAGCGCTCTTGATCGTAATCTCTTGTCGCCCTACTTCGATCGGAAAGTCAAAGGTCTTATGCAGGATTTCATCGACCTTACGGCCGAAAATTCCTTCAGCCGCAGGATTCACATACCGGACAAGATGCCGAGCATCGACGACTACAATTGCGTCCCCATTCATATCCATCAGCATTCTCAAATTAGCCTCCGCACTCTTAACGTCTTCCAGGGCGTTGCGGTAGTCCGCACTAACCTTCTCCAAATGAGTGTTCTGAAGCACTGCCAACTCGAACGTGGACAACAGCAAATCAATAATCTGGACGCGGTCTGAGGTTAGCGTGTGCCGCTGGCCTCCAAAGAATACTTCGACTGACATTTGAGCGTTACCAGCTCTGCGCATAGCAATATTTATCAAGATATGGTGCACCCGACGAAGCAGTTGTTCATTGTCGTATGGTTTCGTGAGAAAATTATCCGCCCCACACTGCAGCCCCTTAATGACATCCCGAGGATCGGAAAGCGATGTCAGCAGCACCACATGAATATCCTTAAGAGTTTCATCCTGCTTGATCCTGGCGCACAACTCGTACCCATCCATTTCAGGCATCATAACATCCGTAATAATAATCATCGGTTTCTCTGCCTTCGCCGCCGCCAAGCCCTTAACTCCATCGGCTGCCACACGTACGACATAACCGTATTCCTCTAGGAGATATCGAAGACGCATAGCTTGAGTCAAACTATCTTCCACGATTAAGATTTTTTCTCCCTTATCCATAGTAGCCCCTCTCCTCTAACCACACGTTAAGTATTATTTGTTCGAAACCAAGCCAGCCAATACTGACGCAATATCCCTAGGTGACAAGACATAGTCAGCCCCATTTAACCTTATGGCTTCCCCGGGCATGCCATGGATGATTGAACTATTGTGGTTTTGGGCGAAAGTAACTCCACCCGCATCTTTGATTAATTTAAGTTCAGCCGCTCCGTCTACGCCCATACCAGTCAGCAGTATACCAGCGGTGGCATTGGAGAAGGCCTTTAGCGCCGATCGAAAAAGGTAAGACGCTGCCGGACGCATAAAATGCTCCGGAGGATCCTCTCGAAGTTTAATTATCCCGTTATTGTTCACACCCATTTGAAACTCTTCCGGTGCTACATAAACATAGCCCCCCCGAATAGGTTCACCTTGAGTGGCAACATATACTTGAAGAGGAGATGACTGATTCAGCCATTCCACTAACCCCCGGGTAAAGCCACTGCTGATATGCTGAACAATCAGGATAGGCAAGGAGAAATCCGAGGGCAGACCTACAAGAAATTGCTGAATTGCCGCTGGACCACCCGTCGAAGCGCCTAGCACGACAACCTTAATCCCGGCCCGCCTTCTCTGCGACGAAGGAATCACCGCGGGTGCGGACGCCGGAACACGCAGTGACCGAATTCGAGCCACTTTGGCCACCGCTGCCTGCTTAACCATGGAAATTAATTCAGCCGCATTTTGCTCGGAATTTGGACTGCCTATGCCTGCTGGCTTCTCCATGAGTGATACTGCCCCTGCTTCCATTGCCTTGAAGGTCTTTTCCACCTCCATAGGATCCCAAACGGCACTTACGATCACGATGGGTAACGGATTATTCTCCATAATGCGGCGTGTTACCTCGAACCCATCCATTTCTGGCATATAAATATCCATCGTAATTACATCAGGTTGATGCAGCTTCAGGAACTCCAATGCCTCCTTGCCGTTGGCAGCCTGGCCCACCACTTGGATTTCCGGATCAGAGCTTAAGATATACGTCAGGTAATTCTGGTGTACAGCAGAATCATCGACAATAAGAACCTTAATCATGCCTTATATCCTCCATCAAAGTCATACGCCTACGACCTTAATCATCAGCGGTGACTTATCTTATCTTTTGCTCAAACGTTTATGTATTAACCAACCAGCCGTCGAACAGCCTCTAGAAGGTTGCTCTGATCAAAGCTGCTTTTCGCGATATAGGCATTTGCTCCGACTTCGACTCCCCGCTCCCGGTCCTGCCTTGATGCCAGCGAGGTAACCAATATAACTGGTAGTTCAGCCAATTTTGTCTCTCCCCGGATTTTGGCCGTCAGGTCAAAGCCGTTCATTCTCGGCATTTCCACATCCGAAATTACAATGTCAAAGGGCTTCTCTTTAAGTGCTGTCCAAGCTGCCATCCCATCGACGACGGTATGAACATCATACCCTGCGGAGTCAAGAATGTTTTTAAACAACGTCCGCGAAGTGATCGAATCCTCCGCAACGAGGACTGTTTTTGGTTTTGCAGTTGCTTTTGCCACTAATGGAGCTGTCGAAGCTGTCTTGGCAGACCGGATAGCAGACCGCATCAAATCGACAACATTCAAAACAAGAACCACCTGTCCCGATCCTAACACTGTGGCTCCTGCAATGTTACGTACGCGTACAAGCTGTTTCCCAAGACCTTTGATCAGAATTTCTTGTTCATTTAAGAGCTTATCGACTGCAAAGGCCATGCGACTCTGGCCAGATTTCAAAATAACAACGGTCATCAACTTCCGTTCTTCATCTCCATCAGCAACTCTGTCGAGTCCCAAGACGGCACCGAGTCTCACCAGAGAAAAGGGAACACCTGCTACCGCAACGGTTTCTCGGTTTTCTACACTCCTAACCTCATCCTTCCTAATTCTTATCACACGTTCAACACTCGACGTCGGCAGGGTAAAGATTTGCCCGTATTCTCTGACCAGAATTCCTCGGAATGTAGCCAGCGTCAAGGGAAGGCAGATCCTGAATGTGGTGCCTTTATCCCTACGAGTTTCAATTGATATACTCCCACCCAGTTTATCGACAGCTTCCTTTACAATCGCCATTCCAAGTCCACGGCCAGAAATATCCGTGATGATGTCACTGCTGGAAACTCCGGATTGAAAGATCAATTGCAAAGCCGACTGCTCGTCCAGCACGTTGGCACTCTCTTCCGATACCAAACCGTTTTTTACTGTATTTTCCAGGACATGAACTAGATCGATACCCCTTCCATCATCGGAGACCAATACCTGAATCTTTGTACCCTCGACCTGAGATATGCTAATTGAAATAGTGCCAACTCCTGGCTTGTTGTTCGCCAAACGCAGATTGGTCTTCTCAATACCATGGTCGATGCTATTGCGTACGAGATGGACCAAAGGGTCCTTAATTCGTTCAAGAATACGTTTATCAACTTTAATTTCCCCGCCACTAACCACCAGCTCTGCCTCTTTATTCTGCTGGCGCGAGATATCACGCACCATTTTCGGTAAGGCCTTCAGCAGCGTTGAAAAGGGTAGCATCAACACAGTTTTGGTGCCTTCCAGTAAACGATCAACCAACATTCCATTGTTGCGAAGATCAGAGTACAGAGCTTTTCTCAAGCCTTTAAGTTTAGCTTCAGCATCCAGCATGCGGGAATAATTCCAGTCAAACGACGCCTCAGAATCCATCTGACTTTGCTCAGTTTCGATTTTCTGGTTGACCTGCGAGCGCCCCAAAGCCCGGACCCTCGCACCAGCTTTTTCCCACTCTTTTCTCCAGGGTCCGAATAAGGTTAGAATATCCTCAAGCTCTGATATACGTTGTTCTCCCGCCAGTTTTATAGAAATCAGTTCTTCAGCCTGCAGCAGGATGGAGTCGAGTTTGGTTGCCTCGACCCTGATGGTCTCCGACATCGCCAGCATACCCAGAGCAGGAGCTGTGTCCGTCCCTTCTGTGAAAATTTCCTGTACCCGTTCTAGCGATGTTCGCTCTGTGTAGAGATGTTCAGGCTCCGAAAAAAGTTCCTCATCATTATATGAAGAGCTCGACTCCTCTAGACTTTCCGCGGCGAATGTGCTACCTAGAAAAGGCTCAAAAGGCTCAAACGATATAGAATCTGTAACGGGCAGGGTTGATTCTTGTTTTTTATAGACATCCATCATACGGTCAAGCGGCCCAATAAGCGCTTCGACCGCTTCATCTCCTTCACCTGAAGGCGAGGCTAACATGCGTGAAATACCGTCCGCTGCACGATGAAGCGTGTCAAAGTCGCCAAAGCTAAGGGTTACAAGGCTGTTTTTCATCACTGAAAAGATATTCTCTAGGGACTGGCAGACTGCCCCTATGCTAGTTAGATTCACAGAACGCGAGGCTCCCTTTAGACTGTGAGCCGCCCGGAATATAGCTTCGATGATAGTTTGATACTCCGCTGTGTCTTTATTTTTCTCGATATCGATCAGTCCCGCGACAATAGTTTGCAAATGCTCCTCAGCCTCAATCGCAAAGACCTTACGCAACTCTATTAGAAAGTCTTGTTCAGATATACTCATAGTTGCATACCTCCCAATCGATAGGACTTACACCTTGTAGCGTGCTACTGTTCTGGTGAGATTCTGGCCCATCTCTTTCAGACTCTGTACCGCAACCTCTAAATGCCTCATGCTTGCCACGTTCTGATTGGTAACTTCTTCGATATTTTGCATCGCCGAAGCTACTTGATCGATCGCCATGAGCTGCTCCTTATTAGCAGCTGCGATTTGAGCGGCGGATTGAGTCGATTCCGAAAAGTTCTTGCTTAACGCTTGGATTGATTCTCTCGCACTAGTAGCTTCTTTCACGCCCTCATCAACTGCCTTATTTCCCTGCTCCGTGGCCATCACCGCAGCTCCGGTTGCCTTCTGAATATCGCCCAGAATGCTCCGTACCTGCTTAGTGGCTTGTTTAGATTGTTCCGCAAGGCTCTTGATCTCCTGCGCCACCACTGCAAAACCCTTGCCGTGCTCACCTGCCTTCGCCGCTTCTATGGCCGCATTAACCGCCAGAAGATTGGACTGATCAGCTAAATCCTCCACCGTAGTGGTAATCTCGATAATTACCTGGCTCTGTTCACTGAGCTTCATAACAGTATCCGCGACCTGCGTCATTTGTTCCCGGATATGCTGCATTCCAATTGCCAACTTTTCCGATGTCTGCCGCGCGTCATGTGCCACTTGGAGGCCCTGCTGCGCTTTATCTGCTACATCCCTGGCCTTTTGGCTCGTCACGTTTACCGTCTGCTTAACCTCTTCTACCGTCGTCGTAGTCTCCATCACCGCCGCAGAGTTCTCTTGGGCTCCGCTAGTCACCTGAGATACCGATGATGCTATCTCACTGGCAGAAAGGACAAGACCATTGGAGACCTGGGAAATATCACGGGTCTGCGTACGGAGGTTTTCAACCATAATCTGCATGGACCGAGCAAGGTCTCCATTCTCATCTTTTCGGTCGCATAGTATCTTGGGAACCTCTTGGACCAGATCACCCTGGCTAATACAGGTAAGAAACTCCACGGACGCCATGATCGGAACGCTCACGCTCCGTGTAATGACCACAGAGAGGATAACTACCAACACAAAACTGAAGACAATAACGATCAGGTTTACTAATTTGAGAACACCTGCTCGTTCAGTATTATCCTGAATCGTTTGATTGGTATTAACCAAGTTATTGGCAGTTACACTGTCGAAGGTCGCACCCATAGTATCTGATATCGGAATCATGCGTGCGATAAGTTCCCTATATTGAGCATATAACACTTTTTTTTGATCGGCATCGTTGTTGAGGGTAATCTGCTCAATAGTTTTGTCAAGATCGACGTATAGGCTTCGCCAGGCCTTGTATTGGCTTTCAAGTTGTATAATCTGTTCCCTTTCTTGATCAGAGGTTCGCGGGGCACTTAGCAGAGCACCCCATGCCTTGTCCACTATTTCCCAACTTTTTTTGCGTCCGTCCAAGATACGCTGCAGGGTTTCACCCGCGTTTTCTTGAGACTCTAACGTAACCACAGTGAGCGAATTAGCACGTATATCCACGCGCTCATAGTTAAGTGTAGCAAGGTTTTGCAGAACAGGAATACGATTCTGACCTAAATCAACCATCTCTTGTGACATGCGCGCCATCCCATAATACCCGATGGAACCTACGATCATCACAATAAGGGCGACAATTCCAAACCCCAGCCCCAGTTTCTTCCCTATCTTTATATTTTTTAGCTGAAACATAATCATTCTCCTTAATAAGTAGTTGCTACTTTATAATCCTACCTTGTTGTTTACAACATTTTGCTACTCCTCAACTTCTTCATCGACCACAATCTGCTTATCTGTCAGTAGTTTGGCCGCATCGAGAAATACAAGGTCTTCCTCTACCACGCCGCGCAAATAAATTTCACGGATACCTGTTAAGGTTGGTAGTCCCGCATGCAACTGATCAAAGGGAATAGAACGGGCCCCGGTCACCACATCTGCGACAATTCCCAGCTCCATCTCGTTCGAACTGAGCACGATGATTTTGGTGGCGCCGGTTGGCGCTTCGGGAGCCAACTCAAAGAAGACTCTTAAGTCAATGATGGAAAGAATTTGCCCCCGTACATTGATGATCCCAAGTATGTAAGGCGGGGTACAGGGTACGACTGTCAACTCTTTGAGCGGGAGCACTTCCCGTATATACATAGACTCAATAGCATACCTTTCGTTGGTCAATCTGAACTCTACTACTTCGATGCTTCCACCCCTGGAGGTTTCGTCCTTGTCTTCGTGCGCTAAAACCTTGGCCCTATCCAACAATATTTTTTTTGTTTGTTCTGTAGACATGGTCATGAATTAATCGCTCCTTCAGTCAGCGCCGTTTGAATGACTTCTTTCAGCCTACCGGCAGTAATCCCATCCAACTCCTGCAAGATATCCTCCTTAGGCACATTGATAAGCAACAATAAAGCCTGCTGGAAATATCTGTTGGCATCGTTAGTTCTGTACTCACGGACTGCAAGAGTTCCCAACAAGTAATAGGCCGCAATGAAATCCGGATTGAGATACAAGGAACGCTTAAGTGCCTGAACTGCAGCCTTTTCCTGGCCCTGTTCCAAAAGAATCATTGCCTGAAGGAAACAGTAATCAGGATTGATCTTGTTAACAGAAATAGCTTTATCACACCATATAATAGCCTGTTCAAGGTTCCCCTGATTTGCAAAAACTTTCGCCATTAAGGCAGCTACACTGCCATCAGCCTCCCACCGCTGTTCTCCGCATCCCTTCTCAGGCAGAATCGTTTGTAAGAGGGCAACCGCCTCATCATAACGCCCGCCTCGGTAAGCGGCCAGTGCCTCTTCATATCTTCGGGGATTATAGTTACGCTCAGGCGCCGGGTCTCCCGCTAGGGCTACCTCAGGAGATGCTTGTACGGCTTCGGGCCAAATTGACGGTGTAAAAGGTGTATAGGGTGTATGTAGTGACGGTGCCGACATAGGTATCGCAGGAGTCCACTCCTGGTAACCGGAAGGCTCTTGGCTGATTTTTCTATAAAGAGTCGCCCCTTCGAACTGAACCGCGGAGAATTCAGAAGCTAGTAGTGTTGAGGACTCGCTAGGAGCTACGATGAGCCACCCCCCCTCTACCAGGTAGCGATTCATTCGCTGAATGATCCGCCGAATCATCTGGGGCGTGAAATACATCATGACGTTCCGACAGAAGATTACATCCATCTCCTGAGTGTCTAGAATCGAAGCATAATCATCCCTGGCCAGATTGAGGTAGGAAAAAGAAACCCTGTCTTTAAAGCGAGCTTTCACAGCATACGTTCCCTGTTCGGCGGGTTCGAAGTATCGGTCCCGCAAGGTGTCCGACGTTCCGCGGAACGACCATTTTGTGTAAACCCCGCGCCTAGCTTTTTCAAGAGCTTGCAAATTAATATCGGTACCGTAAATACGAATGTCCCATTCTTTAGGAATAATTTGGTCGATTAACATCGCCACAGTGTAGGGCTCTTCGCCTGAACTACAACCCGCACTCCAGACCTTAAGACAACGTTTCCGCCCCGACTGCTGCTTAATCAATTCACGAACAACATGGTCCCTGAATGCCTCTAGGGTCTTCATCTCCCGGAAAAAGAATGTCTCTCCGACCGTAAGGTGACTAGCCAAACTCTTAATCTGCTGATCCGTCAGCGAGGACGCAATCAGAGACAGAATATACAACTCGGGATCTTCCTGACCGTGCTCTTTAGCGAGAGATTGAACGGTTCGTTTAAGATCTTGCCACCTATTGACCGATAAATGCAAACCCATTTTCTCAGCGATCAGGGTGCCAAGTTGGTTTAACGCTGCCGCGAATTTAGTGTCGGCAACATCTAAATAATCCTCAGCCATGTGCATCCTCCCTCCAAATATCCTCGACTTGAAGTGGAGGAGACTCTGAAACAAATGCCTCGATAGTTTGTATCAGCACTATACTTCCATTAATGATAGCTGCTGTTGGGGTGGTATCTGTAACTGCGCTCTTTACACTGGTTACTGAATTAGTAGGCAGCTCGACAACTCCCTCCACGCCGTCCACCAGAAGCGCCCTTAACCTACCAGCCACATTCGTTAGTATCAATCGGTCACTCAATTCTATATCCCGTATAGGTAACCCCAACCGCTGACGCATGTCAATTACTAGAACGATATCCCCTGCAACATTTATAAGTCCTCGAACAAAATCGGGCGCATTAGGTACGAGAGTCACCTCAACTGCACGCACAATTCGTTCCACAGCTGTCAAGTCCAGCGCGTACCTTCCTTCTTCAAGACAAAACAACAAACAGGACTTTGTCAAACCCATAGATTTATCTCCTCCCATATGATGAGGGTCGTTTTAAAAAAGCCGTAACTATATCCGGACTCATTATTAGGATCTGAAACGGCTATCGGGTATTTACTACAATTTGTAGTAGTATTCTCTTACGGTTCGGCATCACTCAACAAATAACCTTCAGCAATCTGTATTCGTACATAATAAAAATAACCGATAAGAAGAACCCTCCTCCGACGCGTATCGGCTAGGGTTGGGCAATTATCTGCTCTATATACTTAAAAACCTGAAGAGTATCCTTTGTTTCCGGAATAAACGCCTTGAGCCTTGCGAAAAACTCTTTACTTTTAGCTATTTCCAACGCGGCTGGAAAGGTTAAGTTTAGTAGCCAGGACAAGCGGATCAATTTAAGATCCACGGGAGTTTTGACACTGGTATAGGAAATCTGCTTACCACTCAAAATACCCTGAATAATTTCCGGGGAGTATCTTTCATCCTGGTGATTTTTCTCAACTGCCAAATACGGAGTTAGCGAGGGATTCTCATAAAAATTAATAATCTGATCAAAAATATCCAGTTTATCTGAATCCCGTATGAGCTGGCAAAACAATAAAGTGTCCCCACCCACGTCTGCATCGATAACACGTTGATTATGATTTCTGATGGCTGTATGTATAACTCCCTTTTCCAACTCACTCACACGGCTCGACAGGACCTTTTCTCGTTCCAGAACCAACAAGCCCAGCTCTGCGTGATCTTCACTCTCGTGATCTTTAAAGGTATGGTATTTCGAATATTGCTCAAAACGACCAACATCATGAAAGAGTCCGATCACTTCCGCCAGAAACATCTGGTTTGTGTCTAACTGAAGATCCCGCCCGAGGGTTAACATATGGTCTCGAACTCTTAACGAATGTTCCTTTTTATATCTCAGATTGGCCTCAACTTCCACATCTTCCGAAAAATAACTTTGCGTATAATCTTCAAACCAGGACCTAAAAAATTGCACATCATCTTGAGTCATTGTACAAGTCTCCTTTACTTTTTGAGAGATATTTTCCTTCTTTATTATACTCCTTCACAGGCGTGTGCCGCATACAATGTTCCCTAGGCTTCCTACCTTTAAAAACTCGAAAGTCAACTGACTGATCATGAGAGCATCATCTTACCCCCCAAGGTTATTTGCAGAAATTCGACTTGACTCTCCTCCTTCCCTTGCATACAATCAGAAAAATGGTAAAAATTATTATATTGGTAGGAGTGTGCAGCAAGTCGATGAATAATTCGATCAAAGCCCTACTTTTGGCACTTTCAGCTGGTCTGCTGGGGGTCATTCAAGGAGCAATCAATTCTAAACTCGGAAAAACTGCCGGACAATATGAGATGATTATCGGTGTTTCTCTAGCGCAAGCAATCGTGGCCAGTATTATATTGTTACGAAATGGGTGGGGAGTGTTTGCTGCGATCTCTTCACCGTGGATGATTCTAGCCGGAATTTTAGGAGTAGGCATCATGTATGGGATTTCAAGTTCAATCGGATCGATCGGTACACTCTCCGTCTTTCTTCTGATGCTATTGGGACAGGTGATCGCCGCATCGCTGATCGACCATTTTGGAATATTCGGCTCCCCCCAGATTCCAATCACACCCCAGAAAATCGGTTGCATTTTAGTAATTATGCTCGGGATTTATGGGGTAATAAGATCGTAGACCACCAAATCAAAAACAAAGTAGAATAAAACTTTTTGCACATAGTCTGAAAAATAACTTAGATTTTACTCTGTCATAATTAGCACCTTACAAACAGCGATTATAATACTGCTTAGGGTTACCTTTTTCTATCCTTTTGCGATGAGGTGAAGATAATGAATATTGCATTGCACTTAGAATTCTCTCAGGTTATTCGTAAAGCCGTAGAAAAGGAATTAGACATTAAACTAGACGCCCTTAGCTTTATGTACGGAAATATCAAGCCTGATGTTATACGAACCTCTATTCCTCACTATAAACATACTGCAATGGAATTTGTTCAAACTGAAATAGAGAAACTCGCCTCTCTCAAATTCAACAAATCAAAAAAATGGTTGAAGCATTTTTCCGGAAGGTTGGGGATTATAACCCATTATCTTGCGGACTTTTTTTGTTATGCCCATTCTGAAGTCTTCCAGGGGGACATAATGAGTCATTTTCTCTATGAATTTTGGCAATCTTACTATTTTATAAGAAGCCAAAAGGTAGTTTGCTGGTACATCCCCATGACGCCGACCTACCTTCAGTTATCTGCCAATTACTTAACTAGTTGCATAGAAGCAGCACATGACCGGTATCGGAGCATTTTAAAAGACAATCTATTTCTCTATGAATGGGATACCGCCAATGCCGTAAGTATCTGTGTCATCGTGTGCGTTGCCCTAATATCAATGTGTATTGAAAACCAGTTAAAATTTGCAGTCTAGGGGGGATTCGGATGAGAATTGCTTATTTTACTGATACATACCTTCCCCAAATAAACGGAGTTAGTAACACGCTGGAAAAGCTGGGAGCTTATCTATTGGATAAGAACATTGAGCACATGTTTTTTGCACCGGATTATAATGAGAAAATTATGAGCACTGCTAACTCCCCAATCACGAGATTTAAAAGCGTCAGTCTGCCTTTTTATCCCGAATGCAGGCTTTCCTTACCCCTATATGCAAATCTCTGCCAAATAGCTGATCAATTCAAACCCACTATTATTCACCTTACTGATCCTTTTGGCATAGGCTTAGCGGGCTTGAGGTATGCAAGGGACAGAGGCATTCCGATCGTTTCATCGTTCCATACAAATTTCGATGTTTATCTTAAATATTACAACCTGGAATATTTGGAGGACATTATCTGGAGTTTCTTCAAGTGGTTCCACAGGGCTAGTATGCTAAATTTGTGTCCATCTCAAGATACGTTAAAAATTCTAGAAAGCAAAGGTTTAGAAAACTTATGTATTTGGTCAAGAGGCATTGACAGAGACAAGTTTAACCCAAACCAAAGAAGTTCGAATATTAGATATCGACTTAAGGCCGATGATAAGCTAATTTTCCTTTATGTTGGTAGGATGGCAGTCGAAAAGGACCTTGATATTTTGCTGGACAGCATAGCTATAGTTAACTCCAGCTATGCTGATAAGGTTCAATTTGTCTTTGTCGGCGACGGTCCTTACGCCAAGTCCATCAAGGAACGTTCCTACGATAATGTGGTTTTCACAGGTTATCTCAGAGACGGGGAATTAGCCGCGATGTATGCCTCCTCTGATGTGTTCGTTTTCCCATCCAGCACCGAAACTTTTGGTAACGTTGTCTTGGAGGCTATGGCTTCAGGATTGCCGGTGATTGCCGTAAATTCAGGTGGAGTGAAGGAAAATGTATTTCATGATTACAATGGTTTGATGTGTGCCCCGCGTGATACCAAAAGCTTTACCCAAGCCATAATAAGGCTGATTGAAGATAAACCGCTCAAAGAAACCCTGGCCGCCAACGCAAGAGAGCACTCAGCGCAGAAATCCTGGAGCATGATTTTCGATCAACTAGTTATTGATTATGGTTTAGTTCTGAAAAAAAGCTCAAGTCAATTCTCTAAAACCGCTTAAAGGGGGGTTCTTGATGAAGGTAGCAATTATCGGCGGCACGGGTTACGTTGGGCTAATTACAGGACTTGGCCTAGCCCTGCACGGTCATGACATTATCTGTATGGACACCGACACTAGGAAAATTGCAGCTCTAAACAACCGTGAACTTCCGATCTATGAAGATGGTCTTGCAGAACTGCTTAAAGAAGCTACTGACAGAAATAAAGTCTTCTTCACGAATTGTCTACAGACAGCCGTAAATAAATCTGAAATAATTATGATTGCGGTCGGTACCCCTGAAAGCACAAACGGAGAAACAGACCTGTCCCATCTGATTCAGGCTCTTAAGTTAGTCGCCAACCTGATGGATAGTTACCGAACAATTGTAATCAAAAGCACCGTACCAGTGGGGACTTGCGACCTGGCAAGAACGATAATTAAGGATAACCTGAAAAACCGATTTATACCTTTTGATATCGTTTCCAATCCTGAATTTCTTAGAGAAGGAAATGCCGTTAGAGATTTTCTCAATCCAGATAGAATTGTTATCGGAGTGGATAATCCTGAATCTGCAGTTATCATGAAAGAATTGTATCAGACCTTTAAGGTACCGATAGTTCTTACTGATACTAGGAGCGCAGAAATGGTTAAGTATGCATGCAATGCCTACTTGGCTACCAGAATATCCTTTATCAACGAGATAGCCGAAATCTCTGAAAAGGTGAACGCCGATATCCACGCCATACTTGAGAGTATGAAGTTAGATAAGCGCATAGGGGGACTTTACCTTAACCCCGGTCCCGGCTTTGGCGGTCCCTGTCTTACCAAGGATTTAAAATCGCTCATTAGTTTCGCTAGTAAGGCAAAAGCCGAGTTACCCTTATTTAAGGCGGTTTTAGAGAGAAACGAAGTGCAGATTAATAACATTATTAAATTTGTCATCAGTGAGCTCAAAGACATTCGAGGTCAGAAAATAACTGTTTTAGGGTTAAGCTTCAAGGCAGGTACAAACGACACCAGGAACTCGCCTGCCCTGCATTTACTTGAAAAATTAATCGACCCGAAAATACGGATCCACGTTTATGATCCCGTTGTAAAAAGCATCGAAGAACCGCTTAATTCCAGGGTATCTTTTTCTAAGAGTATAGAGGAGGCCGTGCGTAACACAGATTGCTTAATTGTTATGACGGAATGGCCCGAATTTAAAGAATTAGACCTCGAGACGGTATATCATTTGATGAGAAACCCTCTAATCGTTGATACTAGAAATATCTTTCCCTACAACAAGGCCCTTAGCCTAGGGTTCAGATACAAAGGGATAGGGATAGGGATAGGTATTGCATGTGCTGACAATAGCAATGGCACTTTAAAAAACATTATCTAACCAGACATAGAGTTCTATCATTTAACATTGAAAAATCCTTGAAACGCCTAATATGAGTCACATTTCCGTTTCCCGTTGAAGCCAATTCGACGGGATTTGTTTTTACCCTTTTGCAACACTCATTGATAAGCAACATAAACTAGTAAAACTTCAGATGATTTTCTAACACCAGAAAAGAGGTGGTAGTGTGGCTATAACTCAATCTCCAAAAGATAATGGCTTAACTCCCAATGGAGACGTTGGACCAATTACTTCGCAGACACCACAAATCAAAGATCGTGGTTACCAACTATACACCATTCAAAAAGGGGATACACTCTATAAACTATCATCAATATTCGAAATGAGTTTAAATGATCTAAATAAAGTAAATCCAGGGATTGACCCCTACAAGTTACAGCTTGGACAGCAGATTTGGGTTCAAAAAATCGACCCCAAACCAGTACTCAGCCGAACAGTTGCCGGATGGATTCCCTATTGGCTTCAAACTCAGACCCTTCGTTCCATAGAAAATCAATCTGATTTGTTCTCTACCCTTTCCCCCTTTTGGTATGAGGTAACCATGTCTGGGGAAATCATAAAGTATCCTGACGCTGAGGATAGTGTTATCCTTTCTTTTGCCAAAATCCAGGGGATTAAAATGGTCCCTCTCATAACGAACGCATTTAGTAGCGAACTAATCTCGACCGTTCTCAATGACCCTACTATTCGGCGAAACCACATCAACAATATCCTAAACATTCTTAGTCAAATGAACTATGACGGGATCGACATTAATTACGAAAACCTGTTTGTGAGTGATAAAGAGATATTCGTTGTATTTCTACAGGAATTAAAAACGGCCCTTAACATAATAGGCAAGCAATTAGTGGTAACTGTGCATGCTAAGACCAACTCTAAAGGATTTTGGAGTGGTTCTGAAGCTCACGATTATGTAGGGATTGGCCAAACGGCCGATGCAGTCCGAATCATGGCGTATGATTTTCATTGGCTAGGTGCTGGGCCAGGCCCGATTGCCCCAGCTGATTGGGTTAATGGGGTACTAGCTTATGCAGTTTCGACAATTCCCAAGAGTAAAGTTGTTCTCGGTATGCCGACCTATGGCTATGATTGGCCCTTAGGTCAAGTAGGTAAAGGTATTACCTATAATTACGCAATTTCTATAGCTAATACCTTTAATGTCCCAATCTTGGAGGATGCACAACTCGGACCGCACTTTACCTATTCTATCAATAACATTAGCCATGAAGTTTGGTTCTCGGATGCCAACTCCCTTGCAACGCTCTTGGATCTAGTTAATCAATATGATATTAATGGGATTTGTTTCTGGTACCTCGGCGCAGAGGATCCGAAGATTTACAGTACTATACGTACAAAATTTATCACAAGCAGTTCTGGAACCACTTAAACTCGTCCCCTTTGCTGATATTGCTCATTTTAAGAAGCATTCTCAGAATTCATTGATAGCTCCTGCAGATACCCCATGCTCTCCATGGGGCATCTTATTGTTTAGAACTCGTTTCTTCTCTTCACTCGTCATTGAAATCTACGTATTTGTTCTTCAAGCTCAATATTGAGGTTATCCCTTACAAAGCATGAAAAAATATCCATAGCCCTCATGGTCCTTCGAAGGACTTTTTCGACCCGAGCAATTGCGTATGTAATGCATCAGTGGTAACGACCTTCACACTCAGATCTAAATTATCTAATAGTAATTAAAACTCAGTAATTTTCGTTGTTTTTTTCGCTACCAATTTTTTGAGCAACCACCACCCCTTTGTGGATTAAGGCGCTAACAAATGTACCGGTTTCCCCCCCGCTTTTTTTGAGCCTTTTAGCTTTTAACATCCACTGCAATAGCCTCAGGACCGCTTTGCTCTAATTGGGGTGAGCGTTGGGTACCATTTTGGTACCAGTTAACTTGAACGAATCTACTTTCCTGTGGTCAATTTTATGGTTCAATCCACGCACCCGCACCATACCGGGAGCGACAAGGCGTGTCGTGGAATAAACGTGATAATGAGTGGATTTCAATCCACGCTCCCATACCGGGAGCGACTATCTTTAAGCGCGACGATTACTGGATTCTGCTTATTTCAATCCACGCTCCCATACCGGGAGCGACTGGATAGGCGCTCTTTATGGGCGCTTATCCTTTTAAATTTCAATCCACGCTCCCATACCGGGAGCGACGATCAATTCATATTCACCACAATTGAAGATCTCATGATTTCAATCCACGCTCCCATAACGGGAGCGACAAATGGTCTTTTGATAACACTATGGAGGTCTATAATTTCAATCCACGCTCCCATACCGGGAGCGACCGCTCCATTTGTCATCAAGGTAAACCACAGTCAAGACATTTCAATCCACGCTCCCATACCGGGAGCGACGAGGTTTTGGCCTACGCCCGTAATAATCAATCATCGATTTCAATCCACGCTCCCATACCGGGAGCGACCATTCCTGACCGCTCTAGAGGGCCTGGATTAAATATTTCAATCCACGCTCCCATACCGGGAGCGACTTTTTATTCAGTTTAACAAGTTTTGCTTCAAGAGTAATTTCAATCCACGCTCCCATACCGGGAGCGACCCAATGTAACACAAGTACATTTTGTTACATTCAATTTCAATCCACGCTCCCATACCGGGAGCGACTATACGCCGATATGTTTTTTGCGCCCACTGATATATTTCAATCCACGCTCCCATACCGGGAGCGACCGTTCGTACGCAACGCATGTAAATATGAGAGAGGATATTTCAATCCACGCTCCCATACCGGGAGCGACACACTTGGATCATGCACTGCTAAGGTGTACGAGATTTCAATCCACGCTCCCATACCGGGAGCGACAGGGCGCACTGGGCTTATTTTATGGGTAGCAAAAAATTTCAATCCACGCTCCCATACCGGGAGCGACAAGCACCGATTACGACGAGAGAAGAATTGTTAATCATTTCAATCCACGCTCCCATACCGGGAGCGACACATGAATAGTCCCATCAATAATAGTAATAACATATTTCAATCCACGCTCCCATACCGGGAGCGACTGGATTTACCAAAAATTTATGCAATAATGGAATATTTCAATCCACGCTCCCATACCGGGAGCGACTGATTGTGATTTGTTTAGTCCGACTGATGCGCAGAATTTCAATCCACGCTCCCATACCGGGAGCGACTAGAGGATTCACGCGACATTTATGAGCTTGTGGCATTTCAATCCACGCTCCCATACCGGGAGCGACTTATTGCGCTCGCTCCGTCGGTGATCCCCCCAGCATTTCAATCCACGCTCCCATACCGGGAGCGACCAAATTAAGAATGACGCTCAAGGTGTTAGCTGAGATTTCAATCCACGCTCCCATACCGGGAGCGACAAAAGCATTTAAAGTGGCTAGGGATTGGAGAATTATTTCAATCCACGCTCCCATACCGGGAGCGACTTACGATGCATGTATCGGGATGCATTTGACTAAAAAATTTCAATCCACGCTCCCATACCGGGAGCGACATATCCCTTGAGCAAGTCGAGCGCTTCACCGATAATTTCAATCCACGCTCCCATACCGGGAGCGACTCGGGGTGTAATCGGGGTGTATTGGGGTGTAAGAATTTCAATCCACGCTCCCATACCGGGAGCGACACCTGTAGCGGTGGTACAATCTCAGGCGGTAGTCATTTCAATCCACGCTCCCATACCGGGAGCGACGGAGCGACAGGAATGCTGGATGTTGCTTTTGCTATTTCAATCCACGCTCCCATACCGGGAGCGACTGTTATTTTTTAAGTGGTGCGGACGGAGGGATTTATTTCAATCCACGCTCCCATACCGGGAGCGACTATCTGAAGGCTCTTACCTGGCTCGGGAAAATGATTTCAATCCACGCTCCCATACCGGGAGCGACTGACGAGGAAATGGAGATTCTTCAGTCCTTGTCAATTTCAATCCACGCTCCCATACCGGGAGCGACTCCGGTTGTCAATACGTTAACAAGTGATCCGGACGATTTCAATCCACGCTCCCATACCGGGAGCGACAAAGCCCTATGTACGCAGTCGCCAAATTACTAATATTTCAATCCACGCTCCCATACCGGGAGCGACCGGGACAAGGACGGGAACGGAGATCACTTCGTTGGTATTTCAATCCACGCTCCCATACCGGGAGCGACAGCAAAAAGTCACAAGAATTCAATGAACCTTGGTATGTTTTTCCTATTTTTTACATTTTTATTGTGGTATACATCACTCCTGCAGTATATTTCTATTTTTTACAGTACATTTCACCCTATTTATGGTGCGAATGCTCCAATGGTTTTCTGTTAGCTATGCATTCGCACTAAATTATAAGTGTGCCCTCAACATCGAAAGACTCCTTTGCCCCTACATGCTCAACCTTACTTTTATAATTATTTCCTAAAAAATAATACCGTAGGCTATCGGTATTCTTGTCAATGATTTGCTCAAGTTTATGCTGAACCTCACGAAGCTTAGCCGCATCGAGTACACACTCAAATACAGAATTCTGAACACGTTGACCATAATTCACGCATTGCTTCGCAACTTGGCGCAAACGTTTCCTTCCAATCGGGGTTTGTGTATTTACATCATAAGTAATAAGTACTAAAATGCCATCTCACCTACTTCCACATAAAAGTCGGATATCCGTCCAAATCACCACGCATAAACCTAGCAAGCAGCATTGCTTGAGCATAGGGTACAAGCCCCCATTCTAATTTTTCTTGTAAAAATGGATGAGTAATTATTTCCTGTTTCTTACTTTGCCAAGCTTTTAAAATATCTTTTCTTGTATCGTCATCCATATTAACTGCGCCGTTTTCCTTTTGGGTAAACCCATCAGCATTCACTTCTCGTTTATTAATTAAAGAAATAACAAACCGATCAGCATAAACCGTACGTAATTCCTCCATCATATCCAGAGCAAGCGAAACCCTTCCAGGTCTATCACGATGTAAAAATCCGACATAAGGATCAAGTCCGACCGTTTCTAATGCAGCGGCAACATCATGCGCCAATAGTGTATAAACAAAGGACAACATTGCGTTAACATTGTCAAGAGGGGGACGTTTATTCCGAGAGTGAAAATAAAAGTGTTCTTTTTGTTGAAGAATCAAATCATCAAATACTCTGAAATATTGCGCAGCAGCTTCCCCCTCAAACCCTCGAAGTTGCTCTAAATCCTGACTTTCTTCAACTAACTTCAAAGAATTTACAAGTGTTTTGCAAACTCCCTTTAATTTATCCACATCCAACCTTGCTGCGTGATCCCGAGTTGCACGCTCAACAACCCACCGGGCATTATAAATTTTTCCCAATATAAAATATTTTGCGATTTTATGACTTTCAACAATATCATCAGAAAGTCTATATTGAGTCTTTCTTAAAGTGACATTGCCTTTAATCTCCCCGACTACCCTCCCAAGGAATTTTCCACTTTGTTTCATAAAACTCAAGGCAATATTACGTTTTGCGCACGCACCCATTAAAGCTGGGCTTGCACCAGTATAGCCAAAGGCAATAATACCTTCAAGATTATGCAAGGGAATTCTTAAAAGTTCCGCTTCATCCTTCAAAATCACAATATTTTCTCCATCAAGGGATAAATAAGTATTTGGAGAAGTAACATAGAGCGTATTTAATAGTTTTCTCATTCATCAACCTCAATCTGCAAGATATTCTTCTTCATATAAGCAAGAGCTGATGGATTTTTACATAACCTTGGCATACAAAGCTCGCTAAGTGAACATGCTTTGCAGCTTTTAGATATTTTTACTTTAGGGGTATATCTCCGATCATATAATTCATGCATCTCTTTACATATAGATCTTACTTGCCCCCGGACCTCGTCGTCTAGGATAATTTTCAGTCTTCTTTTAGTCTCTCCATAGAATAAAAAGGCTTCAGGAATAGCACACAATAACATTTCCTCAAGACACATAGCTTGTGCACATAGTTGTAACACATCAGAATTATCTGTCTTAGGTTTACCACGTTTATACTCCACAGGAACTGGCTTATAAGTTCCTTCCCTACCAAATATATTTACTCCATCTGAAGCCTTATGTAATTCAACAACGTCACAAGTCCCAGTTATTCCTAATGAGCGCGAAAAGATTCCCATGCCCCGAGAAACAATCAAATCCCCACGCTTTTCTTTAATGGTGCCGTCATGTGTTTTCTCATGAAGAATTTCGCCCTCAATTGTGCGAAGATTTTCTTGCCATTGCTGTTCGATGTGTATTAATGCCCATTGACGTTTACAAAATACAAAGTGCTGTATCCCAGACAACAGTAGAAAATCTTCCTCTTGATACTCCATCTTTATATTCCATCATATACTTCTGGGGATAGTCCGTCTAATGTTTCAATAGAGATACTGTAACCATCAATACTTTTCGGTATTTCAGCAGTTGGCACAACCCGCAAACTTCTGTGTACCTTTGCCGAAGAATATTGACCCATCTGCGAATTATGTTTCCACCAATACAACTTACAAACCTCCATGCTACCATCAGGACGAGCAGAGGAGCAATCATTCTCAAAAAGGGTAATCAACGCCTTTTTAATAAGTTCACTATCCTCCTGACTAAAACCTGTCTTTGTAGCCAGCTGTGTATTAATGCTTCCATAAATCACGTAAACGCCAAACTCGACCCTATGCTTCATACCCATTGTATCAGGACTTTTCTTATCGGGGTCTTTCCCTGTTTCACCGTTAACACTTTTTGTGATTTGCATGCTTGATATTTCAATTGGCGAAATACTTACTGCCGAATGAATTGAAACTGGCCCTCTTATACCTATTGAAACAGAATTATCATCCTCTCCCTTTTTAAAGGCAAAAACTTGTCCAAAGCTTCGAACATCAATCCATTTATTACAAGCTATTACTGCATATTGTTCCTTATCCTTGCTTAATTTTTTAAGTTCCGCACAACCATCGGCCCTATCCTTCAGGCTTCTAAAACCATCTGATCGTCTTTCATCCGATTGCACAAATATTTCATGGCCCATATCCTGCAAACGATTACGGATTTTTCTCTTGATACAAACATCAGAAATTTCGCCAAAACCTTCGTAATTTTCCCTGGGTCTATTTCCATTTAATGGATCACCGTTAGGGTTAGCGTTTTTCACTGAAATAACAACCGCAAAATCGATCTTGTTGACAAAATTACTCATGTTCATTCTCCCCTTCATTAATTTTCTCTAACTTCTTTTTTTGACTTTCTTCAATCCGTTGTCTTTTTTCTTCAATAAAAACTTGCCTTTGACAGTAATATCCTAAAATATAGCTATCCTCTAATTTCTTTTGACTTGTAAATTCCTCGTAGGGTAGCATATCGTTAACCTTAGTCATCAGCTCCGTTAAACTTACAGCCTTTGATCCTAATCTTAGCATATAAGGCTTAAGCTTATCTGTAATAATACCCCAGGTCTTATAGGGGTGAATTTTAAATTGATGCATTAATCTTTCAGCATTAGTACCTCTTTTCTCCCCTCCTGCATATAAGGCATATTCTTCAATTTGCTGCGCAATAGCTAAAAGCCGTCCAAAAATATAGCTTCTATCCGTCTGACTTTCATCAAGAGACATATCCCATTCCTCCCTAAATTTATCATATCTATATTTCTTAATCAGAGCACAAGTTATCGTTAAGGCTTTCTCCCATTCCCAGTTTTCCATTGAGATCGGATTTGAAACACGATTTACCGATGAATTAACGAGGTCATAGGGTAATCTAGCACCATCAATAATACAAGGTAATAATCTCTCAACCGTTGTCTTTTTTAACTTGTCACTTACTTTATCTCCATAAGCACCAAATGTTATATCTCTTGGAGATGGAGAACCAATAAACGTAATATACTTAGATTTTGGTTTCCCTTTCTCGTCAAGCCCATCGCTTACTTTTTTATAAGAGTGCTTCCAAATACAAGTTCCATGCCAACGTTCAATTCTATTTAAGAAATCCTGGCCATCGAGCTCACGGTAATAGGTTATCGATAAGCGTCCTATTGTTGCCGCATCCAGTCCCATGATTACAATTTCAGCCTTTGTATCTAAATCACACCCATAACCTGCGATCGCCCTGTTCAATCGCTTCGCAAATTCCTTTTCTGTTGAAACCGTTGGAATCTCTTCTTCACCAAACATACTATCCTGAGTATCATCCATAATTTGTGGCAACACCTGGTTTTTCGTTCCCCAAGCGATGACCACCTGATCTCCATTTTTATAGCCTTGTTTATCTATCAGCCAGCGTAAGGCATTATGCGCCTTTTGCGTCGTTTCGTACCCAACTCTCACAACTTGAGTTTTATCCACCAAGCGTCCTCGATAAGTAAATCCCTCAGTATCATTTGCCGAAATCAGCTTTGACTTATCGCCTGTGTTTCTAACTTTGGCAGGGTGTTTATCTGAACAAGGGATTGCTTGTCCTTTGACATAACACAAATCCACTTCTTGTTGGATGCTTAAATAGTAATTAATATAGCTTTCATAGACCTGCTTATCCAGCCAGATTGCTGATTCTCTCTCTCCTGAAATTTCCACTTTAAATCTTACAAAAGCATCACTTTGATCACTTGCTCCCATCTTCACACCTTTAGAAAGGAGGCCTTTATCGTCACATGATATAATCCTTTGTTTAATTAAATCTGAAATAAGTGTTTTCTTTTTTAAGTAGATTAAAACTGCCCTAACTTTTCTATTGCAGTAACTAGAATTGCACCAACCCTCAAGTTGCTCTATGTATTGATTGTAGAATTCTTGGCCATTTTTCTTCTCTACATATCTTATATAATCCCCAGCAACATATTGTAATTTATCACAGAGAGGGTGGGGTGTTACACCATTGCTTCTTGTTGCAGAATCTTCAGTTACAGGAATAATTGTAACCGTTTCCTCTTTGTTCAGGGCTCTTGCGCTTAAGAAATCTCCATCTCCATTAATAATAAATTCTATCTGAGCATTTTGAGTAGAATGAGCAATAGGGAGAAGTGGCGTTTTCTTCTCATCTGTTCCAGCAACACCTACTTCATTGGTACAATTCTCATAGGTATCATACAGCTTATGAATCCAGCTCAATAATCTCTCCCTCCTTATCAAACTCTGGATATCTTCTGAAATTATTTTCATCAAACACCTTAGGCCTCATGGCTGAAAGTTCGCGTTTAATGGTGCAATCCTCAGGCCTCAAAAATTCAATATAGCCATTGTCCATCACGGGTGTCCAAAGCCTTGCTGTAAGTTTGTCCTCCCCTGATTCATCGGGATAATCAAAGCCATGAAACATTAGTCCAAAAGAAAGCGACCCATAACTATCGTAGGCACCCTCTCCCTCACCAAATTTACAGGGTTCTACATATCCCTGGCATTCCCTAGTTCCCAAGAAAATATCCCGTCTTCCACCACATTTGATCATTCGTTTAGCGATTAGATAATGCTTGTTCTCATTTCTATCCTGCTCTAAATTGGGACGATTATAGTTCCACTCGAAATGAGCCCTTACTTGATATTCAACATTTACCAGGTATGTATAAATGGATAGGGTGTTCCCTCCATTGAAATTAACGGGACGTATGCCCTGGGATTGAGTTTTAATCAAATTCATCACACGCACTTCATCAAGTATCCATATTAAGGTTGGCTTCCAATATACACCTTCCAATATCCCTTTAAGCGCTTGATAGGTTGGTACTTGATATGAGAATTTTTCTCCTCCAACTCTATTAATGGGATCACTGAAAAGTGCATATCGCCCACTAACTTTAAATTCAACACTATTTTCTTTCTCCAATAAACTCACCCTCCTCAAGCATTAAAAAATTCCATAGGTGCCTTATCAAAAGTAACCCCCACATCGTCATTATAAAATTCGTCTTTAAGTGCAAGTATTGAATTATTTTTTAATCCAATGAACCCTCCCATATCTTCTAGTTTTCTTTTATCTGTTTCAAATAAATTAACTGAAAATTGCTGTGCTCTTTTTAAATATTGTTTCAATTCGCTCAAACTACAGACTCCATTAATAAGGGTTATAAGCGTCTTGCCCTCTCCATAAGGAACAATAACGCCTGTTGTGTTTTCGTCAATGGCCTGAAATTCATTTCCTGCAGTTTTAAAGGCTTGTTTTAACATTAAGTTAGATTTGTAACCATTTCGACTATTAAATTCATTAGCTGCCTCATTATTTCCTGATAATATATCAAACAATGATTTATCTTTATGTGGTTTTGACATTGTATAATTCATTTGGTTTCTTCTCTCGTAGAAATAATACTGGTAATACTTTTCCATAGCTTTTTGTGAAAGCAAATCATTATCAAATAAACTAGGGTTTCCTTCAAAATCACGGAGAACTCTGCTTGTACATTCCTGACCTATTTTTATATCCACAAGTTTACTTACATTCTCTCTCTCAACATTAACAATATAGACGTCGCTACATTCCGTTTCTCCGTGTCGGTTACACCGCCCTGCGGCCTGGGCAATATTATCAAGTCCAGCAAGCGAACGAACAACACACCCAAAGGAGATATTTACGCCAGCTTCTATTAATTGAGTACTAATACAAATAACTCTCTCATGCCCTAATTTCTCTCTCATCTTCTGTAATGCGCTCATTCTATGAGAGGGACACATACTCGTACTTAAATGAAAAATTATGTACTGCTTTTCTTTAGGGCGTTCATTATTTGCCACTCTTAACTCGTTAAAAACTTCCTTAGCCGAATTCTTAGTATTTAAAATTACCAACACACTATCCACCTGGTCCATTCTATCCAGAACAAAATCCTTTAGAGAAATTGCACTATAACCTCCGACAAGTATCTTAGGAACCAAGTTCACACGTTTAAACTGCTTAAATTTCTCATGAATATCCGAGATCATATTAGGTTTTTCACTTAGCTTTAGTGGCATTTCAGTTTTGTCTAAAAGTGGCTGTGTTGCAGTGCAAAGTATAACTGTTGCATTGCAGATATACGCTAGAAAATTAATGGCGCTATTGAATATGTTAATACATTTAATAGGGATTGCCTGAATTTCATCAAAGATAATCACTGAATTTGCCAGGTTATGAATTCGCCGCGCGTCCTGTGTTCCTCCGCTAAATAAAGTATTGAGAAACTGTACCATTGTCGTAAGAATAATAGGTCTATCCCATCGTTCGGTTAAAAGCTTATAGTCTTCTAACTCTTCATCATTATCCTGAGAATAATCAAGAATAAGATTAGAATGATGTTCTAAAATCATATCCTCATGACCCAAAATGTCTTTTATCTCCTTAGCATTCTGGTCAATTATGGTAGTAAATGGAATAATGTAAAAAATCCTATCTTTGTCAAATTTCTTGGCATGCTCCAACGCATATCGCAAACTGGAAAGAGTTTTTCCTCCGCCAGTTGGCACGGAAAGTTGATATATGCCAGAGCTATTATCCGCGAAATTCTTACATGATAAGGAAATCTCTACTCTAAGCAAATCAATTTTTGTTTTCTTAGGAAAGCTTTTTAGTTTAGTTTCTAGCACATCTGAAAGTTCATTCCATAAAGCCGATGTATCGATATCTGGCTTCCCTTCCTTACCTTCCATAAATGTATAAGTATCATATCTATCTGCATCAATAAGACAACTAAAAAGATATTTTTCAAGAACTCCAAATGCAAACCATCGAAATTTAGCAGAGCTATCTATCTGATTAATTTTATTAAGAATAGATTTTATTTCTTCGGTTGCTTTACTGAACAGATCTTTAATTTGCGAATCTTCTAAACATTCTTCGTTAAAGTAATTTAACGCTTCCTCATAAAGAATATCTTTATCTGGATTCATCCTGTCAGTGAATTTATCAATGCCACCAAGGTCTAAACAATCAATAAGTCCGCCATGATGAGAACAAATAGCCAGTGAAATAATTTGAGCAGTAAATTTCTGATATTGATCAGTTGAGTTATAAAAAGCATCATAAATATACTTTGCACCCGCTGTTGAGTGGTTGATCGATCCTTTAAGGGATTTATCTTTGGGGTGCTTCGAACAGTAATGTATGTAAGAATCAAATTTCCTTGTTCCTTTTCCCAGATCATGAAGAATTCCAATTAGTTCGCCTGTTGCATCAAGTGAAATTTTCGAACCATATTCCTTAGACAATATGGAAACATTATCTAAATGTTCCTTAACACTTTGTTCCGTAAAAGTTAATGGATTAATGTGCGAACAAAGCATAAACTCCCTCCTCTTGAATGGGAATACATAAGCACAATAACAATTGAAATTGTTATTGTTTCAAGAATAAATATATTTAGCATTTTTGAATCAATTCAATTACATTATACTCTTAATCTCCCATAATTTTCACAAATTCAAAAAAATAATTCCATATTCTGAGGGCCAAAATTAAATTCGAGCTCAAGTGATAAACTTGTCTAGAAAACATTAAAAAAACGTCTCAACCGATTTCAGGTTTGAAAGACGTTCTTTATTGTACAAAAAATCCCATATATTTCAATCCTCAGGTGCTACAGCACCTGGCTAAATAAGTATATAATGAATCACAAATAATTTCAAATAAATTCATATGTGATTTATTGTAGCAGTTAATTATTCTATTGATCTACCCAAAAAATAGTGATATGCTTCATATAAATTAGAAAATAAGGATAAAAGAGGTGATCCGTTATAAACAAATTATATCCAGTGGCCTTTGAAGTTGCTACTCCAGCGGCAATCTTTTCTCATCCAGATACAGGCTCAGCTCTGGTTGCGATGTTTGAAGCAGTTGCGAGAATCAAATTGCATATTTGGACTGATATATATTAATAATTTTTATTCTATAAAAATTCGATACTGCGATGTGCTTAAATGACTGTTAGCGATAAAAAACTGTGGACTCCTAATCGATAAAGATATGAAAAAGAAAGATTCAGGAAGCTGCCGGACTTAGTCCCGCTTCTATGGCAAAGTTATCGCTGCATGAAAATGTCAGCCTGGATGTTCTTATAAAGGTATGTACAGCACTTAAAGTTGATTTTAGTGATAATTTGGTGGACAGGCACGATTATATAATTGTATTGAGAAGAGCGAATATAGTTAAAATCAATAAGGAGCAATTCAATGTATATAACAGACCACACTTTTATTGCTCATATTCGTAAGCGTGATAAAAGAGAACAAAGCGTTTTTGAACATAATGATAATGTCGCCGCGCTTGCGTTCGCTCTGGGCCTTCCCTATGGCATCGGCGGCTTATCCATGTTTACAGGTCGTCACCATGATGATGGCAAGAACACGCTCAATTATTATGACTATATCATGGCCGCTGTGGCTGGTGAAGCTGTCGTTCGTGGTTCTGTTATCCATTCGACCCATGGCGCAGTGTTTGCTAACAGCTTGGCAAGTCCAAACAACTTGCATTCCAAACTGACTTCGGAAATGGTACGTACAGCCATCATGAGCCACCACGGCCTGCGTGACTGTATCTCCACAGATGGGAAGCTCTCGTTCACTGAATCTGCGAAACGCATCTCCGATTCGTATTGTGATGTTGAGCGTATTATAATCAAGCACCATGGCAACCAGTCAATTACCGATTCATTTTTAAAGGCTACCGCCGATGCAAAGGCGATACATACGAAAATCGAGGAGTTTCAAAGTTTGGGCAATTGCTATGGTTCATCACATTTCTACTTGGCTATGTACGAAAGATTGCTTACGTCAATCCTAATTGATGCAGACCGCACCGATACGGCTTATTTTGAGGATGCAGTCGAAATGCCGACCATTCAAACGCTTGATGAACGTAAAGCTATGTGGAGAAACTATCTTCACCATTGCGAAAGCGAAATTATGAAGCTTCAAATTGAAAAAGAATCCTCCATGTTGGATTCGTATCGCGCCGAAATATCAAAGGCGTGTGCGGAATTTGACGGAGGAGAAAGTGGTGTGTTCCGGCTTGTTGTCCCTTGTGGAGCCGGAAAAACGCTGTCGGCTTTACGCTATGCATTGCAGACAGCGGAGCGTTACGGAAAAAAGCACATTTTCTATATTGCGCCCTTCAATTCTATCTTGGAGCAGAATGCGGACGAAATCATAAAGTTCATCGGAGATGCCGAGGCTGTCCTAAAACACCACTCAAATGTCGTGTTTGATTCCGACGATGGAGAGGACGAGAAGAAATATAAACTGCTAACAGAAAATTGGGCGCAGTCTCCAATTGTTGCGACATCCGCTGTGCAGTTATTAAATACGTTGTTCGCAGGAAAAACATCAAATGTTCGCCGTTTACAGGCACTTGGCAATTCTGTTATTATTTTGGACGAAATCCAAGCGCTGCCCATCAAGGTATTGAAGCTGTTCAATGCCGCAATGAACTTTCTTGCGTATTTTTGTGGTACATCCATGGTGCTTTGCTCGGCAACACAACCGCTGTTGGATAAGCTGAACGATTATCAAATTCTCTCTCCCAAGGGTATCATTAACGATGAAGAAAAGTACAACATCGCATTTAAACGGGTTGAGATTGTTGACAATGTCAACGAAAATGGGCTTTCAGTCGGTGAAGCAGCTGACTTTATTTCTTCTAAAGCAAATGAGGTCAATTCAATTCTTGCCATAGTGAACACAAAGCCAGTGGCACGCAAGATTTATGAACTCATACAAAGCAAGGTTGGAGACACCAATGAATTTCGCCTGTTTCACCTGTCCACCAATATGTGTCCTACGCATCGAAGTGTAGTGCTGTCAGAAATGCGTAAATGCTTAAAAAGTAAAGATAACCTTCAAAAAGTGATCTGCATCAGCACGACCCTCATTGAAGCCGGAGTAGATGTTTCCTTTGAACATGTGGTGCGTTCCCTGACAGGGCTGGACAGTATCGTTCAAGCTGCCGGTCGATGCAACAGAAATCAAGAAACCGACTGCGGGGCTGTTTCGGTTGTCTACATACGCGACGAAGATGTCAGCCGTCTTGGCTATATGCAAAGCGCACAGGAAGCTACGCGGGAGATCCTTTTCAATATTCACACTTATCCGGAGCGATATGCGGGCGGAGTCTTAGCTAAAACTGCAATGGATGAATTTTACGCAAAGTATTACCGACCGTTGCAAAAAAAAGAGATGGCTTTCCCTCTACAGGATGACCCGGAGCATACGATTATCGACCTGCTGACAACGAACCCATCTGGTAGCAACCGCAATGGAAATCCCAAATCTGTGCTTATGAAGCAAGCATTCAAGGAGGCAGGAGATGCTTTCTCGGTCATTGAGGATATTGGAAAGCGGGATGCTATAGTTGAATATAACGATGATGCCTTGCAACATATAGAGAAATTGATGAAGGCTCGTTCCCTCTCTGAAAAGCAAAAAGAGCTTCGCTATTTACAACGATACACCGTGCAGTTAAGTGATTATTCAACGCAAAAAATAGCAGAAGGGGTGAGATTCGAGGAAAGTGTAGGCGTGTTTATTCTATCGCATCTCTATTACCATGATGACGTTGGAGTGAGCCATTACCCTAAAACACTTATTATATGAAGGAGGTGGTGTCAAATAATGAATAAGAAGCGAAATACGGTTGAATTCGAAGTAAGCGGTGAGCGGGCACTGTTTTCAGACCCTGTAACTCGCGTCGGTGGAGAAAAAACCAGTTATTATGTCCCGACCTACGAGGCGCTGAAAGGTATTCTTGCCTCTGTTTACTGGAAACCTACAATTACCTGGATCATTGATGCTGTTCGTGTGATGAATCCGATTCAAACAGCTTCGGAGGGCATCCGAACAAAGAACTATAACGGCGGTAATGATCTTTCAATCTACACCTATCTCAAAGATGTAAAATACCAAGTGTGCGCTCATTTTGTCAGAAACGAAAATCGGCCAGAATTGTTCCATGATTACGCTGGGAATAACGAGCATAAGCATCACAATATTGCCCGTAGAATGATTGAGCGCGGGGGCAGACGGGACGTTTTCCTTGGTACGCGTGAATGTCACGGCGATGTGAAACCGTGCGTGTTTGGCGAAGGTGGAGGTGCATACGATGGTATCGGCGAATTTGCCCTTGGGTATATGTTTCACGGCTTTACTTATGCAGACGAAGCTATCCGCGAAGCCGAGAAAGGGCATATGAGTGTGCGCTTCCATCATGTCGTCATGCACGAAGGTATTATTAAATTCCCGTCCCCCGAAGAAATCCCAGGCGAAGATAAGCGTATCCTACACGAAATGCTCATCAAACCATTTGGTAAAGAGTATGAGAATTTTATAGGACTCGAAGAACTCTCGGACGAGGAGGTGGGCGAATGAGTTGGGTATCCTCTTTGTGTGCTTTATACGATACAAATGCGTGGCGAGCGGGCGAAGTCGAGATGTGGAACGGCAAGCCTCTGACGCTGATTCCTTTAGGTTATGACACTATGAAGGCTCAAATTGAAATCGTAATTAATGTAGACGGAAATTTCATTAGTGCGAGAACACTTAACAAAAGTGAATCTGAGACGATTGTACCATACCCAGAGGGCAGAACCAGCGGAATCAAGGCATTGCCACTATGTGACAGTCTTTCTTATATAGCTGGTGATTTCACAGACAAAGTTACATTATATTTTGATAGCAAAACAACCGAAAAGCAACGAAAGCGGAAAATGGATGACATCACAAAGAGCTTTCCTACGTATCTTGAGGGACTGTCAGCATGGTGTTCGTCTGAGTATGCACATCCGAAGGTAACCTCAATCTATAATTACATATCGAAGAAAAATACGATTGACGATTTAACACGAAACAAGGTGCTTACATTAGATGATGACGGCGTGATTTCAGACAAGGTAAAAATACTAGGAACTCGTATTGAAAAGACATTTGTACGGTTTCGAGTATATATGAACGACACGCAACAAACAAATGCCCTCTGCAATGCAGATAATTCGGATGTAAGCGCAGTATGGCTGGACAAGACAGTTCAGCACAGTTTTATTTCATATTATTTATCAATTGCAAAAAAATTAGACCTCTGTTATTTGACTGGTGAACATATACTGATCGCAAAAACGAATCCTGTGAAGATTCGAGGCGAATGGGACACGAAAGCAAAGCTGATTTCTTCAAATGATGATGAAAATTTCTCCTATCGTGGACGCTTTAACACCAAAGACAAGGATACGGGTTACAACGAAGCCATGTCCATTGGCTACGAAAACTCACAAAAGATTCACAATGCACTCAAGTGGATTGTTCGACGGCAGGGATATACGAGAGACGGGGTATGCATCGTAACATGGGAAAGCGCATTGAACGATATGCCGAATTACTATGACAGCACAGTCAGCATGCTTGGCCCGCTGTCAGATAGCATTGAAGAAGCTGAAATTACTGATGATATGCTGTTCGGCGAGGAGGAAGCGGAAACCTCTGAAACCAACTATGCGTCTGCCAGAGAATTCAACACTGCCATTGGTGGGTATGCTGCAAAATCGTATGACACCTCAAATATGGTCATTATCGCTCTTGACAGCGCAACCCCTGGTCGACTTGCCATGACCTATTACAAAGAGCTGGAAACTTCACGTTATCTCGAAAACATACGGATATGGCACGAAAGCTGCCGCTGGCGGCACGAATATTTAAAGGATAAGAAATACTGTCAATATGAAGGTATGGCTTCTATCAGTGAGATTGCGAAAGCTATTTACGGCACAGAGCAGGGCAAAGACACAAAAAGCAAACACCTTGTATTGAGAACAAACGGTGACAAACAAAACCCAAAGGCACCTATGCTTGTGTTCGCTTTTGACCGTCTGCGTCCGTGTATTATAGACGGTGCCGTGATTCCGCACGATATGATTCGAGCTGCTGTTCGAAAGGCATCTAACCCACTGGCTTATGAAAAAGAGTTCAATTATCAACGTGTGCTTCACATCGCATGTTCTTTGGTGAAACGACATCACTGGGAAAAAGGAGTGATTTTTGATATGGGGCTTGACAAAAACTGCATAGACAGAAGCTATCTTTATGGACGATTGCTGCCAATCGCGGAAAAGGTTGAACGTAGTACTTATGAGAAGGGTGAAACCCGCGCAACAAATGCAGAGCGTTATATGCAGCAATTTTCGCGGACACCGTTCCGTACATGGGGAATAATCCGAAAAAGTACGCAAATCTATCTAATGCAGCTTAAGCCTGGCAGTCGAGAGTTTTATAAAAACCTGTATGGCGAAATCGCAGGGCTGTTTGCAGAAGGCGATTTTGAAGCAAAGGCTACACTGGATGGAAAATACCTTCTTGGCTATGATTGCCAGCGCATATCGTTAAAATCTCGAAAGTCTGATGGGACAATTGCCACTAGTGAGGACGAAAATGAAAATATTGAAACGGAGGAGAAATAATGGCTATTCTGCAAAACAAAATCGACTTTGCCGCAATTATCTCGGTAACACGCGCTAACATCAACGGAGACCCTCTTAATGGCAACCGTCCTCGTGAGGATTATAATGGTTACGGTATTTTCTCCGATGTTGCAATTAAACGGAAAATCCGTAATAGGCTTCAAGACATGGGAGAGTGTATTTTTGTACAGTCTGATGGGCGGGAAAACGATATGGATTTTGATAACTCGCTAAAAAAAAATTACCACAGTCTAAAAGACCGGGCTGCTGGGGAACCTAGACTTGCAGAAGAAATTAAGAAAGGAAAGAAAGCCGACGCCGACCTGTTTGCAAAAGTCGCCTGTGAAAAATGGATTGATGTCCGGTCTTTCGGGCAGGTATTCGCATTCAAGAAGCCGAACACCAAAGAAAAAGATAACGATGACGAAAGCGGCAAGTTGTCCGTTGGAGTTCGTGGGCCTGTTTCTATTCAACAGGCAATTAGCGTGAATCCTATCGACATTATAAATATGCAAATAACCAAAAGCGTAAATGCTGAATCCGGCAAGGACGGCAAGGCATCCGACACGATGGGTATGAAACATTTTGTCGACTTTGGATTATATGTTATTCGAGGAAGTATCAGTTGTCAGCTTGCCGAAAAGACTGGATTCACGGACGAAGACTCTGAGAAGATTAAGAAGGCACTTTGCGAGCTGTTTGAAAACGATGAGTCGTCCGCACGACAGGCAGGAACTTGTGAAGTGTGCAGAGTTTATTGGTGGAAACATCCTGAAAAGACCCCGAAAGAAACCTCAGCGGCTATTTATCGTTCTTTACACATCACATCAAACTCAGACACGCCACATTCGTTTGCAGATTATGACATTGCGGTTAATAAAACAGCCTGTGCGCCAGAGATAATCGAATTGATGTAACATCAGTACTGTTTGGTATATTGAGCATCTGAATGCTCTTGGCAGTTGTCCGGATTATCTCCTTTTGGAAGCATTTACACCAAAGCGTATTAGCGATACGACCATTGCGTCTACGACTTGGGCTGACTATGAAGACAAGACAGCTCTGCCAGAGGAATTGATAGGAAAGGTAAGCTCGATAACTGACTTGATGCTGATATGATTTACTACGCACACAGTAAAAAAGAAAATATCCCCGAACAGGAATACTCGGCACATATTCGTGGTATACGTTCGCTTGCCGCAAATATGTACGAGATATGATCAGTTATTCGGAATGCAACAAAGCACTGCTATCGCAAGCGATAGCAAAAGGATCTGTAGATAGAGAGTTACCGGAATTAGAAGCAATTCATGATAACCTCATAGAAAGCCACTTCAAATACGGCGAGGAAGAGATTAAGGGAAATCAATCGGTTTTCTTTCGGATACTCTTATCGTGCATCGCTGACGCTGATCACACCAACACCGCTGTCAATTACCATAAACATGCGAAAACTATTCCGTTGCGTCCGGCTGAGCGACTTGAGCAATTAGATCGTCGTGTTGCTGATTTACAGCTTAAAGGGGCCGATGACGAAAGAAATGCGCTACGAAATGAAATGTATCATGCGTGTCGAGATGTAGATATTGATTCCGGTATAAGTTCTTGTGATAGCCCAGTAGGCTCCGGAAAGACAACGGCAGTCATGGCTCATTTGCTTGCACAAGCAGAAAAGCGCGGACTACGGCGTTTCTTTGTGGTACTGCCATTTACTAATATCATCAAACAATCAGTTAAGACCTATCGAGATATGCTCGTTTTGCCGGGTGAAAACGCTGATGAGGTTGTAGCGGAGCTACACCACCGCGCAGACTTTGAAAGTGAAGATACAAGATACCTAACTGCACTTTGGCGTGCACCAATTATTGTGACAACTGCTGTCGCATTTTTTGAAACACTTGCATCGAATTCCACCGCAACGCTGCGTCGCTTACACAAATTGCCCGGAAGTGCCATATTCGTGGATTAGGCTCATGCCGTTTTGCCTGCCAGCCTTCTGCCGATTGCTTGGAAGTGGCTCAATATTTATGCCACAGAGTGGAATTGCTACTGGATACTGGAATCCGGTTCGCTTAATCGGTTTTGGACAATCCCTGAAATAACTGACGCAAACAATTCCAACAGTGTACCGGAAATAATCGATGACGAACTTCGCAGCCGACTGTCAGTCTATGAAAACCGTAGGATTTCCTATCATAGCGATTTATGCCCAAAAGGCACAGCGAAGCTTACTTACTGGATTGTTGATTTTCCTGGCCCGCGACTGGTCATAATGAACACCGTTCAAAGCGCTGTGTATTTGCAGACTATTTTGCGGAGAAATTTGGACGTGAACGTGTAGAACACTTATCTACTGCGTTGACTTCAAATGACCGTGACGATACACTTAGACGAGTAATTAAGCGTTTAAAAAATAAAGAAGATACCGACTGGACTCTCGTTGCAACATCATGTGTTGAAGCTGGTGTAAACCTATCTTTCAGAAATGGATTTCGGGAGCTCGACTCACTAGTGTCGCTATTGCAAGCTTCGGGTCGTGTAAACCGAGAAGGCATTCATGGAGATTCGGAAATGTGGACATTCTGCATCTTGGAAGACGGAATGTTAAAACTTAATCCAGGATTGAAACAATCCGCAGCTGTTCTTAAAGGATATTTTGAGAGAAATAGAACAATTGCGCCAGAGTTAAGCACGCAATCCATTTTGATGAAATCGCAGGAAAACATAAAAAGCTGATTTCCGCCGAGGAGTTGCAGAATTTTCCTCAGGTAGAACATGACTTCAAGGTAATTGACACCGATACGCGTCTTGCCGTTGTTGATTCTACTGTAGCAGATCGCTTGCAATATGGAAAAGTCGATTGGAGAGAACTTCAAAAAGTCTCCGTTCAAATAGCCAAATATAAGTTGGACGAACTGAGAACGCCTATGATAATGGATAATATATACAGGTGGAATCTTGACTACGATGATTTTCTCGACTACATGGCAGGCATTGTGAAATTGAAGAAGTATAGCGGTGGAGCTATCATAATTTAATTAGTCATAGATTGAAAATAGAGAAAATTTAGCCGTCTCCCGAAGACACTGTCTTCGCACGTATTACTCATTCTGTCAGCCTCAGCGAAGGCGGTCGCCTAGTTACGCTTATGCTTCCAGAAAATATGTAACTGAAAACTATACTTTCTGACTAGTATGAAAAGACCAGTCAAGCCAAGCTGTATCACTTGTGTATGACTGGTCTTCTTTTTTGCCTCGCTTGAAGCTGTATACTTCGTTTTTCTCAAATCCCTATGTGAACGCTCCTTCATGGCATATTTTTTAAAAGTAGCCATAGCAAAGAAACTACGTCATATCATTGTTGTTCTGTCGTTTACAAGTATCATCACGTAATCTGTTGATATTTATTGAGAGGCATTGACTTTCGACAGAGAAAACCCAGAGTATGTTGTGGAAAACCCTCAGGCATATTTTTCGTCATTCGCTGAGAGGCGACTGGCTTAGCTTTGGAATGTGCCAATTATTGTTACAATAATCGGACTATGAAAAACACAGATACATCATAAGCACCCCCTTTGAGAAATCCCCTATTCAATTCCTAAATGCTCTTTTAAAGCATCTTGGAAAATGGCTAAAAAATTGACATTATGTGCTTCGACTTCCTCATTAAGCCAAGATGGAATGGATATGTCTTCTTAACTGTTTTAGAATTTTTATGGTGGCGATAGGCAGTCATGTCAACGTCAATCATTGTGACAAACTGCCCGCCATCCAAAGCGACCTTATTCTCAATTGATGGATTTGAGATATCTTCGCCTTCATCCATGAGATGATCAATCCAGAAGCTAAGGCATCACGGGCCATAATAATGGTATCGGCCAGATCTTTCCCTTGACTGTTTTTACCGGACCTATACATGAGATGCCTTTAAAGATTAGGGCCCCAAAGCCTTTTTAAATGCTGTGCCCATTCGTTCGGTTTCAATACCCTATTGAGAGAGAACTATACGAAGATACAGAGAAGTTTAAAACCCTTGACCTGATGATGCGGACGAATAGGGAGATAAGAATGGAGTAGGAGAAGCAGCCAGTTAAGGCTGCTGAAGTAAGTTTTAATAAGTTTTTCCCTTAAGCGTTCTTGCAATTATTGGGAGAAATTCACCCCGGCTTCATCGCCCAAGACCTTGAGGTATTTTGGCACAGAAACGTTGATTCGCATTGTTGTCATATCATTTGCCTTGCAGTATTTGTCGAAGTCGATATCCACCCATGTCACCAACTCATTGGTTTCGTGTTCCGGTTCAACGCTAGAGGGTTCTGGAATTTTTCTTCCGTCGTCTTGTTCAGTAATTCCCCAAAGCCCAATTACGTCACGAGCCATACTCGAGAATTGTCACATTTATCACCAATAGCACTTCTCGTAAAGCCGCGAAAATGATATATTAAGCTTAGAAATGTGAGAAAAGGAGGCTATGGAATTTGGACAAACCCGAATTCAAGCAAGTAATACGGGGGTATGATCGCGAGGCTGTCGACCAAGCGTGGGCAGAAATGCAGAAACAATTACTTGAATATACTATTTCTAACAATGAGCTACGCTCACAAATCAACAGTTTAAAGGAACAAAACTCAGAGACCTATGTTGCGAACAATGATTTGCTCTCACAAATCGACAACTTACGAGAACAAAACTCAGAAGCCAATGTTGCGCTCAATGAACTGCGCTTACAAATCAACAGCTTACGGGAACAAAACTCTGAGGCCAATGGTATGAACACTAAGTTGCGCTTACAAATCGACAGCTTACAGAAGCAAAACTCAGAGGCCAACGCTGTGAACAATGAGCTGCGCTTACAAATCGACAGCTTACAGGAGCAACACTCAGAGGCCGATGCTGCCAACAATGAGCTCCACTTACAAATCGACAGCTTACAGAAGCAAAACTCAGAAGCCAATATTGAGAACAATGAGCTCCACTTACAAATCGACAGTTTACGAGAGCAAAACTCAGAGGCCAATGCTGCCAACAATGAGCTGCACTTACAAATCGACGACTTACAGAAGCAAAACTCAGAGGCCAATGCTGCCAACAATGAGTTGCGCTTACAAATCGACAGCTTACGCGGACAAAAATTGGCGGCCAATACTGCCAGCAATGAGCTGCACTTACAAATTGACAGCTTAGAGGAACAAAACTCTGAGGCCAATGCTGCCAACAATGAGTTGCGCTTACAAATCGACAGCTTACGGGAACAAAACTCTGAGGCCAATGCTGCCAACAATGAGCTGCACTTACAAATCAACAGCTTACGGGAACAAAACTCTGAGGCCAATGCTGCGAACAATGAACTGCACTTACAAATCAACAACTTACGGGAACAAAACTCAGAGTCTAACGTTGTGAACAATGAGCTGCGCTTACAAATCGACAGCTTACAGGAACAAAATTCGGATAGCGAAAATCGTCTTAAATACTTTGCGCAGATTGAAAAAGACATCATTGAAGCCTTGTTGAGTGCCCAACAGACCGCTAACCAAGTGAAAGAAGAAGCTGCAAAACAGGCTGAAGATCTAGTTCAATCTGCCCGCAGTGAAAGTGAAACGTTACTTAATGAAACAACTCGTATTTTAGAGTTAAAAGAAAATGAAGTAGAAACTCTGCTCATCCAAAAACAGAGTCAGGTCGTCCTAATCGAGGAGCAAATCCAAGGGTTATCCGAACAGAAAGCGGAACTTCAAACACGAGTGGATCAGGCTATTAATTTTTCAGAAATGGCAAAGGGATTGCTCGGGCTCCCGAAAATCTCATCTGAACAAGATAGCGCGTGCAGCACTAAAGAGAACACTGTCATTGCCGTCTGAAAGGTTGTAGCGATATCAGGCTTTTAAACAGAGAAAAAAGGGGAGCTAAATGCTCTCCTTTTCATATACTCGGGTATTCGGCGGATCTTCGATCTTTGTCCTTCCAGGTGATTCTTTCTATTCTACTTTTTCTAAAATACTATTGTTTACTTCCCTATCTCCTCAATCAAAGCCTTAAACCCCGGCAAGGCCTTCTCAATCGTTTTATAGGCCACACAATAGGCAATTCGAACATAACCGGGACAACCAAAGGCAGCGCCTGAAACAAGGAGAATATTCTTCTGCTTGGCCAGATTGCAGAACTCCACTTCATTCTCAATCGGCGTTTTAACAAACAGATAAAATGCCCCTTCAGGTTTAATACATTGGTAGCCGTAAGACACGAGTGCATTATAAAGGAGTTCTCGATTCTTGTTATAAGTATCAAGATCCACCTTGGCCTCTAAACACTTAGCCACGACGCGCTGAAACAACGATGGTGCATTGACGAACCCTAAAATTCGATTGGCAATATTGGCCGCCGAAATGATATTTTCGTAATCAGCAACCTCATTGGGAATCACTAAATACCCTATTCTTTCACCAGGTAAGGAAAGAGATTTACTGAAAGAGTAGCCGATAATCGTGTTGGCATAGTATTTTGACAGATAAGGTACTTCGGCATTATCATAAGCAAGTTCTCGATACGGTTCATCGGAAATGATATAAATATCTGTGCCAAATTCCTTTTGCTTCTGGCTCAGTATCTCAGCAAGCTTGATGATGGTTGCTTCCGAATAGATAACACCTGTGGGGTTATTGGGAGAATTGATGATAACCGCTTTAGTTTTAGATGTGATTTTCTCTTTAAATTCTACCAGATTAGGCTGGAAATCAATCGTATTTGGGGAAATTATGATCAAGTCACCCTCATAGTTTCTAACATAGTTTCGGTACTCTCCGAAAAACGGTGCGAACGTAATGACCTGATCCCCTGGGTTAAGTAACGTTTTGAAAATGACGTTTAACCCGCCGGCTGCACCAACGGTCATAAGCAGGTTGTTTTGTGTAAAAGCGGTCCCGAATTTATCATTAATAGACTTGGCAATGGCAGCTCTTACTTCTTCATAACCGGAGTTATTCATATACCCGTGAATACTCATCAGATTGTCAGCCTGTAAAATTTCTAAAATTGCCTGATTGACTTCGTCAGGTGGTTTAGCATTGGGGTTTCCCAAGCTAAAGTCAAAAACATTTTCAACTCCATGAATTGCTGCCAATCGTTTTCCTTCCTCAAACATGGCCCGAATAACAGAACTGTTTTGAACCTGCTCTTGCATTTTAGTTGCGATCATGCCACTCAACCTTTCTTCTACTCAATACTCGTATTTTACTACATATAATAGGCTTAGTATATGCTTTGAGGCCTGCTAACACCTGTATTCAAAAGGCTTTGTTGCTGAGATCATAGCCTGTCGGTTTCTGGAAGATCCTAAGACCGAACTGTGGCACTATCGCTAAGATATGATCGAAAATATCTGATTGGATGGTTTCATAGTTGACCCATTCGGTATCGTTGGTGAAGGCGTAAATCTCAAGAGGTAAACCACTCTCCCCTGGTGGTAATTGTCTCACCATCCGAGTCATTTCTTTGTGGATTTTAGGATATTTTTCCAGATAAATCTGGATGTAGGCCCTGAAGATACCAATGTTTGTAAGATTCCTGCCATTAACCGAGTTTGAAGTGTCGATGTTATGCTCTAGATTATATTGGGCTATTTCATTTTTCTTATTTCTGAGATAATCAGCTAGGTATTGAATTTTCTCGAACTCCTCTAACATTTCATCTGTGCAAAAAACTATACTTGTGGTGTCAATATAGACAGAACGTTCGATTCTCCGGCCCCCTGACAGCGTCATGCCTCGCCAGTTCTTAAAAGAATCCGAGACCAGGGCATAAGTGGGTATCGTCGTAATAGTATTGTCGAAATTCTTGATTTTAACAGTATTCAATGAGATATCGATGACATCCCCGTTCGCACCATATTTCGGCATTTCAATCCAGTCCCCTAAGCGAATCATGTCATTGGAAGACAACTGAATACCTGCGACCAACCCCAGCAAGGAATCTTTAAATACTAGTAAGAGAACCGCAGTTAATGCTCCGATACCGCTTAGTAACAATAACGGACTTTGTCCAATTATTGTAGCGATAATCATAATCCCGCCTAAGATATAGACAAAAATCTTGATTACTTGCAGATATCCCTTAATGGGTTTATTTTTAGAGACCTCAAAAGTTCTATAAATATCCTCCACAGAATTCAATAACGCATCAATAAGTAATATTCCAACCAGAACTATATAGGCTGAAGAAAGTCGCTGAATAATAGTTGCGATCTTCGCTGGAAAGATTGGGGCAAAGTAATAAATAATTATTGCTGGTACAATTTGAGATAGTTTGTGAAATACTCTTCTTTCTAGCAGGACATTATCCCATTCAAAGATATTATTGGTCTTGATAAAATGTGCAAGCACTCTGAGAACGACTTTTCTAGTCACGAAATTTGCCATTATACTGAGTAACGCTATAAATATCACTAATATCCCAGTTGCCAAGTATCTAGCCGCACTCTCATCAAGGCCATGTCCTGTAAACCAGCTCATAACCAATTCAATCATTAAAACCCCTCCTATAGTCACTTAAAAACATTATCAACCCAACACATTATACCACCTCACTTACACAAATCGTTGGCATAAACTAAGGGTACAATGCCTTTTATAGGATGCCAAATAACTACGCAGCAATAATTTCAGCAGAAACAAAAAAGCCAGTTCCTAAGAACTGGCAATTTCTATTGATTATTTAATTCCTCACCGACTCAACTCTCTGCCTCATCATGACATTTCTGCGCGGCAGTCAGGGTTTCTAGCTGATATCTTAAGGTATCGAATGGGCTTGGGTTGTAATAGGTCGGATAGAGTAGATCCGTGTCGGCCCGAATTATCCCTTGGGATCGGGCCATTCGCTCAATTCTTGTGCCTGGGAGAATCCGAATATTATTCAATACGATGGCTCCCAGATTTTTCTTCTTGCTGTGCAGTTCATAGAGCTGTTCGACAAACCGGATTCCTTGTTCACTGGTCTCCTTCGTCTCCCCAGGCACATTGACCATAAAATGATAGACACTTTTCACGTCTGTTTGAGCGACGAGCCCGGCTGCTTTTAAAATCTCTGCTTCCATTAAGTTTTTGCAAAGCACGTCCAGCGCCTCCTGACCCAAGCCGTCCGGTGAAAAGGAAAAGCATTCACACCCAGCTCGTTCAAACAGGGCTACGTTCTTTTCGTTGAGATGGTCTTCCCGCATGAATCCGTCCCAACGAACCTTGAGCTTTCTGTGCAGTATCTCCTCACAGATCCCTTCAAGATGACCACGGGGTACGTTGAGTACGGGGTCCGTAAAATGAAACCTTTCAATGCCATAATCCTTTTGTAAGCTTTCAATTTCATCCACAACCGCCGCGGGCGGACGGCACCGCAATCTCTTCCCCTGAAGTTGCGGATAGACGCAATAAGCACAGCAAAGCTCGCATCCCCGTTTAGCCTCAATTCCGATCATGGGAACGTAATTGTTAATTCCCTTATAAAACACAGGGTCAAGTAACCGCCTATTAGCCGCAACATAATTCGCCATATCAAACTCAGTGGTTGGCGGTGAAACTTTTATCCTCGTCCCCTTCCGCCAACAAAGCCCCGGCAAGTGAGGTGGGTTGTCAAGAGAACGGAGCAGCGCTGGGAAGGTAACTTCTGCTTCTCCTATAATACCGTAATCCAAATCCGGTATCCCCCGCATCAGCCGTTCTGGGAAAAGTGAAAACCCGGTACCTCCTACAATCAGCCACGCTTTGGGTAGAATTGTCGTAATCCAATGCACGGTGGCCAGAAACGGAGTAATAAACGAATTGGATCTATTTCCTAATGGATCGATATTACGCAGAGATAAACCAATGGCCGCCGGTTGGAAAGCCAATAGTTTCTCTCTCAATGCGCCGAAAGGATCTAGTTCCAGGTTCATGTCCAGGATACTCACTGCATGCCCATAGCCTTGCAGACAGCTAGCCAAGAGGACAATTCCGATAGGATAAACCCTTTCCTGAGAAATTCCTTCTACCGAAGGGGTTTGGATCATCAAAACACGCATGTTACTCACTCCAATAGCAACAGGGCAAACTATCTGACGCTCTCACCCTTGCCACCAAAATCCGAAGATCGAGTCCCGCCCGTCTGACTGACCATTAGAAGGAGAGTCGTTAGGTTCTGGTTTCTAAGCGGAGATTGAGCAATTTTGTTTCGTCCTTCGCAGCGAAGATCACAGCCGTATCCGTCTCTAAAGGGATGAGCTCGGTTGGGTAAAGTTTCGACTTAGTCAGTTGTTCCCTGACCCAAGCTTGGGGAAAGATCCTGCCATTGTAGGTATTAATAAACATATTTAAATCCAGCAGAGCGGCCTTTTCGGGGAAATGTTCGGGGAAGAAATCATGGATAACCAGGATTCCCTCAGAGTTGAGACAATTGGCGGCTTGGTCTAAGATCAAAGGAAGCTCTTCTTCTGAATAAACGTGGATAATATTAGAGAGTACGACAAGGTCAAACCCTTCCTTGGCTACAGTCCAAGGCTCTAAAATATTGGTTGGGCTGTAGCAAACCCGTTTTCCGAACCCTCTCTTGTCCAACAACTCTCGAGTATAGATCAGGACTTCGTGAATGTCCAACAGGGTAGCCGAGAGAGAAGGAAACTGCTCCAGAAAACCGGCAGCAATCGCTCCCGAACCAGTCCCAACATCAAGCATCTTCCGTAAGTCAAGCCCCGCGAAGAAGGGTAATATTTCCCTTACTTTCGTCTTCGCAACATTATCCATAGCATTGATATAGTTACGAATTCGCAGGGCAAACTCACTGGGATCCTCTCCTTCGGCCGGAAAATTGACTCGCCCGCCTGCCTTGAGACATTTTGAAAAGTCCTGCCACCCTGACATCAGGGCTTTGCGCCAGAGGATTGAATCTCCTTGATAGCCACGCGTACCTCTCACCAGATAGGTACTGGCAAGCTGGGTATTAAAATAACTGTCACCCTTGCCTAGCACTAAGCCAAGGGCGCAAAGTGCCTGCAGAAAACGCCCCAGACCAGGAACAGGCATAGCCAACGCTCCGGCAAGCTCAGCAGTCGTCAGGCCTTGAGGCTCAAGCAACGTAAAGACTTCTAATTCAACGGCAACAAACAGTGCCTCGGAAAACCAGTACCCTGTTGCCAAGTCTTCCAAGTACTGAGGGCCTGCCTCAGCCCTCAACTGACATCACTCAACTGTTTTTGGAGTGCTTCGTCCTTGGCTTCAATATCCTTCAACATTTGAGCCCGATAGTTTTTCACCTTAAGACTCAAGTCCCTATCTTGAATTGTCAGGATCTGAACTGCCAGCAATGCTGCATTGCGGGCAGCACCGATTCCCACGGTGGCAACCGGAATTCCCGGGGGCATTTGTACAATGGAGTAAAGAGCGTCGATTCCTTCTAAGGCACCACTGCTCATGGGAACTCCAATGACAGGTAAAATCGTCGCCCCAGCTACAACCCCTGGCAAATGGGCAGCTAAACCGGCCGCGGCAATAATAAGTTTTCCACCTTGGGTCTCAAAACCTTTCACCCATTTTACGGTTCTTTCCAGTGTCCTCTGGGCGGAAGAAATTATAACATCAAAGGATACGTCAAATTGACGGAGAACCTCCAGAGCTTCCTCCATGACTTGGTAATCGGAATCGCTGCCCATGATGACCCCAATCTGGTACATTTTAGCCCCTCCCTTGCGTAATTTAGCAACTGCCTTCTGTGGTTCCCAAGTATTCCCCGACCACTTTCATGGCGCAGAAACCACCACACATGGAACAGGCAACATCGCCCTCCTCATTACGTTCTCCCCGGATCCGTCGGGCCGTTGGGGGATCAATAGCCAACTCAATTTGTTTATCCCAGTCTAAGGCTTTACGAGCACGGGCCATGGCCAAATCCCACTCCCGAGCACCCTTAACTCCATTTACAATATCTGCAGCGTGTGTCGCAATGCGTGTAGCGATAACTCCGGCATGGACATCCTCAGCGGTTGGCAGGCGCAGATGCTCGGCAGGAGTTACATAACAGATGAAGTTGGCGCCGGCAATGGCGGCCGTTGTGGCACCAATGGCAGCTGTGATATGGTCATAGCCCGGTGCGATATCCGTTACTAAATTACCCAGTATATAATAAGGAACATGATGACATAGTTGTTTTTGGAGCAGGATCGTGGCTGGAATTTGATCCAACGGTACGTGGCCTGGGCCCTCTACCATCACTTGAACGCCCGCTTCCAGGGCCCGCTTCACCAATTCTCCAGCGACAAGGACCCCTTGAACTTGGGCGCGGTCCAGTGAATCTTCAATACAACCCGGTCGAATGGCATCTCCAATGCTAAGCGTGACATCGTATTTTTTACAAATTTCCAATACACGATCGAATTGTGTATAGAGAGGATTTTCTTGGTCGTTGTGGAACATCCAGCCTGTTAAAAAGGCCCCGCCCCGACTGACAATATCTGTGATTCTGCCTTGATTTTTTAATCTTTCCAGGATCGATCTGTTTAAAGCAGAATGAATAGCCATAAAGTCAATGCCATCCGCTGCTTGGCGTTCGATCATCTCGAACATATCCTCAACCTTCATGCCCACAACGCTGCCGTTTTTAAAGATACTTTCCATTCCCGCTTGATAAGTTGGGACAGAACCAACTGGCATTGAAGTAGAAGTGAGCACCTTGCGGCGAAAGGCATCGATATCTCCACCGGTACTTAACTCCATAATTGCGTCCGCACCAGCGGTTTCGGCAACTCGTATTTTGTGGAGCTCATCTGCGAAGTCCACGCAGTCTGGTGAGGTCCCGATATTGGCATTAACCTTAGTCCGCAGTCCTTCTCCTACTGCCACCGCAACTGAGCTGTCGCGTAACTTGTTCTTCATAATCACGACCCGACCTTGTGCTACCTTCTCGCATAATTCTTCCGCCCTAAGCCCTTCTACTTTTGCTAAACGTTCTACCTCAGGAGTAATAATTCCTTGTCTTGCTTTAATTGCTTGTGTCATTTCAATCTCTCCATTCTTAATCTATGTTTTTTATTTCAGGCGCATGCCTCGTTTATTTACCCTCGGGCACGAAGCATCGTGCCCCTACCGATATTCTGACCTCTGGCCTCCGACCCCTGACCTCTGATTAGCATTCCCACGGCAGTTCTTGAAAGAACTCACCGGCCACTGCCATGGCGCACCCCTTTTGGCATTTTGTACAGAAGGGTTTATCGCTGGAGTGAAACTCCACCAGCCTATCCTGAGCTAACGCTAACGTTTTCTGGGCCTCCACGTTTTGCTCTCGACGAGCTTGGCTCATTTGCAAGTCCCATTTCTCTGCTCCCGGATATCCTTTGGCCAGATCAGCCACGTGAGCCGCAATACGGGAAGCAACCACGCCCCGATAAACATCCTGGGCATTTGGGTAAGCTATATGTTCGGCCGGGGTAACGTAGCAGAGAATGTCTGCTCCGGCTGCGCCAGCCATGGCTCCTCCGATAGCAGCTGTAATTTCGTCATAACCTGGGGCTACGTCTGTTGATACCGGACCAAAGACAAAATAGGGAGCACCTTGACATACTTGTTTTTGTAATTTTACGGTGGTAGCAATTTGATTGGGCGGCGTGTGGCCGGGTCCTTTAATCATAATTTGAACCCCGGCTTGTCTGCTGCGCTGGACCAATTCCCCTAAAATGATAAGTTCTTCCGCTTGCGAACGACATAAAGAATCGGCACCTGCACCCGGTCGCATAGCATCAGCCAGACTTAAGGTAACTTCGTACTTTTTGGCAATTTCCAGGATGCGATCAAACATTGTATATAAAAAGTTTTCCTTTTGATGATAAAGCATCCAGCCCATCAGTAAGGACCCGCCTCTGCTCACCAGGTTTAGTACCCTCTGATCTTCCTTAGCGGTATGTAATAATCCGGTGTGCAGGGCGCTGTGTAAAGCCATAAAATCCACACCATCAGCAGCTTGACGTTCCATAACCTGAAAAAAGTCTTCGGGCTCAAGCGCTAAAGCCGAACCTTTCGTACGCACTGCTTCGGCAAAGGCCTGATAGATAGGTAGAGACCCCAACGGCAAGGGTACTCTGGCAATGATCGCTCTTCTTGCCTCATCCATATCCCCTGCGGTACTCAAATCCATGATCGCATGAGTTCCTGCCCTCATGGCCTCATCCGCTTTAAAGAGTTCGTCGACTAACCGATCCTCATCTGCATCTAAGCCGATACTGGCACTAACTTTGGTACTTAGGCCCAAGCCAAACCCTTGGGGGCTTTTTGGCTGATGATGGCTGTTATAAGGAATAACAATCTGTCCGGCAGCAACCCGTTCCATAAGGAGCTGAACATTCATTTGTTCATTTTCAGCAACCAGTGTAAAGAGTGAGTTTTCTAAACCTTTTTGGGCCATTTCCATTAATGTCAAACGATAGCTCCCCTTTCAACGCTTAGACTTGGAGTTTGAGTACCTTGTGAAAAGAACATTATGAAGAGATAGCAAATAAACAATAAAAAAAGTCTCTAATCACAACGTGACTAGAGACTTTTCCATAATCTCATCCACACTACTCTTGGTTCTTCGACAAGGTAGGCTTTAGCTCAACTACAGGCAGGTCTCCTGGCTTACGGATCAATACATCTGAAGCACCTTCCGGGATCTCTCCCGTGGTTACGCTTCTCGCTCCCCGTTTACAGTGGCGGGACCGCGCCGGACTTACACCGACTTCCCTTATTCTCCTCTTATCTGAGGCACCTGTAATCTTAAGTTTTCTAAGCATAGTATAAACAATAAACCTGGATTTGACAAGGCCTTTTTAATAGATTCTCTTTACTTTTCCCAACGAATAATCTCTAATCTGACATCTCATCGATAGTATAAATATTATTGTTGGAAACAATACTATACTCGCCGTTATCATGGGCAATTCGTGAAATATGTTTGATATCCAGATTACATTTAACACAGTGACCAAAAGCGAAATACTTTTTCCTTTTAGTTACTTCCCCATTTTTGGGCACGAATCCGCCACATTCAGGACAACAAATAGTTGCCTTGTCGATTTGGTTCTTGAGCTCTTCGATCCTTAACTCATTTTCTACTTGGACTTTTTCCCAATCCATAATTGCATCCTCGGAAAAATCATAGACCCTTCTAAAAATCTCCGCAGTATAGTAGGCATCACTAAAAGCATCGTGAAAGGGAGAACTTATAGTAATCTCTAAGCCTTCTACCCCACTTTCTAAACTCGGCTGTTTGGTTAGGCTCTTCAAGTTCATATAGATTTGTTGAATATTAATAAACTTGTTAAAGACTAACGCGTCAAAACCAAAAAACAGGCAATTTTCTCTTAACGCTAAAATATCATCATGTCCCCAGGAGCATAAGATATAGTCGTTGCCCATCCAGGAATTAAAACTCTCGATTGCTTTAACAAAAGGTGTCCCTTGGACAACCCGCCTGGTATTGATATTCGTTTTTCTCTTAACATAGGGGTTGATTCTCTTATAAATCACGGGCCTGATTAATAAATCAAATTTACCGATGGTCTCTAATTTCTCATTTAATTTAACTGCTCCAATCTGGATAATTTCGTTTTTTAGATTGGGATTAGCAGAATCACCTTCATTAAATTTAAAAAACATATTAAATTCTAAATCAAACACAATGTAGTCCATTTTAACCTCCTATGTATTTGTCTATTATAATCCCTCCTCCAAATAAACGCACACAAAAGTTTTGTCTTTCAGCTACCTTATGCTTCCTTGAGTTCCCTAAATGACAAAAAAAAGTTATGATTTTGCCAAACCTTAGGCAAATCATAACCGTAGGATCTCCATACACCCTTTCACGATTACCAAAAACTTAGTTGCTGGTAAGAAACTAACCTTTGGTATTGGTTAAGTAAGTGATCTAACTGCTGACTAACCTCAACAACCTCGCTATCAACAAGGTTACGAGTTAGACCAAACTTATTAAGTCTTTTGCGTAGTCCCTCTATCCTTTTTAAAAGCTTCTTTTCCATAGGAATTCCTCCTAAAATGTCATTCTCAAGAAGAATTTTATTGCTTTTTTGATGAAATTGCAAGAATTTATTATCCATTAATAGTCAATTATTTGTCGTAATATGGAAGCCATTATATTTTTTTCATTAATAGAACTTCATTTCCTTTAGCGTTATAGAGCACTTTGTCACAAAATGAGCTCATCAATAAAATACCACGTCCACCTTCCGCCTCAAGTATTTCATCAAACACCACATCGGGCAATTCCGCCTTTAGTTGAACCTTAACCTCATGAGTATTAAAGCCTGGACCATCGTCTTTGACCCTTATGATTAGCTTGCAGCCAACTTGCCTTATTTTGACGCGAACTTGCCAACCGGCAGCGAAACCATTGTTGATCGCTTCGTTAACGGCGACCTCCAGCAGGGGGGCGTGATTGGGTGCGTTCAGCTCCAAAAATGCACTAATAACTATCTGAGCACGCGCCAGGTCTTCTTCATTTTTTATATCCACGTTAGTTACCTTATTCTCCTGGAGGATTTGGATACAAATAACAGAAAAGTCATCGTTTCTTTCAGAGCTTTCCGCCAGTCTCTGGAGCCAGTTCTTATATTCTGTCAAACTTTCCTGCTTGCGGACTCCCTGAAATTCTATTAAATCTGAAGCCCCATCGCTCATCATGCAGTAGATTTCCCCTGCCTTAATGGGTATTGTCACCGTTTCAATCTCAGGATCCTCAATAATGCCCAGATAGCAACCGGATATCGGGACTAAGGAACATTCATGAGGCTTCGCAGCCAAAAATAAGGTGATACCCGCGGAGATAAGATTAAGCACGCCGGCCTTTAAATCAAATTCAAAGTACAGCAAGGCTACAAAAGAATCCTCATATAAATAGTGCATTATTTGCTGGTTTATGAGCTGAAGGGTACCCTCCTCGACCATTTCGCCATTTAACAGTACGTTATCCAGCAACATTTTGAAAGTAGCCGTTTGTAAAGCGGTCGCAACCCCATGTCCACTTACATCAATAATGTAGCCACATAATTTTCTTGTTTCCTCAAACCACTTATAGTTGAAAAAATCTCCACTGACGGTACTGTAGGGCTCAAAGATCGTACTGACTCTCACCCTTTCTCCAAGAAACGGGTGGGGTAAGGAGTCCTTCTGCACTCGTGCCGCGAGCGAAAGTTCCATCTGGGTTTGTCGTTCTCTTTCCAGCAGCTTGTTTTCAATGATCTTGCGGTCAGTTATATCAACGATACTAGTTGCTTTCCGCAGTCTATCGTTGGATTCAGTCCGTAGAGGATAGCTTTGCAGCCAGAGCCAACGTATTTCCCCATCGGGTCTTATAATTCTAAACTCCTCTTCTGAAATTTCGTTCATATTCAGAAAATCCCGCGGGAAAGAAACTCGCATCCGTTCCCGATCAACCGGATGAATTAAATCGACTAGGGCATGAGGGTTATCCAGCAGGGTTTGACTAGCCACTCCAGTGATTCTTTCATAAGCCGGACTGACATAGACAATTTTTTCTTGATCGGTAATCAGAAAGATCTCATTGACCGTTTCAGCAAACTGTCTAAATTTCTCTTCGCTCGCTCTTAACTTGGTGTTTAACTGTTTGCGTTCCGTAATATCCATCATGACTGCTAAGGTAGACTCTTCACGTTCATAGCTTATCTCTGTACCCTTTAACAGCACATTGATAATTTCGCCGGACTTTTTAATCAGTTCCGCCTCATAAGGGACACCCGCTTTTCCTTGTGCCCTCTCTGACATAACCAAATTAACGCGTGCTAAAGAATTACTGGTTATAAAATTCTTGATATGGCGACCGATACATTCATCTTTTTGATACCCCAGAACAGCTAGACCGGCATCATTAATAAATTCCACTAAACCTTTTTTATGAATAACCACGATTTGGGGAGCGCTATTTACAATGGCCGCATATCTTTCTTTGCTTTCCCTAAGTTCAGTCTCCAGATCAGTCATTTCAGTAATATCTTCAAAACACTCCATCTTCTCGCTAATTTCGCCGGACTCATCTTTTAGTATTGCAATACTCTTTAAAACATGCCTGATTCGGCCATCTTTGGTTATAATTTTACATTTTTCATTAATTAACGGTGAATCGATAACCTTGCTGCACAAGCTGCAATCATCCTTACCTACTCCATGCAATACCAGCGAGCATTCTTTCCCCATGACCTCTGCAGCGGTATAACCGGTGATCTCCTCGGCGATTTTATTCCATCGTATGATCCTTCTGTCCCGATCGACCGAAAGAACAGCATTAGGGACAGTTCTGAAAAGCAGCCTTGCATATTCCACCTGTTCCCTGAGTTCTTTTTCCAGCCTTTTCCGTGTAGTAATATCCCTGGCAATCCCAATAAGTCCGGTTACGTTTCCCTGCTCATCCCAAAAAGGTGTTTTTAGAATTTCAGTGTCGATAACCCTATTATCAGTCAGGGTGATCTCTTCTTCATACCTTAGGGCTTTGCCGGTTAAGAATAGTTCCTGATCCTTCTGATGATGGAATTGAGCCCGTTCATTATTCTTGGCAAGGTCATCATCTGTTTTACCTATAATATCTTCCTCGTTAAGACCGAGATATTTTTCCGCATTGGCTTTATTACACCCCAAATACACGCTGTTGATATCCTTATAAAATATGTAATCAGGGATTGTGTCCAGCATGGTTTTAAGAAATATTTTTTGGTTAGCAAGCTCCGTTTCGAGTTGCTTCCGTTCTGTGATATTTTTTGCAACGCCTATAGTTCCGGCGATTTGACCATCCTCCTTATAGAACGGCGTAACGCAGGTTTCGAGCCAATTACCCCCTACTTCATGAAGCAGGGGATTTAGTAATTTATTTTTTAACTTTATGATGTCTTCCTCACTATTTTTATGTTCCACTGCGATTTTATAAGGAAAAAGATCAAAATCGGTCTTGCCGGCGATCTCTGTGTTCGTTATTTTGTAGAAATCTTCGAACTCCTTATTTACACGAACATATTTGCCCTTTATATCTTTCATCCAAGCTATAAACGGTAAACTATCAAGGGTTGATTGAATAGTGCTTAACCTTAGATCTTCCTTTTCCTGAATAATCATCAAAATTTGCCTCCAGTATCCTTTCCATAGTTTATAGTCCTCTGACCCTACAAGTTTCCAGTCGTTGCTAGCTATAAATTTGGCTCTAGACTAAAAGATTAACAATCTATTAGCCTAGAGCCACACAATCTGAACATTTTTCACAAAGTCTTTCCGCCTTGATTCCTTCCATCACGAAGTGAATTACTTATTCAATAGTAAAAACCCGGTCGAGACGTGTCCGTTTGATCAGCTCCAACGGTAAACCTTGAGCACCGGTCAGCACAAGAGTTCCTTTTTTCTCCTTAGTGCGTTTATTAATAGTCACTAAGGTTCCCAATCCCGAACTATCGATATAGGTAAGTCCGGAGAGATCTATCCTAAGCTCAATAACTCCTTGATCTATCATATCCAATAGATCGTCCCTTAGTAGCGAAGCATCGCTAACATATATTTTGTCATGCAAAAATACAGTCGCTTGGTTTCCGCTGACTTTAGTCGAATGTTTCATAATCTTCTCCTTTACTCGTCAACTTTAAACCTAGTAATAAGGCTATGTAGATTTTGCGCCATAGCACTTGCCTGCTCGGAACTTGCCGCTACAGTTTCAATGGTCGCCGTAGTTTCCTCGATTGCTGATGACACTTCTTGAGCATCCCGGCTGGTAGACTCAATATCTTCAGCTACAACCTCAATTAATTGTACAATTTTCTCGGAAGAGGCGACCTCATCATTCGTTACCTTAGCAATTCCGTCGATATCGCTTACTGTTTCCGCGACGGCTGATAAGATGTTTTCCAACGATTTGCCTGCTTTGTCAACCTGGTCCACCCCTACTTCAACCTCAGCCAAACTATGCTTCATAGCTACAACCGCACTGTCTGTATTTTCGGTAATCTTAGAAATGAGCTGTGAAGTATTGCTGGCTTCGGCATTGGATTGTTCCGCCAGTTTTCTGACTTCCTCTGCAACAACCGCAAACCCTCTACCTGATTCGCCAGCCCGAGCAGCCTCAATCGCTGCATTAAGGGCCAGCAGATTCGTCTGATTAGCAATGCCGGTGATGGTTTCATTAATCATACCGATTTGTTGAGAGTATTCATTTAAGAGAGCGATGACTTTTTCCGCCTCCCTTGTCTTGTTATAAATCGTATTCATGCTTTGCCTAACGACTTCTACAGTGGTCTTTCCTTCCTTAGCTGCCTTGATCGAGCTTTCCGATTTAATGCTGGCTGACGCCGCCTTATCCTTAGCTATCTGAATCAGCGCTGAAAGTTCGATCAAAACCTGAGAGGTTTCCAGACTCGAAATCGAAGCTTCTTCCATGGACAGGGCGACCATCTGAGTTTTTGAGGAGATAACTGTCGTCGCCGCAGATACTTCCGTCGAGGAGGCTGACATTTGCTGTGAAGCAGAGGTCAGTTCAAGTGAACTGTTTCTCACCGCTTTAACAATTTCTAACTGAGCAGCAATCATGGTGTTGAAGGACCCGCAAAGCTGCCCTATTTCGTCCTTCGTTTGAACAGCCGCTTTGACCAGCAAATTCCCTTCACTCGCCTGAGACATTAACCCTTGTAATACCTTTATCGGGGCAGTAATTTTGCGGGCAGCAAACAGTCCAATGAGAATTCCTAAAATTGCTACCAGAACTAAAGCTATTATGGCTACCATTATGGCCAGCTTCGAGGCATGGTACGTATCCTCCATAGCTTGGTTAATCGTCTTAATCCGAGAAGCTTTCTCGTCCTCAGCCTTAGCAAGCACTTGGCCGCCTAAAGGTGCTAATTCGTTCGTCGCAATTGCCATGGCAGCCTCTTTGTTGCCGGCCTTCATTAACGGAATGAGTTGATTATCCGTGATATCGACATATTTATCGTTTAAGGCTTTAATATCCTGAGTTAATTTACGAGTCTCTTCCGAGGTTGAATCTTTAATGAGTTCATCTTCAAGCTTCACATTCAAATCAGCTAATCGCTTATATTCAACGAGATACTCTTCTTTGCCATAGAGCAAATAAGCCCTAACGTTGGAGGCCTCAGCCACAGCATTATAGGCAAGATCATTAGTCTTCTGCAAACGCGGAGTCTTACCCATGAGATTGTTGACAGCTACTGCTGCATTATTACACCCATAAATGGTATAAACAAATCCCGCAGTCGCCACAACAATCACTAACAAAAAATAAGCTATCATTTTTTTGGCCAATGTCATTTTCATTCGTTTCTGGGTTCTACACAGGTAGAAACCAAATCCCCTCCTTATAATCTAGGTAAACCTTAGTATTCGCCTTGCACTGACACATTCCAACATTATTTATGTTTGTTGTTACATTAGACAAAACTTTTTAAATCCCTTCCTGTTTTATAAATTTTCAATACGAACTACAACAAGATGGAAAACAGGATGAAAAAAGCGCTGTACATTTTAAGAAGTACACCGCATTTTTATTCTCCTATATCCTGTCTGCCCAATTGGCAAGGTCTCCGCGAAAGTTCTTAGTCAGGGAAATAATCTTACAATATGGTTGATCCTTAAAGTGTTCCATATACGGAACGAAACCGCTTTTGGCGATAGGGATGTCGATTTGCCCAGAATGTCCGATACAAATAATTTTACACGAGTCATGCACTCGAGTTAGGATTTTCCTCAATTCTTGGACTGTAAAGTTCTGACATTCGTCAATAATTATAGTCATGTCTTTGAGATTAGTTCCTCTAAGAAATAATGGACTTTTAGGGTAACACCAAATGCTGTCCATCACTCGTTTAATACTGACCTTCCTACGCAGCGCTTCATTTAGCAAAGCTTCTTCATTATATATACACTGAGTGGGGTTCTCATTGATCTCTAAGAGTGCGTCAATAAGCGGTTGGTGATAAATACTTTCCTTCTCAGATTGGGTTCCCGGTCTGAAACCCATATAAGATTCTTGTACCGGATTAAATATATAGGTTAGAGGTTTTTTCAAGATCTTGGCACAAGCAACCGCAAGAGTAGTTTTTCCAGTTCCCGCCTTAGCGTTTACCATGACTAATTGGTTATCAAATATCGCATTAACATATTCACGCTGTTCAACAGTCAATCTTGGTTCGAACCCAAACAATAAATTATTCTCAGGTAGTGGCATACTACTCACCACCCTATTCCCACTCAATCGTTCGAGGGGGCTTTGCCCAATCGGTTGTCATGGCATCGTCGCTGGTGACCGCGCTCAGGATAATGGGGTATTTATAGGTACTCATATATTTGGTTATCCTCCATCACTTCAACATTTTTAAAAAAGAAGACAAGGTGGTTAAAAGGTTTCATCCTAATAATAGGGTAAGAAGTTATCGTTTACCTAACCCATCTTACTATGTTCCAACACTTTCTTCAACTGTTAAACCAAGGGGGAGATACTGTGTAATGATAGATATAAGTCATTTTTAATTATGTCCAAAGGTCTAAATATTAGTCTCTCCTTACAGTTTTTACTTTTATTTTAAGGGGGCCACACGCAATTTTGTGTGGCCTAGCATAAAAGCCCCCTCGGAACGTGATATTGCCGAGAGGGCGTTTCTCATCAATTAATCTTTGTCGACACGAGTAACCATGCGTTCAATCATTTGAGGGAGCTTGCTCTCGATCTGAGTTGCGTTGTCTGCAGTGATTTTGTTGTCTTTCACTGCTTGGTCCAAATTCGCTTTCATAATGGATTGCAGATCAGAAACCAACTTATCCTTTGCAATTCCTCTATCCTGCGCAATTTGGACCAGAGTTTTACCGCTTTGAAGTTGTGCTTTTAGTTGGGCAGCATCCATATTACCAAGCAAAGCTGGAATTTGCTGCCGCACATTCTTAAATACATTTGATTTACCAGCTCCCCCTTTATGCCCGGTCCAAGATTTGTTAATAATGCTAGTTGCTTTTGCAGCAGTCTTCGCTTTCATGGTAGCCGCTTTGTCCGCGGTCAGCTTTCCATTTGCTACAGCCTTGTCAATTCGATCGTTGAATGCCGCTTGAAGCTTTCCCGTTAAGGTATTCGCATCCATACCTTGTGCAGCCGCTATTTGAGCTAGAGTCTTGCCGGATTTTAATTCTTGACTGAGTGTATTAGCATCCATTCCAAGAATCCCAGCAAGCTCCGCTCCGCAACCATGATGTTTTTCAACCTTGTCCTTAGCTCCACCATTTTCCGTAACGGCATTGACAGGACTAATTGAAGTTGAGTTGTTGTCTTGGGCCGCATACGCAACCCCAGCGCTTAACATAATCGCTAAGACCCCAGTTGCCCCTAACAAAGTAACTTTTTTGAACTTCATGTTTTTACCTCCTAAAATCATTTATTAGAAACCGTCAATAGTATCTTCATAACTTTTGACCATTCCCTATAGATTTTGTGAAGATATTGTTAAGATTTGTAATCCAAATGTCTGAATACGGGAAACAATGACCCCATTGTCCTCCTGATGAGGAACTGTTTTTAAATAGTAAATTTGTTAATGATATTTTGAAGTTCGAACGCCAAAGTGGAAAGACTTTGAGCTGACGAAGTAACTTGCTCCATCGAGGCTGTCTGTTCTTCAACCCCTGCCGAGACCGTTTGAGCTTGATCTGAGGTCTCCTTACTAATTACGTCAACTTCTCGAACCGAAGTAACAATTTGCTGATTGCCACTCGCTATTTGTTGAATGGTAGCAGATATCTGTTCCATTTGAGATGAGACATTTTCAACAAGCATAGCAATCTCGTTAAATGATTGCCCTGCCACATTTACGACTTCCATACCCACTTTTACATCACTTGCTCCATCTTCCATCGCAATGACCGCCGTACCAATATCACTCTTGTTTTGATTGATGAGGGTTTCAATTTGTTTTGTGGCTTCACGTGATTGCTCTGCCAATTTTCGAACTTCCTCAGCGACAACTGCAAACCCTCGCCCCTGTTCTCCCGCCCTAGCTGCTTCGATCGCCGCATTCAGAGCCAACAAATTGGTTTGGTCAGCAATCCCAGTAATGACTCCAATAATATTCCCTATTTTTTCGGAATTTGTTGATAGCTCCATTATGGAACGTTGTACGCGGTCTGTTCCAGTGCTAATACTATTCATCTGTTCTACAACTCGATTTAAGGCTTTTTGTCCTGCATTAGTCGTTGTCAATGTCTCGACCATTGAACGAGTAATTTCACCAGAACTAGCTGCGACTTCCTCCGTACTCGCAGAGATTTCTTCGACTGCCGACGATGTTTCGTTTACGGCACCTGACTGTTTTTCTGTCCCTTGGGCTACTAGTTCAATAGAAGCCGCTATTTGGGATGAAGCTTGAGTATTTTGCTCAGCTATAGCAGTTAACTCTTCTGATGAAGCTGCCACCTGTTCCGAGGACTCTGCAACTTGCTTAACTAGTCCATGCAAGTTATTCTTCATCGTATTGAAGCTAGTGGCTAGAAGACCTGCCTCATCGTTTCCTTTGATTACTACATCTTCAATCGACAAATCTCCCACAGCGACCCGTTCTACACTCTTCAGCACTTTTTTAATCGAATTAGAGATCAGATTTGCCACCACAATCCCTAGCAATAGACCTAGTATTGCAGCTGCGATGGATATGGCAATGATTAGTTTTACGGATATGGCATAGTCTTCAATATTTTGCGTATGAGCATCATAACCTTGTTTCACATTGTAGTTTGCCAATTCTTTCAATGTTACGCTGTATGAATCAAGGTGAGGATAGGCACTATCAACAAAATGCGCGTAAGCCCCTGCTTGGTCTCCTGCAATTTTCATATCTATTGCTTTTTGTCTTTCAAGTCTGTAAGCGGCTAACTCTTGTTCAAGTTTAGGCATTCTTACTTTCTCAAAAGGATCCAAGTCTAACTTTGTAAATTCACTATAGTTTGCATCGTAATCGTCTGCACGTGTTTTCATATCCGCTCGAAGCGCCGCTTGAGTAGCAGGATCCGAGGTAAGGATAAAATTATATGCATCCGCCTCTCCAGCCCTAGAATCAACCCTAGCCTCATCTAAATATTTAACAGACATTAAGACATTCGAATAATTATCATTCATTTGGTCGTTTGCTTTAGCATTATAATAGTAGCCCACAAATCCAACACAACCTATAAATAAAACCATCAGAATAACAAGTGATAGAATCTTAGTTCTTATTTTACGATTTATAAACCAACGCATTTCAAATCCACTCCTCTTAATAAATTAAGATTATGTTAGGAACTACATCTTGGTGGCATTTTAGAATAACTCTTTTACATTATAATCGGTATTGCTAGCAGTTCCTCCCCTAACGTAAACACTTCAACGGACCGGGGCGTATACTTTTTAATAATTTTTCATTCCTTTCGATATTTATGCAAGTTGAGCATCAAAAATGGCGGTTTAGAAGTCACTCAAAACTACATGAATTCTAAACCACCACCGTGTTTAACCAACAACCTTTAAACCCCGTGTATAACCACTTCTACCCTACTTCCACTCAATCGTTCCAGGCGGCTTGGAGGTAATATCATAAACGACGCGGTTAACCTCTTGTACCTCGTTCACTATTCGCGAAGAGATGCTTGCCAAGAGTTCGTACGGGAGCCTTGCCCAATCAGCGGTCATAGCATCTTTGCTGGTGATCGCTCTCTGGATAATGGGATGCTCATAGGTACGGCTATCCCCCATCACACCAACGCTTTTGCTTGAAGGACTAGGCGTTTATGAAGTTTTAGTATATGGCGTCTTTGAAGTTATCATTTACCCCACCATTTTACATAATCTCGTCACCTACTTCAACTGCTTGGCCAAATAAACTCGTGGTTTAATTAATATTAGACCAATAGACGCTCTAAAGGGCGGCTATTGGTATTTAAAGTGCATCATAATAGCTATGTATGTAAGCAATTACCACTTAACCTTTTGGGCATCTATTAGTTCACCAATCGAACCTTTCCCTATTTAGATAATGCTTCAGGAATACGAAGAAACACCTAGGGAATGGCACTTCCCTAGGTGTTTCTTTCACGCTTTTTTACCCTCAAGTTCTCTGCAGCTTAGCATATTTTTCACCATTCTTCTTGTCGCTAATATCAGTTGACCTAAACTTAAGGTCCTCCTGCCACCAACCCTTCTATCATCTCGGCAGACGAACCCCTAAGAAATCAAATTATTAGAGGGTTCCGATACTTTCACTCAACAAGCCATTGACCCATTTGCCTAGCTTCCTCTAATAATTCGGTCTGAATAGTCAAATCCTCAGGCTGACGAGTCCCACCCGCTAAGAGAATCTTATACGATCCGAAACCAAGGAATAAAAGGTTATTCCCGACATGCTCAAAGTAGTGCCGGAAAAAGGAAGTATCAGGCCTGCCTTGGGTTACCGCAAGCAGTGCCTTTTTCCCCTGTTTTAGACTGCTAGTATAACCGGGGCGGAGGAAAGGCAACAATCGGTCAACCACCATTTTCAATTGTGCCGACATCTGCCACATATAGACGGGAGTAGCGAAGACAATCCCATCGGCACCGGCTATTTCATCAAATATTTCCTGCATGTCGTCCTGCTGCACGCATCGGCCTTTTTCCGTGCAGGCACGACACCCCTGGCAGGCTTTAATATTCATACCATTTAAATAGTAAGACTTGAACTCAACTCCTAGATTGCCAGCTCCTTTAATAACCTCATCAGACAGAACTGCCGTACACCCATGTTCATGGGGACTTCCGTTAAGGACAACAATTTTTTTCATGAATTCTCCACCTCGCAGTCTTGAACCATTCTTCAAGGGTTACCGTGATTTACAATGCCGATCTCCAACCATATCCCATGGGTAGATCTCGCCCTCAAGCCCTTTAAAAGACAGGGTTTACCCTACTCCCACTCAATCGTTCCAGGCGGCTTGGAGGTAATATCATAAACCACACGGTTGACTCCTTGCACCTCGTTCACTATTCGCGAGGATATGCTTGCCAAGAGGTCATACGGGAGCCTTGCCCAATCTGCGGTCATGGCGTCTTCACTGGTGACCGCTCTCAGGATAATGGGATGCTCATAGGTACGGCTATCCCCCATCACGCCAACGCTTTTAATTGAGGGCAGAACAGCAAAACTCTGCCACAAATCACGATACATTCCTGAACGACGAATTTCTTCCAAAATGATAGCATCCGCTTCCCGCAACATATCCAGTTTCTCGCGGGTCACTTCACCAAGAATGCGGATTGCTAGCCCCGGTCCGGGGAAGGGTTGACGCCAAACGATCTCCTCACTCAGCCCCAGTTCCATTCCTAGCTCGCGTACTTCATCTTTAAAGAGCATTCTCAAAGGCTCGATCAGTTCAAATTGCATGTCCTCTGGCAAACCGCCAACATTGTGGTGACTCTTAATCGTTTCCGCTGTATCCGTTCCGCTCTCCACAATGTCCGGATAAAGGGTTCCTTGAACTAAGAAATCAACCTGGCCGAGTTTTAAGGCCTCCACTTCAAAGACGCGGATAAACTCATTGCCGATTGCCTTACGTTTCGTTTCCGGGTCTGAAACGCCTGCGAGCTTTTCCAAAAATCGTTCATGGACATCCACAAACACTAAATTTAATTGGAACTGCTCCGTGAAAATCTTTTTAACCTGCGCTGCCTCATTTTTACGCATGAATCCATGATCAACAAAGACGCAAGTTAATTGATCCCCCACTGCTCTGTGCACTAGTGCCGCAGCCACAGAAGAATCCACTCCACCACTCAATGCACAAAGGATACGCCCATTTCCGACCTTGGCCCGGATAGCGGCAACTTGTAACTCAATGAAGGACTCCATTGTCCAGTCCCCGACACATTTACAAATATCGAAGAGAAACTTTTCTAACATCGCTTGCCCATCCGGAGTATGTTTCACTTCAGGATGAAACTGAACACCATAAAAATGTCGTTTTTCATCCATCATCGCTGCAATTGGAGTATTCCTGGTATGGGCAGCAACCACAAAACCCTCAGGTAATTTATGCACAGAATCACCATGGCTCATCCAACACGGACGCTCTCCGCCCAGGTCTTTCCAAAGATCCGTTGCCATATCAACCGTCAGCATTGCGTTCCCATACTCACTGGCTTCGGGATGTTCTACGCTTCCCCCTAATTGCACAGTCATGAGCTGCATCCCATAGCAAATTCCCAGTATGGGAATTCCTAAGTTATAAATTTCAGGGTCCACTTCCGGAGCCTTGAGCTGATTGACGCTTGCCGGCCCACCCGAGAAGATAATGCCCTTGGGCCGGCGTTCCCGAATCTCTTCAATTGAAGTTTTATAAGAAACCATTTCTGAATACACATGAGCCTCTCGCACACGGCGAGCAATAAGTTGATTATACTGTCCTCCGAAATCCAAAACCAATACGACTTCCTTTGGCACTTTTATCATCACCATTTCTTGTAAAATAATTAATTTTCATAAGCTTCCTGTTTTAAAACACCAACATAGGGTAGATTGCGGTAACCTTCATTAAAATCCAAACCATATCCTACAACAAATTCATCCGGAATCGTAAATCCATTATAATCCGGAAAAACATCCACTTGGCGACGAGTGGCTTTGTCGAGCAGGGTAACCACTTTGACGCTGAGAGGATTCCGAGCCGTTAAGTTCTCCTTTAAATACTTTAACGTCAATCCCGTATCGACGATATCCTCAATAATCAGAATGTGGACAGCTTCGACACTACGTTCCAGATCTTTGAGAATCCGCACAACCCCGGAAGACTGAGTTGACGCCCCATAGCTTGATAACGCCATAAAATCATAGGCCAGCGGCAATTTGATTTCACGGATGAGATCCGCCATAAAAGGAACAGCACCTTTCAAAATTCCAAGGACCAAGATGTTCTTCCCCTCGTAATCTCTTGTAATTTCTGCTCCCAGTTCAGCTACGCGCTTCCTCAATTCTTCCTGTGAGATTAAAACTTTGGCAATATATTCTTCCAATAAAAGCACCTCCACCATACGCTGCATATATGAACTGTACTGTTATGAAGTCCCGAACCTCATAATAGATTTGTTATACTTATCCAGGGACATACATATTCCTATTCGATATTCAAGCCTGAACCTCATACCTCGAATTGGCGGTTAGTCATCGGATAAAAGTCATGCCAAAACTATACCAGAGGCTTGTCCATTGTGCAAACGAAAAAATTTAGAGAGGCAGGCTATACCCACTAAGGGCTATAACCTGCCTGGCATTCATGATCATTATCTTTAGATATCCGGCGCTTGTATATTTATCTTCTTTCCAATATCCTTAAACTCAAGTGTCATTGTCATGGGGTCGGACTTGGCTTTATTTTTCGCTTCGATCGTAACCTTTACGAGCATTTTATCAGACTTGCGAATATAAAGCGTGTACTGGAAATCTGTCCAAAATACCTCCATCATTTGATTCTGCACACTGGGTTTTAAATTACATATCCATACTTTTTCTCCATTAACGTTTCCTTGACCGCTAAGCATCACCTCTCCAAGCTCTTTCATTTGAAGCGAAGATAAGGGGTTGAGCTCCGCCAGAAAGACTTCCTGAGCTGCCGGGGCATTAGCAAACCTGATCCACTTCTTGTTAAAAGGATCTTTACTGTAGGTAGAATCTCCGATTTTGATCATCTCTACTTCGCTTCCCGTCATCTGCCCCAAGATCCGCGTGTTCCCACCGCTTTTTTCCCCTTGGATCTGAGTGAGTACCCGATCCTTTCCGTCGACCCATTGATGTTGAGTCAAACTGTAGCGAAAAGAGGTCGCCGTTTGCAGTTGTTCTAAGCCGTGTGTGACTAAATTAGTAGGGTCTGGCTGCCATAAAGAGCGTCCTAGAAGTCCCCCCATCAACACGATGCCGATTCCGATTAGTAACCATAATCCTCTTTTCTTCATATCATGCCTCCCTGGCGGAGTTCTTAACATACTAATATGTGTAATTAGCTTGCCCTATTCCACTGCTGCACCGAAAACAAAAAAAGCCTCGGGGAGCTAACTTAAGCTGGGTTGTTTTGCGGGTGGGGACCGGAACGCTCGGCGCTAGCCAGCAGGAACATTCATCGCTGCGGCGAGAATGTCCTGCGGACATCCAGCGTCTTGGTATTGTGCGCGTGTCCATGTGGCAGCAACGAGCATATCCTCGGGCCTAAAGTCCCTGCGGTATCCCTCGTGCTGCACGGACACTTACCGGACTGCAGCTGATTAGACCTGATTTTTTGGTTTGAATTTTCAATTCCACTCCATGTTATTGATATTTTTGAGCTTCCGTTACCTAATCCGTTACTTCAGCACCATGATATACAGCCTCAATCCATACAGCATACGGTCTGCCAGTGCCAACGTACGTCATATTGTATATGACGTACACGATATTCAGCCAGCTGTAACATCTTATCGCTGCTCTCAGACCGCTCGTTTTTGATTGAAAAATAAGTTTGGCTGCTGTCAAATCTTACGAAATTTTAAGTTTGCGTTGGTTAGATTTCGTTACCAATTTGTGACCGGTGGCTGCTTTGTGGCAGCGGCCGATAGGAAAAGTACCGTTCCTGGATAAAGCTCAAAGAGCTTTAAATCTGAGTTGGAGAATTATCAAAAGCAATTCCATCAATACACTTATCGTAGATAAAATTCGTTATTTTATCGAGTTTGTTTGTTTCGTAAAATTCAATCAACAAGCCTGTAAATTCCCTTTGATGCTCAATAGGAATCGTGATGATTCCCGCCCCATTAGCAATCATCACATGATTTCCCGCAAGCATACCCGTCCTTTTGTTGCCATCGAGAAACATTTGTCTGCGCATAGAATGAAGCATTAAGGTAATGGCTCTTTCCGTAGGGCTTTCAATCGTTAAAATATCTGCAAGTTCCTCTTTAATTTTAGATTCAATAGGTATGTCGGGTTTCCATGTTGTACCGCCAATCGAAACAGGAACCTTCCTTATGAACCCTGCATTGGAAATCAAACTGTCACCGCCGACGATCTGATTGATTTTACAAATAAAAGGATAGTCTGTTGGGTAATCAACGTTTTCCAAAACAAAACTACATGAGTGTTTTAAGTTGTTAATAGCCACTGTATCTTTGACGCTCACGCCTTGAACAGTCAAGCCATTATAGATTGCTTCCGTATCGGGATAAGTAACACCAATGCCTTCTAACCTTGCGCTTTTCCACATATAGTCGATAATATTTCTTTTGGCAACAAAAATATTTTGTTCTACGGTCATATTTAACCAGTATTTAATTAAAGCAAAACCAGCGTGTATTGAGTATGTTGTACTGCATGAGTTAGTTCACTTTATTTATCCAAATCACAGCAAACAGCTTTATGATTTCTTAAGTATCCATATGCCGGACTGGAAAGAACGAAGAAGGATATTAGATCAGGATGTGGTTCATGGACTCTGACAACGAAGAAACTTTTACTCAAAGATCCATGAAATGGTTGTTTCGATATTTATGATATCAATGTGACGTAAATAATCCCAGCTGTTTGCGCTACTTGCGGAAAAAGATACGACGGTTCCTTTGGAACCATCTGGTGAAAAGCCAGTTTATTGCCGCAAGTGTTTTGTCCCCCCCACACGTAGCAACTGGTAAGTCGTAATTGTAGAACCCCTCCCGGGCTTAAAAAAGCCTGGGAGGGGTTTTTATTACCAAAGGAAGCAAGTATGTCTTGTACATGAAATCAGCTAAAGGCCCAAGATAATTCGCTATCTTGGGCCTTTTATCTCATATTTACCACCACAAAAAGGTGTATTTTCCATCGGACCAGTCTGTGTAACTCTAATTAGAGACCTAAAACCTCATAACCAATACTGCGATATTGTAATGGAATTTAGGCATTATTACTCGATGTTCTCCCATGTTTTAAAGTCAAAAACGTTACTATTACTCCAAATTTCGGATCTAATAAAGATTCTTCGTAAATTTTTGTTTGGCTTACAATTTCCATAGACCATGAATCCGCTGTTACTAGACCCTTTCTGATTTCTCTTTCGTTAGGGGAAGTTTCTAAAAGACCCATAGCAATTGACCCCGTCAATATTTGGTCAGTTATTTTATATGGAAAATGGCCACCATAAACTCGAGTTATTTTCCCTTTATCCGAAGTAATTAAAGCAGTGGTCTTACTGTGCGATTGGACATATTTTTGACCTATTACAATTAATGAACTATCGTATTTATCATAAGCCAACTTTTCAAAAGCCTCTAATCCTGGTTCAAGATTTTTAAAGTCTTCTTTGAGCATAATAGGCGGTAGAATCAAAGCTGCGGCAAATTCCCTTGCTTCAATTTCAAAAGTATTCTCGATCTCCAATGAACGTTTATCCTTTTCTCTGTAAAATACATCTTTCACGTGCCATGGCAACACTAAATGTCCAATAAGCATCGCAACTGTGAATTTCCTCCTCCTTTCATACGGATTACCATCGTTAAGCACTATCATAGGTTTTTCGCCACACTTATATAAAACGCCTTCAAAGTTCAGAGCCTCAGATGAAACAACAATATGAACACCTAGATGCTCTGCAACTTCCATTGGATCGATAGGAAGATTAATTAACTTAAACCGTCTGATAATATATTGGGCGTATTCGATAGGTGAAGTAAAATAAGGAAAATCGAAATACTTTTTACATCCTGCAATCAAATATAAGTAATCAATTAGCTTATTTTTGGTCTCGGGATCAAAACTCTTACTTATACGATTAATAATTTTGTCTTTAGAATCTTCAATCCCTTCAATATCTCCCCCGATTAAATACTCCATTGGATTATCTAATTCACTACTGATTCTAAGTATCGAACTATAGGAGGGATTTCTGATGCCGGTCTCCACTTGACTAATAAATGAAGCTGAAACCCCTATAGATTTGGCGAGGGATTCTTGTGATAGCCCCCTTTCTTTTCTTTTATCAGCTAGTCGTGTCCCAAATGTCATAAAAACCACCGTTTATTATACTCCCTTATTTTTTACCTTATTAATATTAAAAGTGTTTGAAACATGGTGCAAATTTACGTACAATAATCATGGTACATTTATTATAGACAATTAACGTTATTTGCACTATATTGAGGATATAGTTCGCATGATTTTGTAAAAGGTGGTGAGTGTTTATGCTTTTAGGGTATGCGAGGGTTAGTACCGAGGATCAAAATTTAGATCGGCAGATTGATCAACTAAAAGATCTCGGAATAAGCATGGTAAATATCTATACTGAAAAGGTTACAGGCACAAAAAAGGATCGGCCTGTTTTACTAAAACTGTTAGAATATGCCAGAACCGGCGACGAGATTGTTGTTACGGATCTGACAAGAATCAGTCGAAGCACTAAAGACTTGATTTCCTTGGTCGAGGACTTGGGGAATAGGGGTATCAATTTAAAAAGCCTCAAAGAGAGTTGGTTAGACACTGGTACAGCTCAGGGTAAACTAATGTTCACGATCATTGCGGGTTTATCCCAGTTTGAGAGAGACTTGATTAGTGAAAGGACTAAAGAGGGATTAATAAGTGCTAGAGCCAGGGGCCGAACAGGAGGACGACCAAGCATTAAGCAGGAGAATGTGACCAAGGCCTTGAAATTGTATGATACACAGAACGTGACAATACAGGATATTTGTACCATGTGCAATCTTAGCAAGAACACTCTCTATAATTACATTCGCCGAAGAAAGTTAATGCATGATAATGCACCTATTGTATAAAGGAAAAATTCAAGTTTTTATTTATATGGAAAGCGATTATCTGCTTTCTTGCACCTTAATCTATTACACGCTCAAAGCTCCTTAACTTAAATTAATGAATATACAGTAAAGCAAGGCGGTTTGTCTCAGATGGTGAAAGAACGAGTAGTAACCCAATATGTTTGTGAGCTATGTCAAAAAGCATTTACTACAAGGGAAGATGCTGAGGATTGCGAGATTCGTTGTCATCGGTTCGCCGAATCGCCCAGGCTAGGGGCGCTCAATCTTAGCACGAGGACTTTTAACCTACTTTATTGGTCTGGACTTTATACGGTACGTGACATAGCACTAATGTCCGAGCAAGATCTTAAAAAGATTAAGGGATTTGGCAATTGGTGCCTCAAAGAAGTCAAAGCGAAATTAGCTGAATACGGAATTGAGGATGTCAGAGTTAATGACCGGTTGCCAACTGATACGAATGACTTGGATCGATACAAGAACAAAGCTAGACGTTTAAAACCTCAACTTGATTCCAATCGACTTTGTTTAAATGATAAGTTAAAGGAACAGCTAACCCTGTTTGTCGGAAGTCTGGATTGGCCCAGACAATATAAACAATATTATCACGATGAAGACTCCTGGGAGAACGGTTTTCACAATATCGTAGAAAATCGCATGATGGTAGTCAAAAATAGCTTTCTAGTTCCCTTAAGATTCACTTCTAATTTGCCTTCCCAATCAGTTAAATTGCTGTAACGAATGCCTCTGCCAATATAAACGCTCATATTCTTGATGCTTGATCTGGCCTTAAGGCCCCAGCCGTTGTGGAAATTTAAGATAAATTCCTTGAACAAAGTTTGGTTAATTTCGTTGAGTTGGTCGAATCCTGTATTGTCCCCGCTTGTCAAGACACGATTTCGAAAAACTTAAGATAAACTCCTTTCTCACAATCAGTCTTGATTTCTACTTAACATATGATAATGACCTGCTAAAAAATGAAAACCTTAGACCCCGCAAGTAATTGTGGGCCTAAGGTTCCTATGTTGCCAATTCGAACGACGACCTACTCATTACGAGTTTGACGGCCTATAAGTATGGAAAATTACCTAAGCTCATGAATCCCTATATAGCAGGGCTTACAGTGCTTTAGCAACTCTAAATCAGGTAAAATTATCGCCGTAGTAGTACGGTAGTAGTAAAAATAAGTCCTTAGAAATAGCTCAGATTAAAAAATTCAAGGCTTCCTAAGAGTATTATCAATGTTCCAGCAATTATTTTATGGGGCTATCGAAATGATATGTCCGCCCTTACACTAACGGTAGTAGTAATCTGCCGTTTGTGTAAGGGAAAGGGGATGAAAATATAAAAAATGCTTGGAAATAAGCCTAAACTTTATTTAACATACTTATTCTTTAATAAGATGAAAATTATTATCTTCTATACGATAAAATAGTGGTGCAACTAAAATTTTCGGATATCTTGATCTTAATCTTGCCGCCTCACTTAAAAGAAAATCTATTTCATTTCCAATTTCATACATTGGAGCAAAATTCATAAAATGCTCCTCTGCAAATTCCTTGTTACATCCTGCAGTTTCAACTAATCCTTCAATAAACTTTTCTTTCTTAGAATATAGGTTTACCATACCACAATTATTATGGCCTAGCAAAGCTATGGTCTTTACACCACCAACAGCAATGGCCTACGATATTTTAAACTCGCTGTAACGTAGATTCCCCCCACCACTGCGAATTATATATGCAAAATTATCTGGAATGCGAAGATATTTTCGATTATCCATACACATTCCTATTAATAACTTTGCTTTCGAATAAGAATCAAATGAACGATGAAGATTATGATATTCCAAAAGAAGTCCAATCGGAGTTTCTCTATATTCGGGAAAAATATCTTCTTCAATTGATACTCGGATTAATTTATCCATTTCATTATTCCTTTCCAAAATATATCCGAGTTCTACTCCAAGTTCTTGTCCTACTTATGTGCTTTATCACAAACGCAACCATTACTTGCTAGCTATAATCTTTTTGTTCTAATTGTTGGTAAGCTTCGTATTTGATAATATCGTAAACTTCTTTAAGCGGCATCTGTTGCTCTATTGCTAGTTTACGGCAATCCTCATATTCTGGAGCCACATTACGCAGGCTATCCTGATAACGGGCAACTTTCACCTTAGCTTGACCTAGCTTGGTCTGCACTGTCTTTATTTCATAAGGCAGCATATACTTGGTCACAGGGTAAACCCTAACCCCGATGGACGTTGTCTCAGCAAATATCTGCTGGTAGAATGTTTCTAATTGATGGGTATGGATCAATAAACTTAATACTATAGCTGGACGGTTTTTTTTCATCTGAATTTGTCGCAAGAAAACATCCATCGCACCGGCTTTGAGGAATTTGTTAATCAGATAATCGTAAAACTCGGGGTTCATGTCATCTATATTGGCTTCCATCATCAGGGCTTCTCCTTGGTGGACATCCCCCTTGCCGCCATAACGGATATGCCCGTCGGAACAAACCTGATTCAGTTTCTCTCCAATGGTTAAACGCAGCAAGTTTGGAATGACTAAATTATGCTCACCTGCCCCATAACCGATGTTATCAACCCGCATCGGCGGCATACTGCCAAAATTTTGACAATATGTTGTAATAATTGCCGCTCCAGTTGGAGTAACTAATTCCTTTTCTATATCCCGGGAGTAAATGGGAACCCCTTGCAATAGTTCCAGAGTCGCAGGTGCAGGAACTGGCATTATTCCGTGGGCACATTCAGTAAAACCTGTTCCGGTATGCACTGGTGAAGCATATACTTCCTCAATCCCCAGCCGCCACAAACCGATAACAGAACCTACAATATCAATGATGGCATCTAACGCTCCGACTTCATGAAAGTGAATCCGGTCAACAGATGTTTGATGTACCTTTGCTTCGGCTTCAGCCAACCGAGTAAAAACCTGGATACTTTTTTCTTTAACAACTTCCGCCAGCGTACTATTATTAATTATTTCTTGAACATCCCGCAGATGCCGGTGTACATGGCCCTCCTCAGTTAAAACGTGTACCTTGGTCCCACTGATGCCTTGTTTAATCACTTTCTCCATTTGTAATTGATAACCACTTAAAGGAAGTTTGTTTAAATCTAATCGCAGTTGCTCCAGATCTAAACCAGCATCAATTAAAGCCCCTAGTATCATATCTCCGCTTATCCCAGCAAAACAATGAAAGTAGGCGATTTTCATATCCCAGCCTCCCCTAATTTATTAATTAAACTAGCCTGATAACCTGCACCGAAACCATTATCGATATTGACCACACTCACTCCGCTGGAACAACTGTTCAACATCGCAAGCAAAGCGGCTAACCCTCCGAAACTGGCGCCATAACCAACACTGGTGGGCACGGCTATCACCGGTTTGTCCACCAACCCTCCAACTACACTGACCAGAGCTCCTTCCATTCCGGCAACCACGATTATGACCCGTGCGGCCAGAAGCTTATCCGTTTGGCATAATAAACGATGAATACCGGCTACCCCTGTGTCATAAAGCCGTTCCACCCTGTTGCCCATCACCTCGGCAGTAATAGCCGCTTCTTCTGCTACAGGTATGTCTGAAGTTCCCGCACTCACCACTAAGATGTGTCCTCGTTTTTCCTGTTCACCTCGTCTTATCACGATTAAGCGAGCTGAATCATAATACTCAACGTCAGGAATCCGTGCGGCAACTGCTTCATAAACCTCATAACTAGCCCTAGTGGCTAGAATGTTATTATCTGCCCCTTCAGCCAGCTTTTCGACGATGGTGACGATCTGTTCAGTTGTTTTGCCTGCACAATAGATAACTTCAGGAAATCCTTGCCTGAGCTGGCGATGATGGTCGATTTTGGCAAAGCCTAAATCTTCAAAGGGCAAATCTTTCAATTTATCTAACCCTGCATCAACGCTAATTTCGTCATGCTTGATTCTTATGAGTAAATCACGTAGGCTTTTCTCGTTCATACAATTTTGTCCTCTTTAGATAAAGTCTCATTCATACTCCCCGTCCGGTAACCTTGTAGATCCATGGTAACATAAGTAAAACCACAAGCTTTTAGCTCTTCAACGACTTGGTCTACTTTTTCTACCATTAGCAAAAATTGATCTCGGCTGATCTCGATCCGGGCAATTTCACCATGGTGACGTAATCGAAACTGTTGAAAACCCAAGAAACGCAACAACATTTCTCCTCGATCTACTTGGTTCAACTTCTCTTTCGTTATTCTAGAGCTATACGGAAAACGGGAACTAAGACAAGCAAAGGAAGGTTTGTTCCAGGTAGATAAACCCATTTTCTTGGAAAAACAACGAATTTCCTCTTTTGTGATGCCTGCTTCTTTTAGTGGGCTGCGTACGCCCAATTCTTTTGCTGCTTTCATTCCCGGCCTGTGATCATTTAAGTCATCGAAGTTCGAGCCATCAAGAACGTAATTAATTCCCTCTTCCTTTGCCACTTTTAACAATTTGGAGAATAGCTCATTTTTACAAAAATAGCACCGGTTAGGCGGATTATCCGCAAAACCTTCAATATCCAATTCTTCTGAAACTATTAGTTTATGTCTAGCCCCTAATTCGCAAGCAAGTTTTTGGGCTTCCGCCTGCTCCTGAGCAGGATAAGTTGAGGAAGTAGCTGTGACTGCTAAGGCTTTGTCGCCTAGTACTTCTAGCGCAACTTTAAGCAGAAAAGTACTGTCAACTCCACCTGAAAAAGCAATAACGACACTTTCCATATCTCTTAAGATCTTACGCAATTTTTCCAGCTTATCTTTACTTACCGGATTCATCTGTTTCCCTCCTAAGTTCTAATTATCTCATACATCCCATCATTGCTTTAGTTAGGAAGCAGCGGGCGACATTCGTCGCCCGCTAACATTTACCATAGATACTTTACTTAAAGGGACTGGTATACTGCCAGTCCCACGGCTCCAAGGCGTTCGTAGAAAGGAAAGGCATCCTGTAATTACTTTTTAAGTTTAGACGCCTTCCCAACGCTTATATAGAGTGTGTTCTATGCCGAACTGATCTAGTACGCGCCCGACAACATGCCTTACTAAATCGTCCATACTCTGGGGATGATGATAGAAACCTGGGGATGCAGGCAAGATAATGCCCCCAGCCCGAGCAAGCCGTAACATGTTCTCCAAGTGAATGATATTATAAGGCATTTCGCGCGGGACTACTACCAGCGGTCGCCTCTCTTTTAACATCACTTGGGCAGCCCGGGCAAGTAGATTATTCCCTGTACCGTCGGCTAATAAACCCAAAGTATTCATTGAACATGGAATAACCAACATTCCTTCATTACTGCCCGGTTAATTATTGCATAATCTTAGTCGATTCAAAGTCTTTAGGTTCAACTAAGAAGGATACAATCGCCCCACCGACCAAGGCCCAAAATGGAGCGCTGATTTTTAGTAAGGTTACACCACTCATAGCAATTACAAGAGCAAAAAATGCGCCATGCTTAAATTTTTTTGAGCTGAATGCTTCATTAAATGCACTTATCAATACCCCAATCATGGCTAAACCGGCAACGATCCCAATCAAATCTTTAGGGAGATCAGATACAAACGCCACTGCAATACTGGCGATTAAACCAAACCCACCAAATACTACACCATTAACTACTGCAGCAGCGTAGCGACCTTCTTTATTCTCACCGGCCTCTTCGGTTGCACAAATTGCTGTCATCGGCCCGGCAATGTTAACATTATGCCCGCCGAAGAAGGATACTAAAATACTGCCAATTCCACTGACCATCGTAATCATGTTGACTGGAGCTTGGTATCCTTGTCCCGTCAAAACACCGATAGCTTGGGCATTTTCCGACCCAATGACCAAAGCAGCCAATGGGATAGCAATACTGAATACGGCATTAAGCGTAAACTGCGGCATGACCAAACGCGGAGCAATAAATTTGTATTGCTCCCCACTCCAATGCAATCCTCCAACAACGCCGGCAACAATTATCCCCAATACCAATGCGCCGAGCACCGGAGGGATCTTTTTACTGATGCGCGGCAGAATTAAAAAGCCGATCAATGCCGCTAGACCAATATAAGGCGAGGACTGAGTTGAAGTAATTATTCCAGTGCCGAAATGAATCATAGCACCGGCAATCATGGCCATAACAATAGGTAGCGGCAGCAGGCGCATCACTTTACCAATTAAACCGGAAACCCCCAAAATAAACACCAGCACACCGGCAATAATATAGGCACCCACAGCTTGATTAAGGCTAAACATGCTTAACGAACTAACTAGCATCACCGCAGCCGGAATGTTATAGGCACCGCAGATAGGCTGTTTGTAATACAGAGCCATCAGTACGCTGACCAAACCACCCAAAAAATAGATACCAAACAGCCAGGAAATTGCCTGAACTGTTGTTAAATGTCCTTTGGTAGCGGCATTTAAGACAATTAGAGCTGGACCTGTACAACCAAATACTGCAGCTACCAAACCGGTAGTAACAGTATTGACATTAAGATAGCGGGGCAAATCTCGTAAACCGCTGGCCAGTCCGGGGCCATGTTCAAAGCGTTGACTGTTTGGGGTAGAGAAACTAATAGTCGCTTTAGGATTCATTTTTTTCCTCCTTGTACTCTTTCAATTTCTATTACTCCCTATTATTTTCCTGACACATCTCTATTTAGGACGTACTAATTCAATTCCTCTCTGCCGCAGCCATTTCGGCAATAAGATTTCATCGACTTTAGCGCTGACAGCGGGAGCTTTCTGCAACAGTTCCTCGGCCAAAGATTCGCTGACATTAATACCACCGACAGCCCCGTCAAAAATAACGACCTTTCTCGTCCCTGTGGTCTTATAGGCAAATTCCATAGCGGACTCTGTGCTCTCAGCCACCATGGCATGGTCCATATAGGTAAGATTCTGCGGATCGCGACTAAAAAGTTCGGCTTGTTCCTGTCCGACAACAATCGTCGGAATGTGCTCACTAAAAAAAGCACTCGGATAACCGGTCCAGGCGTAATTTTGTACACACATTTTAATGGCCCGATTAACTGATGGAATATCAGCGAGCAAAGGCCGACCCCGTTTACCGTAAAATGCCTCTGTATACCAGGTATAGGCTGGTAAAGGTAAGTCGAGATCATAAAGATCCGTGTTAGCGCCCACAACATTGGCATAGATGACGCCCGCTGAGAAAACGTAATCGACTGGGCAAGGAAAATCTAAAGCACAAATATAGTCCTCAATTTCTCCGAATAAGGTCATTATTTTGCCGTAATAACGCAAACCAGTTTGAGTTACCCTATCATTAAGGGCATACAGATCACTGTCAACATCCACCCCGATGATCCCGTTGGGTGCCACTGTAAGAAATGAAGCAAAGGCAA